>CAYGZM010000202.1:0-5864 GCA_964354365.1 uncultured Pirellulales bacterium
AGGATGATGCGTGGATCGTTTTCAATATCCGCTAATTCCCCCTGAACGCGGACAATAGGGGTGGTGCCTAGGGACGAACGGATCGTCGCTCTTGTCAGCTTTCTGTTCGACCATTCGATATCCACCTCGTATCCGGTGCGGGCTCTCAACCCGAGCACCTTGCCGCTGGTCCAAGCCGTGGGCAAGGCCGGCAGAAGCTCGAGCTCGCCGGCATGGCACTGGACGAGCAGCTCAGGGAATCCCGCGTATTCGTTCGTGTAGCGCGTGGGACCGTTGGGGGAAGCGAGTGCGTCGAGCGCCCTGTCGCCGTCCAACAGCCGGGCCCACCATCCGCCCTTTGTCGGCAAGTTGGCGCCGCCGCTCCTCAGCTCCAGTGAACGCCGGGCGGCGTTGTAGAGCTCCGGAGTTCCGCGGGGCGTGATCAGCGAAAGAGGGTACAGCGCCATAAGGTGGGACGCATGTCTGTGCTCAGGCTCGGCGTCCGCCCAATCCTGCGCCCATTCCTGTAACTGTCCCCGGCTCCCGATCTTGAATGGAGCGATCCGGCTGTACGCCGATTCGAGGGTTTTCCGGAAATCGGGATCGATATGAAGCGCCTGTGCGGCCTTGATCGTGTCCAGGAAGAGCTGCTTGATGAGAGCCAAGTCGCACGTCGCGCCCATGCCCACGCCGTAGGATTCGCCGTCCGTATGGATGTAGCTGTTTTCCGGGGACGTCGACGGCGCCGTGGTGAGGCGCCCCTCGCCGTCCTCGATGAGCCAATCGAGACAGAACTCCGCCGCGCCTTTCATGACGGGATAGGCATGGTCTCGAAGATAGTCCACATCTCCGCTGAACGCGTAGTGATCCCACAGCAGCTGGGTCATGAGCACGCCGCCCATCATCCAGCAGACCCAATAGGGATGGAGCTGCTTCCCTCCCACCATCGCGGTGTGCCTCCAGATGTCGACGTTGTGATGCGCGACCCAACCCCGGCAGCCGTAATTGACTCTGGCCGTTTCGGCGCCGTTGCGAGCAAGCTCTTCGACGAATTGTGTGACCGGCGCGAAGCACTCGGGCGCCATGTTCCCCGCCTCGGTCGTCCAATAGGCCTTGGGGGCCTCGCTGTTCATCGTCCAGTGTCCATACCAGTTGGGCTTGACTTCCTTGTTCCAGAGTCCCTGGAGCAGCATCGGTTGCCCGCCCTGGCGTGAGCACTGGATGACTTCAAAGCGATTGTACTGGAAATCGAGTGCCCGCTGATGGGGAGCCTCGCCGTTGATCTCGATCCACAGCCGGCGGAATATCCTGCGATAGTCCTCAAGATGGGCCGAGAGCAGCGACTCGTAGGACTTGGCCGCCGCACGATCCCCATAAGCCCTGGCGACCGGCACGGGATCGTTCCCCTGGGTCGCAGGATCGTTGCTCGGACCGTTGTAGCTTGTGGCCGCAGAGAAGATCAGCAGGGCAGAGTCCGCTCCTTTGACGCGGAGTGATGAGTCCTCCGCCGAAAGGCTGCCGCCGGTGGGCAGGATTTTGAGTCGGGAGCAGAACGTCATCCCCCGATGGTCGTCGTACAGGGTCTTCGATGACCACGTGTCGTTGAAATACGGCGCGCGGCCATTGACGACCAGGCAATCGTTCCCTTCGGCGGCAACGCTGTGGCGCAATTGACAGTCCAGACTGGCGCGAAAGTCCAACCCCCCGGGCTGGTCGATCGAGAGCCGGATGACAAAGACTTGATCCGGATAGGAAACGAACATCTCGCGCCTGTAGGTTTTGTCCCCCACCCTGTAACGGGTCTGGGCTGTCGCCGCGTCCAGATCCAGGGTAGTCTGGTAGTCGGAGAACTGATCCCCCTCAACAAAATCGAGCCTCAGATTGCCCAGGGGCAGATACGGCTCATTATTGAGACTCTGGAGCTGCTTGGCCTTGACGTCGGCTTCGCCGTTTCGACCGTCCAGGAGGAGCTGCCTTACCTCTTTCAGCGCCGTGAGAATAGAGGGATCATTCCAGCGGCGCGGGTACCCCGCCCAAAGGGTGACCTCGTTGAGAGTGATCACTTCGTTCTTGACCTGGCCGTGCATTCTCACGCCCAGTCTTCCGTTGCCCAGATTGGGGGCCTTGTCCCACGGCCCGTACCGCGTCTTGGCCAGGTCCACCGGCACCGGATCGGCATAATTGATCTTCAGAGTCTGCCACTCCCCGGGCTTCATGGCCCACCGTGTCGATTCCGAAATACCTTGCGGGGCTGCATAGCTGGTGCAGGACACCAGTGACAGAAGCGCCAAGATCGCCGGCGCCCCCAGCAGAATGACACTAGGGCAGGGCTTTCTTGTAGACAATTCAGAGGTCAAGGGTCTTTCGTGGAGTGACATACGAGGTCCCATTTTGCGTGTTGAACGACTACCTGGACGTGCTCCCATAGAGCGTATTTATAGTAATTTGGTTTTTTGCCTCTGCTAGCTGCGGTTGCATTTTCGCCTTTATTATTCCATCCAGCCATCGTGGGGAGTATAGAACATAGCTTGAAGAGATGTCAAAAATTGGGTTGGGGGATTGCTCATAGCGGGTCAAAAGGTCACGGGACGCTTAAAAGCGCCGGAAATCAGCCGGACCTCCGGGCCCAGGGAATATAATCAACAATTCCTTCAGGGTTTCGAGATCGATTTCGGTGCCGGGATTAAACTGGTTGCTGCAGACGTATTGCTGCAGACTGTATAGCAGTTGTCTAGCGGCCGGGCGGTCGGCCATATCGTCTACAAAATCGATGCTGCTCACCAGTATTTTAGCGTTGCCGATGCGCGCCTCAAAGACAAGCCCTAGCCGGCGGTTCTCGAACCAGTCATCGATTACCCGGACAATCGGATTCAGCTCAGGCGCAAAATCGTCCAGAATCATGACATCCGAATGCGCGCAGGCATCCCACCACTGATAATTGCTGTGAGATTCAGTGGGAAATCCGGCAAAAGCGGGATGATCGGGATTGCATAAAATACCCAATGTATGGGGCATTTGATTATTTGTCCAGGCGGTGTTCCAAAAAATGGATGAAAACCCGATACCGATTTTGCCGCCTTTTTCCGGCCTGATCGAACCCCGGGGCAGCATTATAAATACGGTGCCGCCTTTTTTGATCTGTCGAACCGCCTCTTCATCCAATGATTGAGTTATGAAAACAGCTGTGGTATCCGGTTTAGGCAGTTGCGCCGGAAATACCCAAAAATCCCAGTCGTTTACAAAATTTTGCACTTTGACTTCAAGATCAAGCTGGGCAGCCCTGGCGACCTCTTTTAAGGGCCAATGAACCTGGCCGAGCTCAATCCCGTTGCCAATGGGGATGTCTTTAGCAGCAAATTGCCCCGAGGCAATGGTTTTCCCGGACAGGTCGCGAATCGCCCAACAAGGAGTCACATCCTTTAATGGTGCCGGACCAAAATGCGCCACTTCAATATCGGCAACAAACGTTTCTGAATTCAGGAAATAGAGCTTTTTCATCCGGGCCAGTGGGACTGTGCTGTTACAAAATCGCCGGTATTCATGCGGACTGATATAGCCTTTTTCCTGCCAGAAGGCATCCAGCACACCCACCAGGGCCGTACCCTGGCCCGGAAAATCGTGCAGATCCAGCAACTGGAATCCCGCCATATTCGGCGTGCGTAATGCCGCCTCGATATCGGCCTTGTAGCACAATGCCTGTAATTTTCCCGAGGCTATCAAGAGATCCTTTGCCAGATGGCCCATATGGTTTTGCTCTAATGTCTCTTTAAAAATCTCGAAATTCTTTGCCTGCAACACGCCCGTATATTTATCGATTTCCTGCAAATTCGGAAACGCGCACCATTGACCGATTTCGTGACTCACGACCGGCTTTTTGCTTAACTGCTCGATGATGGCCGTGAAATCGAAATCCGTCCGTGGTGGCTGACTGTTGATAATGCTCTTCAGCCCGGCGCCCCACTCCTGAATTCGCGGTTTCGGTGTGCTGTGGTAATCACTCTCCGGAATTTGCGGCCAACCGGCAGCACATGTATACAGGCAGCGGCTATCTTTTTTTCGCCAACGGGTGATCAATTCGCCCAGATATTTTTGTTGGTTTTTGCCGTCCGGTTCATTGCCATAGGCCATAAAACAAAAAGAGGGATGATTGCCATAGGCCTTGAGAATCCGGCCACCCTCCTCATATAAAAACCGGTCGATCTCATCGCCGTCGCCGACTTTAGCCCACGCCGTGGCCTCAACCGCGAGCATGACACCCAGCCGATCTGCAGCCCTGAACGCCGCTTCCGGCGGACACCAGCTATGGAAACGCAGGTGATTCAGACCGTGTGATTGAGCGACCTGGAGGATGCGCGTCCATTCAGCCACGTCCATCGCCGGATAACCGGTGAGCGGAAATATCGCACATTCCAGAGTGCCCCGTAAAAATGTCTTGCGGTCATTGACCAAAATCTGCCTGTCATTAACAGTGAGTTCACGCATGCCAAAAGTAACTGTCCTGTCGGATGCAAAGCCCTTACCCTCGATCGTCGCGGTTAATTGATACAGGTTCGGCCCAAATTCATCCCATAAACATGCATCGTTACCCAGCGGCAGGGACACATCCAGAGGCGTTACAGGCGACTCGCAGTCGAATTTTATTTGAACAGGCGTCAGTGACTGCTTTTCTGAATGTACCTGAAGGGTCAGGGTCCCCGGGACAGCGGCAGCATCGTTACGAACCGTCAATTTAACCTGCGCTGCCCTATTCCGGACATCTGGAAACACCTGCAAATCATCGATGCGCACGGCATCGACAGCCCGGAGTTCAAGCGTGCCGACCATACCATTCCAGTTGGTCTGCGTATGATCCGACACACTATGCGCATTGATGCCCACATCGATCTTTACCGTATTGTCCACACGAACCGTCAGCCGATGGATCCCCGGTGTTAAAACGCCAAGAATATATTCATGAGGTGTGCTCAGACTGTTCTGCATGCCCAGAGGTTTATCATCGATCCAGACGCGAGTCTCCCAGTGACACCGTTCCAGGTGCAAGAGGACAATCTTGTTTTGCCATGACCGGGGAATTTCAATCTCTTTTTGATACCAGGCAGCACCGACATAATGTTTCTTGGGCTGCAGCCAGAAAGGAACTTTGACATTGCCGGGCCGGCGATATTTTTCATATTTATCATCCCGGAACCAGGACTCGTCAACAATCATTCCGGTCCATTTCGTTTTGACTGAAATGTCGCCGCCATAATTGTTTTCTGCCATGGATCCCGGCAAATGAATGGAATCAGGCAGTTTTCCCGAAAACCATTTTTCATCGACGCCGGTGTCCAAAGGATCAATCCGGAATTGCCATTGACCGGAGAGATCGACATTCCAGGAGTCCTGTTGAGCGAACGGGTCTGCTGCCATAATAGTGAGTATCAGAACAATTAGAAATGGTTGTCTCATGTTATATATCCTTCTGCAAAAAGCGTTCGGGCAGTATGATGCATGATTCCTTCCGTCTCACTTGATAACGGCAAACTTGCCGATCTTTGAAAATTAGAATTTCGTTTTTCTGGTGAATCCGCTCAGTGAGTGTCCAGCCACCGATTTTGTCTTGACGTATCGTAGAGGATGATAAATCAGGGGTCCGGAGGGTGTCAAGTTGAGTTCAAAGTGGGCGTGAACGAGCTGGGAAGCCGCGGGCGAGGTCAGAAGGTCGGGAAATCAGCCGGACCTCCAGGCCGAGCTAAAGAGAGAATCATGAGTAATATTCGTCGTCGGCTCCTTTCTGTCCGGCCTTGGGGCTGTGTGACGGTATTGCATAATAGCCGGCTTCTGTATTGATTCAACCTTGACATCCGGTGGCGCCGCAAACTATCATCCCCAACGATGCGATGGGG
>CAYGZM010000203.1:0-5850 GCA_964354365.1 uncultured Pirellulales bacterium
CCGATAATGTGCCGTGACAACATTTTTGTGCAGTCGGAAGACGGTACGGTCGTATTGAATGCTCCGAGCGGCCAGAGATACGTGTCGGTAATCCGCAGGCAGCCGGGACGCGGCGGCGCAGTAGGGCAACTCAGAAGCTCTTTAGATCTCGCGGACATTATTCGCGTGCTCTGCGAAGAGCCGGCTGCAAAAGATAAGCAGGGTCGTGGAGGTTTGGGTGTTTCTTATTCGGAGATGATGGCTCTTGTCAAGCAGATGAGTGACAAAGGCGCAATCAGGGCGGAGTTTCGTGCCGGCCCCCTTCCCAAAATCGGCGTAAATCTCAAGAAATGACAAACCCCCGGCCGATAACTATATTGCATATTGGTTTGAAATGCAGTGTGCGTACCTCGTGACAATAGTTACCGGACGTTTACAACAGGATAGTAGATGAGACTTGAAAAAATCGTTCTTAACGGGTTCAAGAGTTTTGCAGATAAGACGCAATTTGTTTTTGATTCGCCCATAACGGCCATTGTAGGACCTAACGGCTGCGGCAAAAGCAACGTTGTCGATGCGGTCAAGTGGGTGCTTGGCGAACAGAGTGTCAAGTCACTGCGAAGCGGGCAAATGGCCGACGTGATATTCGGCGGCAGCAGCAGCCGAAAACCGCTTGGCGCAGCGGAAGTGAGCTTATGCGTCTCCAATCCGGGCGAGAGCGGCGCGCGACAGTTGGCAATCGACGCCGACGAAGTTCAGATAACGCGAAAAATCTTCAAGAGCGGGGAGAGCGAATATCGCATTAACGGCAAGACCTGTCGGCTGAAGGATATTCGTGAGCTGTTTATGGACACGGGCGTTGGGACCAGGGCTTACTCGATTCTCGAGCAGGGGCAGGTCGAATACCTGGTGAGCGCCTCGAAGACGGACAGGAGGTCCATATTCGAGGAAGCGGCGGGCATAAGCAAGTACAAGGCGCACAAAAAAGAGGCCCTTCGCAAGCTCGAACGCACCGAGCAGAACCTGCTTCGGCTTGCGGACATTCTTGGCGAGGTTGGCAAGAGGCTGCGAAGCGTTAAACTTCAGGCGGGCAAAGCGAGAAATTATTTGCAGTACACTCAAAGGCTCAAGGATCTGCAGGTCAACTACTCGCTGGTCGAATACGCCAAGAATCATAGTCAACTGCAGGAAAAGCATTCTGCTCTTGACCGGGTTGGTGAGGAGTTTGGCCGGCTGGCGGCGGAAGTGACCAGGCAGGACAGCCATATCAGCGAATTGGGCGAACAGATAATAGATACCGAGCACAAGCTCAGCGAGACGGGCAATCGGCTTGTCTCGGTTCAGAGCAAGATCGAGCAGCGGCTTCAGAGGATTGACTTTTTGAGGACGAGGATCGGCGAGCTGGAGCAAAGGAGGGCTTCGGTGGCTGAGCGAATCGAGAAGCTGCGGGAGCAGAAGGGTGTTTTTGAGGCCGATTCGGCGAAATACAGGGTCGAATTGGCGAATTGCGAGAGGATGCTCGATGAGAAAACGCGAGAGGTCGAGGAGGTTCGCCAGGCCATTCAGCAGGTAAATGCCGAGTGTGCCTCGCTTGAGGCCCATCTCGAAGACGAGAAATCGGGGATAATCGACATTGTGCGCAGGACGGCGCAGCTTCATAACGAGATCCAGAGTATCTCGGTTTACAGGAGCAATCTATCGAGCCAGAAGGACCGTCTGGCGGGGCGTGCAAGGACCGCCAAGGCGGAGCTTGAAGAGCTGCTTACCGAAAAGGCGCGACATAATGCCCGTTTGGGCGATATTGAGAAGGTTCTGGGCGAGCTGGCGGACAATCTGGAGTCCAAGCGCAAGAGGACGGAAGAGATTGACGGTCTTATCGCGGCGGACAACAAAGGGCTGGCGCACAGGAAGGAGGTCCGAAGCGCCCTGAGCAGCGAGATGACGATCCTGGCGGATATGGAAAGAAGGTCCGAAGGGATCAAGGCGAGCGTCAAGAACATCCTGCAGAATCGCTCAGCGGGAAGCGGCAGATTGGACTATGTTGAGGGAATACTGGCTGATATCGTCCGGGCGGACGTTGACTATGCAAGTGCGGTGGAGGCGGCGTTGGAGGGCCGGACCGACTCACTGGTGGTCAACAGCACGAGCAGGCTGCTTGCCGATACCGAAACGATTGGGAAACTCGACGGCAGGGTGAGTTTCATAAGCCTCGACAGGGTAGAGCCTTTTGTCGATGCGGCGGACCTGTCGGAATTCAGTTCGGTCAGGGGCAGACTCGTCGAGTTCGTTAAGTTCGACGGCAGATACGCACCGCTGGTATGGAAGCTGCTGGGCAGGACGCTCATTGTCGATACGCTTGATTCGGCGGTCGAGCTGGCGCGAGAGTTGGGGGAGGACTATAGATTCGTCACGCTCAACGGCGAGCTTTTCGACGCCGGCGGTGTCGTCAGGTTAGGGCCTTTAGGCAGAGCGACCGGCCTGATATCGCGCAAGAGCCGGCTGCGGCAACTGCAGGAGACTATTGACAATATCGCATCCGAGATCGCACTGCTCGAAGCGCAAATCGAGAAGAACAAGCAGACAAACGCACATCTAAACGAACTGTGCAAGAACCTGCGAACGGCCATATACGAGGCGAATACGGAAAAGGTGCAGGTTGGCTCCGGGCTTAGCGGTCTGGAGCAGGGCATGAAGCGGCTGCGGGAAGAGGAGCCTTTGGTAACCGGTGAGATTGACCTGCTCGAGGAGCAGATTGCCCAGTCGGTGCAAAAGGAATACGACTCGAAGCAGAAACTGGAGGAGCTCGAGACGGTCAATAATGAGCGGGCGGTGCGGATAAAGGAGCTTGAGGCGAAGGGTGCCGAGCGCAAGGCCGAGCAGCAATCGCTTACGGAGAGGCTTACCGATTTGAAGGTGTCGCTCGGTCAGGTTGCCGAGCAGGGCAAGGCGATGAAACAGGTGCTTGTGAGCCTCAAGAGCCAGATGGATGAGAACAGGACGGCCTGGGAGGCGGCGGAGGAGGAAACCCGGAGCTGCGCCGAGCAGATTACCCAGGCCCAGAGGGATATCTTGGACTGCGAGGCGGCGGTGTCGGAGCTTTTTGTCGAAAAGGAAAAGAGCCAGCAAGACAGTCACGTGCTGAGCGAAGAGGCCCGGGAGCTGGTCGAACAGCAGAAACAGGCCGAAGAGCAGATTCGGCTCAGGCGGGCCGAGAAAAGCCGGGTCGAGGAGAAAATCAACGAGCTCAAGATAGAGCTGAGCCAGTTGGAGGTCAGGCAGCAGGACATGGTTGAGCGGGTGCGGGATGAGCTGCAGATTGACTTGGCTGAGGCGTACAAGGGTTACAAGGACCGTGAGGTTGACTGGCAGCAGGTCAAGGATGAGATAGTTGAGCTTCGGGCCAGGATCGAACAGCTGGGTAACGTCAACCTCGACGCGATTGACGAGCAGGAGACGCTCGAGAAGCGGCACGAGTTCCTGAGCACGCAGGTCGAGGACCTCAACTCCAGCAGGGGCCAATTACAGCAGTTGATAAACCGCCTCAACAAAAAGAGCACAGAGCAGTTCGCAGAGACCTTCGAGCAGATACGCGGCCATTTCCAGGGTATATTCCGCAAATTGTTCGGGGGGGGCAAGGCGGATATAGTGCTTGAGGATACCGAGGACATCTTGGAAGCGGGGATAGAGATAATCGCGCGTCCGCCGGGGAAGGAAACAAGGAGCATATCGCTGCTCAGCGGCGGAGAGAAATCGATGACGGCCCTGGCCCTGCTGTTTGCGGTCTTCAAGACCAAGCCGTCGCCGTTCTGCTTCCTCGACGAGGTTGATGCGGCCCTCGACGAGGCCAACAACGAGCGATTCAATATGTTGGTGCAGGAATTCCAGAAGGATTCGCAGTTTGTCATCATCACGCACTCCAAACGGACGATGAGCATCGCTGCCATGCTGTTCGGGATAACGATGCAGCAGCGGGGCGTCAGCAAGAAGATAAGCGTCCGCTTCGACGAATACGAACCGGAGTCCGAACCCGCCGCCGTGGCGTGATTACGGATACGCAGGATTTTGCGTAAACACCTGGTTGAGAAGGCGCCCATTTCTGATGTCTGCGACGATTTCCGAGGGGGTCGTATTTGAGTTCGATGGAGTTATTGCCCGGCCATTCGGCCTTCCGCAGCTTATTATCCCAGTTGAAGGTATATGGTCAATCGACGATAATAAAAATTTGGTGATTTTTCTTGACTGCCCGCAGCAAATTGGGATAATACAACTTACGGTGGGTCAGGGATATCCTCTCTCTCCTCTCTCCCTCCGCACCCTGGCCCACCTTTAATGAAATCCCTGACGAGCCGGAGCAAAGAGTGCGCTGCCGGCAGGTCAGCCAGGCAACCGGCAAGAGAAGTGTTCCGGCCAGTCCGCCATCACAGCCCCACGGCAAGACCCCACGGATTCACCAGTCCAAAAACCCTGGGGCCAAACGAGCTGCTCTTCGGATGCAAAAAGTGAACTTTGCTTTGGACGTGAAAGGACAAAGACGTATAATACGGACTATCGAAAAAACCCTTTTGGAGAAACACAGAATGTTCAAGCAAAATAGGAAAACCGACTCTTGCCTGGCAGTCGTCGCTTTTCTGATGATGTTCGCCACAGTGGCAACCTTCTCAGGATGCAAAAAAACCGCCCCTGAGCAGCCCACAACCAACCGTACTTCGCCGCAAAACGAGCAATTGCGGTCCGATCAGACCAGCTCGGCCGCACCCAAAACTGCGAATTCGCAGACTGCAGCGCCGACCGACCCGAATAAGGCAAAACCACAGAACGTAACACCCACCGACCCCAAAAAGAGCCTTATGAGTATCATCAGGGCCGCAAGGGCCGCAAGGAGCTGGGGGCCGAATTACACCTCCCTGATCAACAAAGAGGCCCCGGACTTCACCCTGACCGACATCAACGGAAAAAAACACAAACTAAGCGACTACCGAGGCAAGAAGGTCGTGCTTATGTTCTGGGCGACGTGGTGCCCGCCGTGCAAGGCAACGATTCCGCACCTGATGGAACTGCGAAGAGCCGTCGGTGAGGATAAGCTGGCGATTATGGGCATATCTCACATAACCGAGGATCCGCCGAACACCGCCGAAATCATCAAACAGTTCGCCGAAGATAGAAAGATCAACTACACAGTAATCGCCGCACAAATCGGCAGCGCGGGAGACCCCTATGACGCCATTCACCAGCTTCCGACCTTGCTGTTCATCGAACCGGACGGCACAATAAAATTGTCCGCTACCGGGCCAATTTCGTTGGCCGAATTCAAGGCCATACTCGAAGCCGAATGGCCCTGAGAGGCCCGTGCTCCTAATTTGACGCAGAATTAAGCACCCTGCGGGCCAAAAATCGTAAAATTCACGGTTTTTCCATCACAAGCATCAAAAATCTGCTGGACAATAACCGAAGGGACAGCTAAAATGCAGTGTTCGGGCAAATTGGCAGTTTGGTTATTTGCGTTAGACAGAGGTAACTGATTATGGCACACAAAAAGGGACAAGGCTCGTCGAGGAACGGCAGAGACAGCAATCCTAAATACAGAGGCATAAAGCTGTTCGGCGGTCAGGCCGTGAAAGCCGGCTCGATAATCGTCCGGCAATGCGGAACGAAGTTTTTTGCCGGCTCCAACGTCGGAATGGGCAAGGACTTCACGCTCTTCGCAGCCACAGACGGGACAGTCCGGTTCCAGGGACGAAAAATCCACGTCGTCTGACAAGACAAAAGCACTGATGCAAACAGAGAAGGATGGTTGTACACCATCCTTTTTTTATATCAGTTCTGCAAAATTGCAGGTAATCAACAAACGATTTTTTCTTTTCTAAGTAGGCC
>CAYGZM010000204.1:0-5792 GCA_964354365.1 uncultured Pirellulales bacterium
TCATCCAGTCGTGCGCGTGGACAATATCGAATTGCTCGCTTCCGGCCAAATCGACTGCCAGTGCGGCGTAGCGGTGAACCTCATTGTACATATCGTTGCTGTAGTCCGAGCTGGTAAAAAGCTGCGAAGCTGAGCTGAGGCCGCCTTGGGCTATTTGCTTTTGCCTGATGGTCTCTTCGATTCGCCTCTGGTAGCTCTGGGGCGTGGCGTATGCTTCGAGCGGCGAGTCAATTGTGCGGAATTCCACGTTCTTGAGCTCGGCAATCTTCAGAGACGTGGGCGTTGTCCGGGAGTGGGGACTGAGCAGCTTTACATGAGTGGCGTATTGACCATAGACAATCTTCGGCAGGACAAAAGTAACGTGTATGCCCTGCTGGTCCATTGCCTTTGTCAGTCCATAGCAGGCTGTGCCGAGGCCGCCACTGATAAAGGGCGGAAACTCCCAGCCTAACATGAACACCCTCAAAGGTTCCCCCACATTATTTTGTCTCATAATCACTCGTTCTGCAAGAAGCCGTGCAAGGGTTTCTCCTATGGCCCGATATTACACAGAAAGCGGGCGGGAAAATCCGCCGGTGCAAAGCAAATCAGCAAACCATCGGTAAATAGCTTATCGGCAAGAAATTACGCAATCTTAATTTCTTGCTTGCAAAAATACGGTTTTTGGCACTGTGCCTATACTATATTAGTCGGGGTTTTCAGGGGTGTAAGTTCAGTAAATCTTTGAAAAACAGCTAATTTCAAGGCTGATACCGGGAATATTATAGGTTGCTGGCAGTCAGAGCAAAATAGTTGCAAAAATTCCACTCACCAGTGGTATTTTGGGGTTTTACGCGGTGGTTTGAGGGTATTTGGGCCTGACACCTTTGCGTTTGCGAGTCAAAAGAGCCTATAGGCTGAGGTGTCGGCAGCCATTAATGTGCGCAAACGGCGCATTGAAAAGCCGTTCCGCAGGCAAAGCGAGCGGAACGGCCTATTTCAAATAAGACCATTTTCAACGTAAGGCTTGTTTCAACAAGCAGTTAGGTGAAGCTGGCTTACAGGTCCTGCGGCTTGACTGTGCTGCGGCGGTTGGCCTTGGTTCTTGCAGCGGCATCGTCAAGCAGGCTGTACACCTTATTGCTGATCGCCTCGAGCGAGTCCGATGAGGTCATCATCTTCTTGCTCTTGATGTAGGCCTTGACTTTGCTTGCAACAATCAAGGAATCTCTTTGCTTTGCCATGTCTAAAAATCCTCCATGCTAAAAGAGTTAAAAATTAGTAGCCCGGTAACTTAATCCCTAAGTCCGGCACGCTGTCAAAGCGTTCAAATTACACAGTCGAATTTGATTTGCAACAAAAAAATCCGGCGAAAATGCAAAATTTTGCAGGCGCAAGGCAAATAGCGGTTGTCGCGTTGGCCGGAACGCGTGACCGATTTTTCTTGGGCAGGCTTGAGGTTTTTGATAATCCAGCCGGTTCATTTTGACGAAGATATTCAGGAATGAGTGATTTATCCCTGCAGGGAGGCGGGGCGGAACTGGTGGTATTGCTAATGGTGAAAAGGGGCGCTTCAAGGCCCGATTTGTTATGGAGAGACCAGATGACAAAGCGTTCGAGGAAAGACCAAAAATCGCAGGCCAAGCTTCAGGGTTATGTTGTTGTCACGTTTGCCGAGGACCTCGATCAGGCCAGAGACTTCGAGAGTCTCCTGAAGGCCAATGATGTGCCGGTTGTAGTCGAGGAGCAAAAAGACCAGATGGGTAACAGCGAGATTGCGGTGATGGTTCCGGAAGAGTTCCTTGACGAGGCGCACGTGATAATCGAGTCGCAGGATGCCTACGATGACTTCTATGATTTCGCAGTTGACGACGACGAGGACGACGAGGACTTTGGCGCCGACGCGTTCGACGACGATTTCTGAGGTTTCGGCCGTGCAGCACCGGCGGGGGAACAGAAACCGTGTGGCTGGCTTCTGGGGGAGTTCGTATTTGGCAGTCAATGAGGCAATACAGGATTACACGTGATACGGTATGACAGAGAGAATGTCAAAAGATCATCGTGACAGTGACGGGCGCAGGCAGAGCGTCGTTGACAGGCGGCTTGGGCTGGATCGTCGGCGCGGGCCGGGGAGACGGCTCAGTAACGACCGAAAGGCTGCTGAAGAAGGCCGCATGTCCGACGAGCAGTTTGAGTTCCTGCTTGCTATCGATGAGTACAAACGCAAGAACGCAAGGCCATTCCCGACGTGGACCGAAGTCCTCGAAGTAATCAAGGCCCTCGGCTACCGCAGGGTGGCTGAGCCCCAATCGCTCGAACAGCTCGCCCAAGAGCCTGAGCAGACCAAGGTGCCTTTGGGAACATGGCTGGACTAAGCCACTCTGACAAATCCCACGATTTGTAATTCCGACTCCCGGCACCCCGGCAACGAATCCATTGAAATAGTCTCACATCCCCCGTCCATCTTCTGTCGTCTGTCTTCCGTCATCCGTCATCGGTCCTCCCTCATCTACCCATTTACTCTTCTCTCATCCACTCCTCTGCCACGATCCACAGGTCGAGGAAATTGACTATTCTGTCTTTATTGATATCTCCAGCAGGGACGGTTCTTAAATAGGGGTATGTTTGGTTCTCTCCGATATCCCATACGTTGATAAAATCCCAGCCTTGGAAGGTGGATTGCTGTTTCATTTGGGCAGTGGTTCTGCCATAGTTGGGATCACAGTTGGTTTCACCATCTTCTTGAGAACCGCACATATTGGGTTCACCACTGGTTTCTATGTCCCAGTAGGAATCGTTGATAATACTGTAGTGGTTGACTCCCACCAGCCCACCGACATCAAGATCTCCGCTGACTGAGCTGGTCGAATAGCAGTTGCTGATAGCGTAGTGTCTTTCGTCCCCTCCCACGAGCCCTCCGACAGCCTGAACACCGCTGACTGAGCCAGTCGAATAGCAGTCCCTGACAATGTTGTAGTAGCTATATCCCACCAGCCCGCCGACGTCAAAATCCCCACTGACTGAGCCAGTCGAATAGCTCTTGAGGATGTCGCCGCAGTTCCATGCCACCAGCCCGCCGACAGAATCCTTGCCAATGACCCACCCGCTCGAATGACAGTTGCTGATAAGGCTATCCTCGTTCTTTCCCACGAGCCCGCCGACAACCTGATTGCCGCTGACAAAGCCAGTCGAACAGCAGTCACTGACAATGCTGTACCAGCTAAATCCCACCAGCCCGCCGACATAGGAATCTCCGCTGACTGAGCCGGTCGAATAGCAGTTGCTGATAAGGCCGGCGTCGTTCATTCCCACCAGCCCGCCGACGTAATCCTTGCTAATGACCGACCTGCTCGCATAGCACTCGCGGATAATGCCGTAGTTCCACGCCACCAGCCCGCCGATATAGGAATCTCCGCTGATCGAGCCGGTCGAATAGCACTTGGTGATAGTGCCACTGTAGTCGTTCGATCCCACCAGCCCACCAACAAACGAATCTCCGCTGACGGAGCCGGCGGTATAGGAGTTGCTGATATTGCCGTAGTTGTGTCCTACCAGCCCCCCGACATCAGAACCTGTGCCGCTTACCGAGCCGGTCGAACGGCAGTTGCTGATACTGGCAAAGTAGCTAAAGCCCACCAGCCCGCCGACAAGATTGCCCCCGACAATCGAGACATCCTCTACGCCAAGATTTCTGATTTGGCCGTCCGTTCCGAGATACCCGAACAGGCCCACATAATCACTTCCGGGCATGTTCACATCCACGTTGCGGATGACATAATCATTTCCGTCGAAGACGCCGGTGAACCAGTTGGGATCGTTGCCGACGGGGGTAATTGGGACGTCGTTGAGGTCTATATCAGCGGTCAGGACAAAATGGCTGCCCCAGTCTGGCGGGGTCGCCATCAGCTCCTGCCAATCGGAAACGGCGCTAATCCGGTATGGTTCGCCCTCAGTGCCGGAGCCACCGCTATACTTGCCCTGAGCCACCGTCCCAAAACAGCAGAAGATTAGAACTACCGCAATTCCCCCTATCTCCGACCTTCTCGCCTTACCCATGCTTGCAACCTTTAATGGAAAACTCGGCCACTACCGGAATAGGCACTATCTTCAGTGTACTCGCTCCAATCATCCACAGGTGGCTGGGCCCTATGTTACTACTATTCAATTATCTACTGTTCCTCTTTGCCAGACTCTATCGTATCAAGCAAAGGCGTGTCCTCTGATGGAAGGTTGACCGTGAGTTCCCACTGTTGGAATCTGCCACTGCTTCGACTCTTGACCATTCTTCCCCAGACCTCCAACGGTTTACCCTCAAACAGAGCGCGCGTATATATGTTCCTGGGGCGACTTACGTCCGGATCTATTATCTCAGAGTATTCGTGCCCCATTTGGTGCAAACCCTGCGGATTCTCAAATGTTACAAGTGCTTTGCCAGTTTCTGTGTTAATGCGGATGAATCGTACACGGTACTTCTCAAAGCCCTTTGAGGATCCTCCTGGGTCAAGATTATAGCCACTGGTTAACGCGCGTTTGTCTTGCGATGTCAGTCGTATTGCTGATCTCGATGATCTTCTCGTGATGAGAAGCGTCGTTGCCGAACGGTCTATTGGCTCCACAAGGTTATTAAGGCTTTCATCGACCACATCGAGAACCTTCATGGTTTCAACTGTTGTGGTAGTCTCAATCTGAAACCTCCTGGCCAGCGTCTCCAGCGCGTCAACAGCTTCGTCTCGCGAGATTAATCCCTTCTTGCTTTCAATATGCCGTCTGAGCAATGCGCGGGTCCACTTCCAGAGAGTCTTTGCAAGATCATACCCGACCATCAAGCCCAAAGGAATCACCACGACTACGACCACATCGAAAGATTTGTACACAAGAGCGCGTATTTTTGTGCGGGAACGAAGGTCGGGACTGAGAGGTTTTGTTGACAATTCGCGATTGCGATAGATGGCCGTGCTGATTTCCCAAAATTCTCTCCACCCGTCAAGCACTCTTGCCAAATCGCGCACATCGATAATCCCCTTGTCGCTATCAAGCCCGGTGAACGAGAGTCTCACCTCGTCGACAATCTCCTGCTGAGGAGAATTAAAGGTGTTCCGACCTTCCGCCACAAGAACTCCCCTCTATCCTATTTACGATCTCAGTTTATCCCGCCAGATGACCCTCGTCTATCTCACCCGGGTTTGGTTCACTCACTCCTGAGTCATCTACTTACAAATTACCGCCCATTCTCCATCCAGTCAAGAGGAAAACCAGCCAAAATAGTCTGGCTCGGAGATCACCCGAGAACCAACGGTATAACCCCTACAGCCTCCCTCCCCGGACCCCTCACGAATTAACCACTCACCAAATCTGCGTAAACCTGCGAAATCCGCGAAATCTGTGGTTAAAATTCACTTGACACCCAACTTCCCATCCCGTATAATATACATCTAACAAATAGAGGATTCTTGATATGGAGAACGAAGCTACAACTAAAACGCCCATCTCGACGAGGTCGGGATTCCACAATCTTGCATTTTGCACTTTGATTCTTGCATTCCCCACCCGCCCATCCTGCCCAGCTTGCCCGCGCTCTACAGATGTCGAGCACGCTCTACAAATCGCCCCTTTTTTGCAAAACAAACCCAATTTCAAAATAGGTAAAATGACCATAAGTACAGTAGCAACAAAGTCTTATCCCAAAGAACAACGAACAATGAGCACCGAACGTCATTCAAAACAAACCCAATCAAACCCAATTTCTCCGCCCTCAGTACCCAGGGCAAACGCATCTTAACCTACGGTAGGAGCGGGATATAGCCGATGATTTG
>CAYGZM010000205.1:0-5749 GCA_964354365.1 uncultured Pirellulales bacterium
TTGCATTTTTCACTTTGATTTTTGCATTCTCAAACTGACTGTCGGTCAGTTTGAGTTGTTTATGTATGCCGCATTGGGCAACGCACCCAGCACAGACATAGCAAGATAGTGCTATTATATCGGCGCTTTGCCCCAATGTCATCCGCCTTTTCTTGAAAACATAGAGGATTTCCCGCCCCCCCTCCAATTCGAAGGCCCCATCGACAACCTCACCGTCCCAACAAAACCAATGAGAACCAATACCCAGATACTTGAATCCTCCGCAGCGCTTAACGACAAGAATCCCTGGAAATCGTGATTCTCGTTTGGCCGTCGCTGCCCCGGCATTGGGAATTCGGAGTTGGGCACGCGCCACGGCCCATCCCTGATCATAGGGACCAGACCAAACCGGGCAGACGGCCGCGCAGATCAGCCCCCCGTCAGATAGGGGCGCGCCAATCTGACTTCTTCTCTTGTCCTCCGGAGCCTTATCCACGCATAGGGCGGATGCCTTCCGCAAGTGGCGGCCAGTCGGCGTCCAGCCATCGGCTGTTCTCCCTCAGCGCCCGTTCACGATGAGGGCCCCTCTCTTCTTTGAGTTGTGTATTTTCGATAGTAGCCTTTGTAACTCGCTATGAATCGAGTCAGATATTATGGCCCCCCTGCGTTTCATCTTGTGCAAGCGCGCCAAGTTACATGCACACAACCGCTCACAGTATGGTTGCTTCCACAGAAAGTCTTTGTATGCTCCGCGCATTTGCGGATCCACAGTCGTAAGCTCCTCGAGCTCAATTTGGTATATCCGTTTCACGCATTCGACGACGAAATCCCACATCTCGTTCAGTGACCCAAGTTGTTCGTACGGCTGAATCTCCCTGTCCCACACAGCATCGTTCATCACGTTAGCGATATATGTTGAGAAAAGCACCAGTTCATCAAAATAGTACTCCCCCTTTCGGGTAATGGCAATCTCGCCAACTCTGCCAATATCAACACCCTGCATCGATTCAATCACATAGCTTTTCAGAAAGCCGTCTAGGACACCATCAACCTGCGATGAGGTTGCCCCCATGCAGCTTGCCTTCTCGACCAACGGTTCTATGTTCATTATTTCGAGATTCCGAAGGTATGTCAATACCCTGTAAGGCAACAACGGTAGAGACGGGGGCCCGCCAACGACATTGAGCACAAACGTCTCTCGCGCCTCAGGCGTCATAGGATTGCTGGCAGAATAGTACCTGAAATTGCCCACAATGATGGCGCTCAAGAAGTTCTCGAAATTCGCTGTCAGCCTTAACTTCTCCGCCTCAAGGGGTTCCCGGAGAAAAGTGGACGTGAAGAGCGCTTCCATATCGAGTCGGTAGAATGAGAGAAAGCTCTTCACCATATTCAGCATTTGGCGCACATTGCCGTTGGTAAGACGAAAAAGACACCCTTCCAAGTCGCGTTCCCACAAGAACTTCGAGATGTTCTTCACAAACCGCCTTATCGCTGCGACTTTTAATGGTTTTCCCCCCAATTCAAAGGACGGCATCTGCGTGTGTCTTCCGATATCAAACTTCTCAAATCGCCGGCGCAACACTGAGGCAAACCGTGGTGCTCGCTTATGATATAACAGCGGTCTCTCAAATCCCCATTCGCTCATTAACCAAAGATTCCCATAGGTGTATTCACGAACACATACGATAGCACAACAATCCCATTGCCTAAGTGCCAATCGCACTGAATTAACAGCACGACTTTGGCATTCTACTGGCAGCCGGTCCACGTTGTCCAAAGTGACCACCAACCTCTTCTTCCTGACCCGGAACAGATAGTTGATAGTGCTCGCAATCAAAACCCTTGGATTCTCCACACACCTCTCAATCAACTTAGCCTCAAGTCGATCTCGAGCTGCCTGGCCAGCTTTTTCTCCTACCGCAGCCAATAATCCGGCATGCACCTTTAGAGGCTCTTCCAATACGCCGAGCAGAGAATCTTTCTCCTCTCTCAATTCAGGAAACTGCGTGTTTATCCCCTCAACAAGAAGGTTGCTGAGGTAATCCACATCCAACTCAGAGGGTAAAAGATCGGCCATTTCTTCGAAATCAACATTCAAACGCACCACATTCTTTAGGTTTCGTCGATTCTTGACCACCCTTCGGAAGAAGTAATCCAGAAGTGATGTCTTGCCTTCTCCGATACCACCAAGAATAACCAGGAGTCGTTTTGAGGACCGTTTGTGCCGAATCCGTGAACCTCGTCTTTCGGGCTTCAAGGCAGCTAATACGAATTCCTCCAAATATGCACAATCGTGATCTCCCTCCGGCTCAGGGATCAAAATCTCAATCGTCCCATCCGGTGTGTAGATTCCCTTCATGTCCAGAACCGTCCTGTATGCCTTGTGGATGGCAGGCTCATAATCTCTCAGAGGCCCATCTGTCCCGGTCCATTCAACGTACAGCGCATCCAAAAGCTCATCACTACTCAGCATATCGACGAAGTAGTTCTGAAGTTTGAGCACTCGCCACATCTTGTTAGCTTCGCTGCGCTCATTGTCTCTATGTTCTATCGCTCTCGGCATTTTTTGTCCCTCTGATGGTAATTAGGCAGGAATACAGATCCCTCCTCTCCCGTCCACCGCCAATAGAATACTCAAGCGCCAAGACAAAATGCATCACTGAATCACACATCCCATCGTGTGGGCCGCATTGGAGTCGGACCCCTATTGTCTCTGCTTGGTACTTTGAGATAGTAAACCCTTCCAATTCGTATTTATCCAGAACAGCGCTGTTTCCTTTTATCACTTTCCTATCGATTATGTTCCCCTTAAACACTGTTGCGTCCCATGGCATTGGATTGCGGACCCTGAAAGAAGCCTGCCAAGTGTGAATTTCCGGCACCGCACTACTCGCTGAGAGCCGTACGCAATTCCGCGCCACACTTGAAACGCAAAGCCACCCCATATGCCGCAATAAGCCTCGCACACTTACTGATAGCACAATAAGAAAAATGGGTGCGACAATCGCAGTTTTCACTCCTCTCGCATAAGGTAATACTTCAAACAGTAGCGTCGCAGCTAGATACTCCGACAATAAAATGCCGACGACTACGAGAATTCTCAAGTGCCTTCTCATCCGCCTTCTGGTCTCCTTTTCTTTGAACCACAACATGCGCAATGCTTCCCCATAGCTGCAAAGTCCTTCTGCTTACCTACCACCTTCTCAGCATCTCAAGCACCCCAACCCTAATGGTTGTTTCCCCGATTAAGGGCCATGTTTTCGGCCTGGCATCCTTACCACGCCACAAGATGCGCAAGGCATCCTTGCTGTTCCGCGGGTCTCGCATTTCTCGCCGTTCTCCCCGCCCTTCCTTATCGAGCGCAGTCCTCAAACCACGATTCAGACAGGTAAAACCACAGGTATTTGCTTGCGGAGCCATCCGGGTCTCCTTAACACTTATTATAGACGGTACGCTCCTCCATTTTATTGCACCAAAGTAGGTTTCATAGCAGGATTTTGTTTTTTCGCACCGCTCAGTGCCACTGTGAGGTCCGGCGTGACTATTGCAATAACACCAATCCGCCTTAAGACCGTTCTAAACTCCGCAAGAGCCAATTCGTGTGAACCTGTCCTGAGTTTACCCGCCATTGTTTGGGTGGGCTTGCCCGCCGTTAATTGGGCGGGTTTGTCTGCGGTGAGCTTATTCGAACCATCGAACGGACCCGTGTATAAAAGCTTCTCGTGCCAACCAGCGAGTATCAAAAAAAGCGGTTTCAGACAGCTTCAAGAAGGAGGCTTGATCTCGTCCAGCCATTCTGGCTGGCCGCGTGGACGCAGGCGAAGACCTGTCGCAAAAACCCGTTCTGAGAACAGACCTCGCCGAAGTACGCCAAGATGTCTGAAACCCTCCGCCCAAATCCGCGTTAATCTGTGAAATCTGGAGACTGTAGCAAGATTACAGAGTATCCTGTTCGGTAGGCATTTGTTGCTTGGAGCCAAATCCTGGCCAAAACCCAATTTAATGTTTGGATCCGCTGGAACAGAAACTTGGAAGGTGCTATTAGTCAAGCTGGATGTTGTATAAATCATTGTATTCAAACACCTTACATATTAGTTGCTCTGTAAAGCTACTACAGTCTCGAAATCTGTGGTTAATTCCCTTTCGTGCCAATTCGTGCTTGCCCGCCGTTACTTGGGCGGGTCAATCCGTCTCTGGTGCTTTTTCTGCAAATTTGGCTTGTTCCAGTGTGCGGCGGGAGCGTTTTATCGATCGTTCAAAATGGGATTGACACCCGGCCGGGAACGCCGCGTGCTGGACGATATTTGCGGTCGTCCGTTTCGTCGATCACGGCTGCCCGTTTGTGTTCCAGTTTCGATTCAGCCGGCTTGCCGGCCGATTGCCTGGCGATGCTCAGCAGTACCCCAACCGCAGCCGACGACAGCAGCATACTTGTCCCGCCGGCGCTTACAAAGGGAAGAGGAATCCCTTTGGTCGGCAGCACAACCGTCACCACGCCGATATTTAGCGCCGCCTGGATGCCGATTGCGAGCACGATGCCGCCAGCCAGAAGCTGGCCGAGCCGGTCCTTGCAGCGAACGACGACTAAAATTCCCAGCCACATAAATACGATGAATAGCAGGATGACCGCTGCATTTCCGACGAAGCCCAATTCTTCGCCGATGATTGCGAAGATAAAGTCTGTTGTATCCTCCGGCAGATGCCCGTACTTGCATATCCCGGCGCCCAATCCCTTGCCCCACAGCCCGCCGGAGCCAATCGCAATCAGCGATTGGTTGGCCTGATACGCCACCGAATCGCTCCACTGCTCTGGTTCGAGAAACGCGGCGATTCGCGCCATTCGGGCGGGTGAGCGGACCAGCACGGCGACAAAGGCAAGAGCGGCGAACGGCAAAGGCGCCAGGACGTGCCACCATCTGGCCCCGCCGATAATGAGCATCAGAAAAGCCAGGAGTGATATAAGTGCCGCCGTGCCAACGTCTTCTATAACGATCAGGCCGACTACTACGCCGATAATGCAGCAGACGGGCACGAACCTTTTGCGGAATAGCTTTATGCTGGCGCTGTACTTATCGCAGAAGGCGGCGAGAAAGAGGATAATTGCCCATTTTGCCAGTTCGGATGGTTGAAAACTGATTTTGACGGGCCCAGTTGGGATTCGCAGCCATCTGCGGGCGTAGTTGATTTCTGTGCCGAAGCGAGGAACCAGGACGAGTATAAGTAATGCAATACTAAGGATTAACAGGTAGAGGGCCGGGGATTTCAGCCAGCCATTTGAGGCCCCGAGCTTGCGGTAGTCGAAGGCCGAGGCGGTGTAGAGGATCAGGCAGGCGATGGGAAAGAACAGGATTTGGCGCAGGCCGGGATACTCATAGAATTTCTGGAAGTCTATGTCCTGGCTGATGTTAGCGCTGGCTGAGAAGACAAATACTGCGCCGATGGCCATTAGTAGAACAACTATCGCGGCGATTGAACTTGCTACGCAATTGTACTTTGCACGGGTAAGCATTGAATTTGCCAATACTTAAAGAAAAGACAACCGGTTTTTCGCAGGCGATGAAACGCCCGTATTAGAGTTATTTTCGGCTTTTTCCGGCTGATAACAGCAGAAAATGTGCTGTAATAGTACCGCGTTTCATAAATAGGACGACTATGCGAAGAAGCCGGTATGTCATAAGAAAAGATTTCTCCGCTGCGCGATGCTGCGCATCGCTCCGGTCGGAATGATTATATGAAAGCGTGCCTCTTGGTGCGGTAGAATACCGTATCA
>CAYGZM010000206.1:0-5708 GCA_964354365.1 uncultured Pirellulales bacterium
AGGGCGACCAGGGCTGGGTGTATGCCGACGACGGCGGCAACGTCGATGCCGAGCCGAAAAGCCTGCTGGCCGATCAGAAAACCCAGAAGCAGAGCTGGACCGATGCTGCGAACTGGGCCGGCCACCACCGCAATTTCCTCAATTGCGTCAAGACGAGGGGCCTGACTATTGCCCCGGCGGAGGTGGCGCATCGCTCGACGACGACCTGCCACGTGGCGAATATATGCCTGCGCCTCGGCAGAAAGCTCCGCTGGGACCCCAAGGCCGAGCGGTTTGTGAATGACCCCGAAGCGGACAAGATGCTGTCGCGGACGATGCGACAGCCGTGGCACTTGTGAGATTCACTATTTATTATTTACTATTGATTATTGATTTGGAGTGGCTCATTCGATGGCAAGGAATACTGTAAGCTGCAATTCGCGTTTTATCCCTTTTTGGCTGTTTGTTGTGGTGGTGAATTCGTGTTGTTTTTCGGCTGAGGCGACGGCTCAGAATAGTTCAGCAGCCGGGCCGATCAAGTTTGTTATGCACCGGGTCGGGCAATTCCGCGGCGAGGCGTGCGGCGTGGGCGATTTCAATAAGGACGGCAAGCCGGACATAGTGGCCGGCTCGTACTGGTATGAGGCCCCGGAGTGGAAGGCCCACAAATGGCGGGCACTGGAGGACAAGCTCGACCCCCAGGGCAATCGTCACCTCGTCGATGACAAGGGCAAGGGCTACTACGACGATTTTATGAATATACCGCTGGACGTGGACGGCGACGGCCTGCTGGACGTGGTGACGTGCTCCTGGTTCGCCAAGCAGGTTGACTGGTATCGCAATACGGGCGACAAGGCAGGACCGTGGACCATTACGATAAGCGACCAGGGCGTCAACTTCGAGTCGGGCGACCTGTGCGACATCGACGGCGACGGCAAAGAGCTTGAGATTCTCGCGCACTGCCAGGACACGCGGTGGTACGAGATTGGCCGGCGGCCCGACGGCGGCAAAGATTTAGTCAAGCACGTCGTCTCGACCCGTGAGTTGAATTTCGGCGGCGGGATCGGCGACATCAACGGCGACGGCCGGCCGGATATTGTCCGACCGGATGCGTGGTACGAGGCGCCGCCGGACCCGCGTATGGGCCAATGGAAGGAGCACCCGCTGGCGATTGGCTGCCTTGAAGAGGGCAAATCCGAGCACACCCCGCAGATACGCGTGTGCGACGTTGACGCCGACGGCCTCAATGACCTGGTTACCAGCTCGGCCCATCAATACGGCATTTTCTGGTATCGCCAGGTAAGGAACGGCTCGCAGATAACGTTCAAGCAGAATCTGATAGACAAATCCTGGTCCCAGGCCCACAGCGTGACATTGGCGGACCTCGACCGCGACGGCGACCTCGACTTCGTGACGGGAAAACGCTTTTACGCTCACAACGGCGCCGACCCGGATGAGGAGGCTCCGTTGGGCGTTTACTGGTATGAATTGAAGCGCGGGCCGGCCGTCGAATGGGTCAGGCACGTTATCTCATACGACGGGGGAATCGGCGCCGGGCTTGATATTCCCGTCGTTGACATCGACGCTGACGGCGACCTCGATATCGTGGTGACGGGCAAGTGGGGCGGGCCGGTCTATTTCGAGAACAAATCCAAACCCTGATTAGTCGATGAGGGTCAAAGGATGAGAATCTCTGCCAGAGCGCCTGCGGGCCTATGGCTGCCGATGTTGTCTGCAGCTCTTTTGCTTGGCGGCGTGGCGGGCGCTGCGATTGACAAGCCGGATATCGACAAACAATTAGCGGCAATGGCGGACTACAAGCAGGGTGACAGCAGAGAGCCGCTCATTGCTGTTGAAGACCTTATTCGCGGGTCGCAGAGTGACGCCGAGCAGCGCAAGTATGTTGAGACGCAGCTCGCAAAGCTGCTTGAATCCGGTACATCGGTTGATTGTAAACAGTTCATCTGCCGGCAGCTCTGGTTTATCGGCACGGATGAGTCGGTGCCTGCAATTGCCAAGCTCCTGACGGATGAGCAGACGGTTGATATGGCCTGCTACGCGATCGGGCAGAATCCCAGCGCGGCGGCGGGCAAGGCCCTGCGCGATGCGCTTGAAAAATCCGGTCCGACGGTGCGGATTCGCATAATCAATCTGCTTGGCGACAGGCGGGACGCCGAAAGCGTTGCGATATTGGGCAAGCTGGCGCTTGGCGGCGAAAGAGACCTTGCCGACGCGGCGGTCGCCGCATTAGGCAAGATAGGCGGGGCCGACGCGCGAGAAGCCCTCGCGCAGGTCAGGACGAAGGCCGATGAGCGCCTGCGATTGGCGGCGACGGATGCCTATCTGCGGTGCGCCGAAGACCTCGCGGCCGAAGGGAAGGCCGACGAGGCGGTTGCGATATACAAGGAATTGGCGGGCAGGGATGAGGCCCAGTTTACGCGAAGCGCCGCTGTCAAGGGATTGGCCGACGTTGGTGGCCGCGACGTTGTCGCCCTGGTGGTGGCGGCTTTGAAAGACGAGGACCGGATGGTTAGAACAACCGCCAGAGGCTGCATCCGAACGATGCCCGGCGTCGGCGTGACGGAGCTTTTTGCGGCGCAGCTCGCCGGCAGCTCGCCGGGCGACCAGGTGCTCTTGATTGCGGCTCTGGCGGACCGGGGTGACACCGCTGCTCTTGGTGCGATAACGGCTGCTGCCGGCAGCACGGATGCTGAGGTCAGAAAGGCGGCATTGGGGGCCGTTGGGAGGCTTGGCGATGCTTCTTCCGTGGGATTTCTAATTGACGCCGCCAGGTCGGCCGGTAGCTCCGACGAAAACGATATTGCCCTCAATAATCTGGCAATCCTTCGAGGGGCGGACATCGATGATGCGATAGTCAAGAGTATGCAAAAGGCCGACCCGGCGCTGCGGCCGCAACTGATTGACGTGCTCTTCGAGAGGAACGCCGTTACTGCCGTGCCTGCCTTGCTTGCGGAGGCCGCCGGTGGCGATTCGAAGGTGCGCCGAGCCGCTTTTAGGGCCCTGGGCCGGCTTGCAGGCGAAAAGGACCTGCCCGCGCTGGTATCGCTGCTGGCGCAAATCAAAGGCGCCGGCGGCCGGGCAGATGCGGAAAGGGCGGTTGTCGCGGTGGCCCGAAAAATAGCCGAGCCGGGCAGGCAGGCCGACGCGATCTTGGCTGCGCTGAACGGCGAACAGCGAGTCGAAGCGAGATGTTCCTTGCTGAGGGTCCTCGGCGGCGTCGCCAACGAGAAGTCGCTGGAGGCCCTCTGCGATGCTTTGAACGATCGCGATGCGCAGGTGCGTGATACGGCTGTGCGGACGCTGTCCGACTGGCCGAATGCTCAGGCCGCCGAGACCCTGTTGGAGATCTATCGGGAAACGCAGGACCAGGCGCATCGGTTGCTGTCGCTGCGGGGGCTTGTTCGGGTGCTGTCCGTCAGTGCCGAGGAATATCCGGCGGATCAAGCGGTGGAAATATATCGCCGGGCGATGAAGCTGGTCGTTAGTCCTGTGGAGAAAAAGCTTGTGCTGTCGGGCCTGTCGAACATCGCTCATCCCGGCTCGCTGGAGATGGCGTGCGCGAGTCTCGACGACGAGGCGGTTAAAGCGGAGGCGGCGCCGGCGGTAATGAAGATAGCCCGCGCGATTGCCGGTAGCTATCGCAGCGAGGCGAGGGCCGCGGCGCAGAAAGTGTTGAGCGCAACGGCGAATGATGTGCTTCGTCGGCAGGCCGAAGACGTTATTGCTCTACTAAAGAGCTTCGGGGACTACATCACGGCCTGGCAGGTGTCGGGGCCTTACTCTCTTGGGGGCGGCAGTTACGAGGAGTTGTTCGACACGGACTTTACCCCAGAAAAAGGCCAGGCCGGGGATGTAAAATGGCGTTTGATGCCGGCGGGGACTGATGCGAGTCGGCCCGGGTTTCTGGATATATCGGCTCGGTTCGCGGGCGGGCAGAAAGTGGCTTACCTGCGGACGTGGATACATAGTGACAAGGAGCAGCCCGCCCGGTTTGAGCTCGGCAGCGACGGTGGGGCGAAAATGTGGCTGAACGAGACCGTTGTCTATGCAAACAAAGCAGGCCCGACGAGCATTTTGGGCTCTGACAAGTCCCCATCGGGCCTTGCGCCGGTGGACGTGCGATTGGGCGAGGGCTGGAATAGTCTGCTCGTGAAACTGGTGCAGAACGGCTCAAGTTGGGGCTTCCAGGCACGCCTGCAAAAGGCCGACGGCGGCAAGCTCGAAGGCGCTCGCATCGACTGCACGAGCCGATAGCTGTTGACCTGCAGAGGCAAAATAAGGTATAATCAGAACGTGCCTATTTAGAGCGTTTAACACAGAGAAACCGCGCTATCTGTCATTCCCGCGAAAGCGGGAATCTATAAGTGCGGCGTTAATCAGGACTTCATTTTGTTAGAGCTTCTTAGGCGTTTGAGATCAAAGAAGGGGAGCATAGCGATGCGCAGGCTCAAGGCGTTTACGTTGGTAGAGCTTCTCGTGGTGATCGCCATTATTGCGCTGTTGATGGCGATCCTGGTGCCCGCTCTGGGCAAGGCTCGAAAGCAGGCCCAGGCGGTCGTCTGCAAGAGTAACCTGCGCCAGGTCGGTTTGGGGGCGAATTTCTATGCGGAAGAATACGATATGTATATTCCCCGCGGACTCGGCGGCGGCAGCGGGCAGGCGTGGTTCCAGCTCTTTATGCCTTTTCTGGCGCAAAAGCCCGTTGCCGGAGACTACCGTTCGGTGGATATATACCGCTGTCCGAGCTACCCCGACAAAGAGCAGACCGTCTGCTACGTGGTGAACGGCTGGGAGTTCACCGGCAGAACGGATACCGCCGGCCACGAGGAAGTTAAACCGACTAAGCTGACAACGTGCACGCAGCGCGCGCGGACGATCTACCTTGCGGACAACGAGGATGGTCCCTGGCGGCACATAATCAAAAAGGCCGACGATCCCGGCGAGAATCGATGCGATGTATGGCATCGAAATCACCTGCCCGGCTCGAATAGTCAGGACGTTACCAACGGAAGGCGGGTCGCACGCCAGCGCCACAGAAACGGCTGCAATTTCCTCTTTCTCGACTGGCGAGTTGAGTGGATCGCCGCAGAGGACGTCACTACAGATATGTGGAGATTCCAAAAGTAGCCTGTCCGCTTCTCAAATCTCAGCGGATGATAAATCAGGTTCTCATCCAGGCCGGGCAGAATGGAGGCAAGCCAATGGAAATCAAGGTTACAAGTTCAGCGGGGAATATGTTGCTCAAGCCCTCTTCCCCGGATAGTCCGTTTATGCTGCGTGAACGCCGTTTTTGAGGCCAAATGCGTGATCCGGCCCTGGCGCAGGGCGGAATTTTGGGCATAATCATTTGCAATTTCAGCCGAAATAATGTATTATCAAGAGGTAGTTTCTCAGAGCGTCTAACAGATGGCGATCTCGCTCTCTGTCATTCCCGCGAAAGCGGGAATCCAGAAACCCAGACCTTCCTTATCTGTTGGAGCTTCGTAGCACGAAAATGACGGTTTATTCAAGTGAGGGTACGAAAAGTGATTACGTCAAAAAGTCTAAATCGCATCGTTTCGTTTGGAATCCTGATTCTGCTAAGCTGGGCCACAGTCCGTGCCGCCCGTGGGCCTGATACCGATATTCTGCCTGGCCGCAATCCATACGCGCTGCCGGCGCCGGTTCAGCCTCCCGCCGGCTCAGCCGACGTCCTTGGAGTTGTGCCG
>CAYGZM010000207.1:0-5680 GCA_964354365.1 uncultured Pirellulales bacterium
ACAGCAATATCCCGCTCCACCCCACCCCCAAAAAACAAACCCAAACAAAGCCAATTTCAAAATGGGTAATATAAACATAAGTACAGCAAGAACAAAGGCTTATGCCAAAGAACAACGAACAATCAACAACGAACGTTATCCAAAACAAAGCCAATTCAAACCCAATCCCAGCCCAAAACTCGAGCTCTGCTCGACCCTGAGCGAAGTCGAAGGGCCAATCAAACCCAATTCCCCCGCCCCAAAATCGCCCGCCAAGTTCAAATTTCTCTGCAAAGGTGCCGGATATGGATTGCCGAGACTGCGCAGTTTTTCTGCGACAAAATCTCTTATGGATGGGAAATGTTGACCAAAAAGGCTTGTCCCCGGCCCGGCTACTGCTTGCGCCGCTCGAATATCCGCACAGTATTCTTGCCCGCCTGCTTGGCGCTGTACAGCGCCTCGTCGGATCGGCTGGTAACATCTTCGGGGTTCGCGTCCGCATCATACTCCCCGAGCCCCACGCTTATAGATAGCGGTATCTCCTCTTTCTTCCAGCTTGCCGGCCGGCCCGAAACCGCCGCAAGCATACGCTCGGCCACCAAAGTCGCATCGCTAATCTCGGTATTCGGCAGAATCACCGCGAACTCATCGCCCCCGTACCTCGCCGCCGTGTCGATCTGCCTGATGCACCCTTTTATCCTCCTGCTGACCTCCTTGATGACCTTGTCGCCGGCACGGTGGCCGTAGGTGTCGTTTATCCTCTTGAGATTATCGACGTCCACCATAATCAGCGATATTCGTCCGCCATACCGACGCGACCTCCACAGCTCCTTTTCCAGTATTTCGTAAAAGGTCCTGTGGTTCACAAGGCCGGTCAGCCCGTCCGTCGAGGCCTGCCGCTGCATCTTCTCAAATAGCTTCACGTTCCCAATCGATGCCCCGACCAATTGACTGAGCAGCTCTATCAGTGCGATATCCACGCTATCAAACACCCCGTCCGTCTTATCCGCAAGGTTAAGCACGCCAATAACTCTACCCTGACATACCAGAGGAACGATCGCGCAATTCTTTGTCTGGTAATTGTCGGCAAAGGCGCGCTGCGATTTTCTGATGACCGGCTTGTTGTGCGTGTCTATGTCGCCGGTCAGTATAAGCTCTTTGCTTCTCACGGCCATAACCATCGGAGACGGCGGATTCTGATTCAGCGAGACTATCTTGTTGATGAGAAACGGGTGATTGTGCTTGTGCAGGTGCAGGATGTTGTTCGTCTCGTCGAGTATGTACAGCGAGGCAAACCGCACGCCGACCATTTTCGGAATGTTTTCGATGCAGACATCGGCTATACGTTCAATGTCCAGGCAATTGACCTGCCGAGCCAACGGCGTCACTTGCTGGAGCAGCGAAATGCTTTCGTCCGTATCCCCGTCATGTCCTGCAAAACTGTTCTCGATTCGGTCCATACTCGAATAATCGCATAATGACTGCTTCACTCAGTTCGTACACTTCCGGCGGCCGCCCACCTCTGTCTGTATCGGATATTTCGGCAACTGCATTTGCATAAAAGCCCCAAATAACAGTATGAAAAAGCCTGAGCCTGTGCAGCAAACAACGCCGCCGGCACGATTTGGCGGAGCGGTCGTCGGGGCCAGAAGAACCGTAAATTTTGAACTGCCGGCGCTAATTGCGAATGTTCGTCCGAAAAAAGCAGGCCAGGTTGAGAGAAGGGAGAAAAATTTTTGAAAAATTTGAAAAAGAATTGACAGGAGGCAAATGATGTTTTACATTTTGCAAAATATAAAATATCATACTCCAAAGCAAAACACAGATTTATACGGATTAAGGACAAGGAGACAGGAGACAGAAGGAAAACAACAGACCAGCCAATTGGCAACTAACGGTAAATAGCCATACGCAATACAACGAGCGACGAATGATGGGACAAGCACAAAGCAGAAACGAGGCGCTGCAAATACCCGCCAAGCTGTATCGAATCGGCGAGCTGGTCAGCTATACGCCCTTCTCGCGACAGACGATTCACAACTATACGATAATGGGGCTGATCCGCGAGGCACAGTGGACTGAGGGTGGACATCGGTTATACGACGAATCCGTTTTTGGAAGACTGTCAAGGATCGTTCAGCTTAAGAAAACGAAAACACTCGGGGAAATAATGCGGATTCTGGGCGAAGAAGACAGGGTGGCAAGAACTTCAGCCAGCAGGAAACAACCTGGCGGTCGAGAAAGAAGTCGGGATACCCGATCCATAGAAAACAACTGAATAAGAGCAGTTGCGCGGTCAGCCGAGAGGTTGACAGTCGGCCGTTCTGCGGAACGGAAAGAAGACGTGGAATAATCAAGGATGATAAGCCAGTTTAACTTTTCACGAATAGTTGTCGCTCCTGAGAGATACGGGGGACAAGCTGATGGTGAAATTCAGAAGTGAGGATTGGCAATGAATTTACAATCATTGATCACCGACAACATCAGCGAGTTACTCGTCAAGATAATCGAGTTCACGGAGAACCGGCAGATAGTCCTCACGCGAAACATAAACTGCATGCACTTTTCGGACTTCGTGCCTATGGATCTTGCGGTTGACGAGTTCTCCGAGCTTCTGAACATTGCACTCGAGGAGCATATTTGCAATCAACGGCTCGTGCTTTGCGACACTGAGAACATCAAATTCGGCGTTGACGGCGGCCTGGAAGCCACGGCTATCGTCGATGATTGCGCGTTCAAGCTGTTTGAAGAAAGCCGGGACGAATATATCGAAGAACAGATAGACAAACTTTTGGAAAACGCATTGAACCAGCGAGTAGCGGCCGAGCTGCTCAAGGACAGACAAGAAATCAGCGCGGTCTTTGAGTGAGCAGGCCCGCGGGAGAATTTACAAGAGGATAAATGAGAAACCAAGCGCTTCACCTGCAGCAAATGATGGATGCCTGTAAGCGGCCGGCAAGCGTTCTGGCAATAACCAGCGGCAAGGGAGGCGTGGGCAAGACAAATATAGCGGCCAATCTGGCATTGTGCCTTGCTGCGTCGCGCAAGAGAGTGGTGCTTTTTGACGCAGATATGTCGCTGGGCAATCTCGACGTGATAATGAACGTCCACAGCAAGTACAACATCTCGCATCTTCTGGACGGGCGAAGGAGTATGGAGGAGATCATCCACGTTGGGCCTGAAGGTCTTGAGATCGTGTGCGGCGCATCAGGGCTGGAGAACCTGGCGGACCTCAGTGAGTTTCAGCGTCAGCGTCTGATAAGCGAGCTTTGTGAGCTGCAAAATCAGAGCGACGTTATTGTAATCGACACGGCAGCGGGCATTTCAAAGTCGGTGGTGGGTTTCTGCCTGGCGGCGGACCACGTTCTTGTCGTCACGACTCCAGAGGCAACGGCCATCACGGATGCCTACGCTATGATTAAGGTCCTTGCCGGGAGCGGGTACGCAGGGCGAATCAGCCTGGTCGTGAACATGGCGGATTCAACAGCAGCGGGCAGGAAAATCCACCAGCAGATAGCCGGCGTCGCCAGGCGGTTTCTCAACACAAGCGTGGACTGTGCCGGCGTGCTGGTCTGGGATGAGCGGCTGCGCCGCGCGGTTCGCATGCGAAAGCCCGTTGTACTGGCTTATCCGAATTCCAGGGTTACGGCCTCGATAGTGGCGCTGGCGGCGAAGCTGAGCAAGGGAATGGCCGTAAGGCCCGATAACCAGAGCTTCTTGCGAAAGGTTGTTGACTGGTTTTTCTAAAGTTATCGGCCTGAGCGTCGATAAGAGTATTTTGAGGGGCGTCCTGTTTGCCCCGACAGCAGGACGGCCCGATAACAAGGGGAACTGTTTTTGTTCATACACTATGGGGCTCGACCCGCTGAGAGTTGTCGGAACCGTTGAATGTCACGGAGGAACACTGTGAAGACAGACCAGGAACTCAACATCGAACAAGTATGGGAGCAATTCCACGAGACCCACGACGATTACTACCGCAATTTGCTGATGGAGCGTTACCGGGACATAGTACGGTATGCAGCCGAGCGATTACACGCGAAGCTGCCGGACAAGGTTGAGCTTGACGACCTTGTCAGCGCGGGCATCTTCGGGCTGATGGACGCGATAGACGCCTTTGACCCTGCGCGAGGGGTAAAGTTCGAGACATACTGCTCAGCCCGGATAAAAGGTTCAATTCTCGATGAGCTTCGTAGTATGGACTGGGTGCCGCGTCTGGTTCGCGCCCGGGCGCACCGGTTGTCGAAGGCAACACATTCGCTCGAAACGTATCTCGGGCGCAAGCCCACAGAAGAAGAAGTCGCCGATGAGCTCGGCCTGGATATGGTGGAGTTCACACGGCTCCAGCGGGACGCCACCGCAGTCAGCCAGGTCTCGCTCAACACCAAGTACACCGACAGCGACAGCGAGAAAGATGTCCGCGAGATAGACATTATCAAGGATGAAAGAAGCGAGGACCCCGTGATCGAGGCCCAGAAGCGCGACCTCAAGAACCTGCTGACCAAGGGTCTGACACGCGCGGAGCGATTGATTATAGTCTTGTACTATTACGAAGAAATGACAATGAAGGAAATCGGCGCAACACTGGACCTGTCGGAGTCGCGTGTTTCACAGATGCACTCATCCATCATAGACCGCCTCAAAGCCCAGATGCACACCCGAAAGAAGGAATTCGCAGTCGAATAGGCCGAGGTAATCGTCCATAGTAGGCCTGTGCCGCGGAATTCCGCGTTCAAGCCCCCCTGCTCAGGGCGGAAAGCGGAGGAGCAATGAAATGAGATTCACGAAAATGCACGAGCTGGGCAATGACTATGTCTATGTCAACTGCTTCGAGGAACGGGTGGAGAATCCCGCGGAGCTGGCCCGAATCGTCAGCAATCGACACACAGGTATCGGGGCGGACGGCCTGATTCTCATAGGGCCGTCGCAGACGGCGGACGTGCGGATGCGGATATTCAACGCCGACGGCTCGGAGGCGGAGATGTGCGGCAACGGGGCCTGTGCCTGCTGCGTAGCCGCGGTCCTCACCGGACGGCAGGGACGGCTGTGCACCGCACATTTGCCCGGCGGTGATTTGGAGCTCAACTGGCGCCAGGACGACAACTGCGTTTATATGACGGGTCCTGCGACGGAAGTATTCGAAGGCACCTGGCCTGAGAACTGAGCGCTATATGCACAGCTTGGGCGCCTGGCAGAATTCCACAGCCACACCCTGGACTGCGGCAGACTGAGAGCCGACGCCTGAACTGCGGAGATTATCAGTCCTCACGACCCTGGCAAGGCCACAAATCGTGCCGCCCAGTGCAAGCAGGCCGGATGTCGGCGGCACGGACAGCCTTACCTCCGCCAGATTGCCCGGTTCGAAGGCCGCCTCAGTCGTCTCGAAGTACAACCCGCCGGGCCCCACGTTCACCGTGCGGCCCGTGTAGAGCTTCTGGGTAGGCGTGCCGGGTTTTCGACACGACAGATCAAAGCTTGCCCCCAGCCGCCTGTGCTTGCGCTTTTCAACCCCGTCCACCAAATGCCTCCTTGCATAATCATTGCATGAGTTCTGCAAAATTGCAGGTTAGACCTACTTAGAAAAGAAAAAATCATTTGTTGATTTTTTCTTTTCAATGGCAACGTATTGTCTCATAATCGCTTAGATAATTATTGAAGAAAATCATAAAAGAGATTTTCTTCAACAATATAGGCCTAACCT
>CAYGZM010000208.1:0-5619 GCA_964354365.1 uncultured Pirellulales bacterium
AAAAGAGATTTTCTTCAACAATATAGGTCTAACCTGCAATTTTGCAGAACTCATCCAATGCACATTTCGAGCCGATCTGCAAATCTGTCATGCTCGGAAAGTCGGTTGTTCTACAACGACGATATAGTGTAATTGTACCAGACCACTCGATTGATGCAAGTTGTTTTCGCGGCGCCAGAATGTAGGCAGTAGTTCTGCATGGGCTGTCACTTAGCCTTTCTGTCGAGGATGGCCTCAATCTCGTCCATAGTTCGATTCATTACGGCCATAGTTTTGTTGAACGGCTCGGCGGTGGTCATATCGACGCCGGCTTGTCTCAAGAGGTAGATCGGGTACTCGGAGCCGCCTGCGGAGATGAACTTGATGTACTTTTTGACGGCCCCTTTTTCTTTGTTGAGGACCTTTTCGGACAAGGCCATCGATGCGGTAAAGGACGTCGAGTACTGATAAACATAGAAGTTGTAATAGAAGTGGGGCACATAGGCCCATTCAACGGTATATAGCTCATCGATGCTGCAAACGCCCTTATCGTGGCCGTAGTACCTCTTGAGGATGTCACCATATAATTGGCTAAGGATGTCCCCGGTCAGCGGCTCGCCTCGCTCGGCTTTTTGGTGTATGAGCAGCTCGAATTCGGCGAATTGTGTCTGTCGAAAGACCGTGCCTTTGATTCCATCGAGGTAGTTCATCAGCAGTGAGAGGCGGATGTCGTCGTCTTTGATTTCTTTCAACATTTTGTCAATCAGCAGGGCCTCGTAGAATGTGGAGGCGACTTCTGCGACAAAGGTCGAATAGTCGGCCGTGGGATACGGCTGATTTTTGTTGGAGTAGTAGCTGTGCAGCGCGTGGCCGAGCTCGTGAGCGAGCGTGCTGAGATCGTCGTATTGGCCGTTGTAGTTGAGAAGTATGTACGGATGGACATCGTAGGCGCTGCCGTTGGAATAGGCGCCGGCGCGCTTGCCGGGAGTTGGGTAAACGTCAACCCAGCGGTCGGCAAGGGCCTTCTCGACCACGGCGACGTAGCTCTTGCCCAAGGGCTTTGCCGCGTCGGTCACGAGCTTCTTGGCCTCTTCGAAGGTGTAGTTCAAATCAATTCCTTTGACGACGGGCGCGTAAATATCGGAGTATTTGAGTGTTTCGACGCCGAGCATCCTCTTTTTCAAATTGAGATAGCGGTGGAAAGAGTCAAGGTTGTTGTTGACGTTTTCGATAAGGGCTGAGTACACCTGGGCAGGAATGTTATCCTTGTCCAGCGCGTTTTCGAGAGAAGAGTTGTAACCGCGGGTGCGTGCATAGAACATATTCTTCTTGACGTTTGCGTAAAGCTGTTCTCCGAAAGTGCGTCTGAAGTTGTTGAAGACGTTCCAGAAGGCCTGGAACACTGCTTCGCGGTCCTGGCGATTGGGGAGGGCGCGGTAGCGTGCATATCCGGCCTTGCTGAGCTGGGCGACGGCGCCGTCACTTAGCTTGACTTGGGGGTAGGGCAATTCGGCGTTGCTGAAGATGGTGTAGATTGAAGAGGGGCTGCCGGCGAGCAGGCTTGCCTCAGCCAGAATCTTTTCTTCCTTTTCCGATAGCGTGTGAGCTTTCATCCTCTGTATGTTGTAGAGATACATTTTGTAGATTTTCAGGCCGGGCTGCTGGGCAATGAACTCGTCGATTCGAGCCTTGTCCATTTTCGCAATTTCAGGCTCGATGAACGACGCCTTCGAACTGTAGTCGGTAGCGAGCTGCTCGGTTTGCTGCTTCATCGCCAGGTACTTTGAATCCCGCGTATCCTCATCGGCTCTCATTGCAGCGTAATTTTGCAGGCGGTCAAAATCTTTTGAGAGTCGGCTGTTGAAATCCAGGCAGGCCAGTAATTGGGCTGCGGAGTCAGCAAGTTTGCCTTTGTAGTTGAGGACTTCGTCAAATTTGGCGGCCAGCGTCTCCTTTGCCTTGTTCCACGCCTGGTCCGAGGGGTAGAGGTCTTCGAGTTTCCATGTGTCCCCAGTGGGAATTTCCGGTCGCTGGCGGATTTGGGAGAGGGCGTCGGTCGGACAAAGTGCAAGGATGGCAATTAACACGATGAGCATCTTTGGAATCCTGTACATAACAGCTCCTTGGATACGAATCAAATTAGTCTGTTGCTTCGGACCGGCGCAAGCGACACCCGGCGGCTGTTAAGCCATAGGCTTATCTTCTCAAACTGACCAGTTTTCAACGAAACGGCACGATAAATCCTTGTGCGACAGGAATATAACACAGTGTGTCATTCCCGCCCCGCATCGGGGTGCGGGGTAAACTCCAGCGGGAATCCACTCACCCGCTACACTACTGGATACCTGCTCCCCGATCAGGTCGAGGACAAGTTTCGCAGGTATGACAAGGCGAACCGGTCAGTTTGAGTTATCTTAATGCCTGCTGTGTGTGGTTGTCAATCGTGGTCCAGGCTCAGGCTGGCGTGTTGGCGAGGGTCTCGTCGGCGGTGAGCATAGCCATGAAGCTGTTGTCGGCTTGCTTGCAGACATTGAGCAAATCATCCGGGACGAGCTTGTCGATTGTCTTGCCCAGTTGGCCGGCGGTGCTATCGACCCAAGAGACCATAGATTTGACAGCGTCGGGGTCGAATTCGTATCCGGCGGAATCGGTGAGAATCTTCATAGCTTCTGCGACCGGCCGTAAGGCACGATATGATCGATTTGAGGTGAGGGCGTCGAACGTGTCAGCGACGGCCATTATTCGGGCGCTGAGCGGTATTGCGGCGCCCGACAGGCCGTCCGGATAGCCCTGGCCGTTCCATTTCTCGTGATGGTGTCGAACGGAGGCGATCTCGCGTTCGAGGAAGGTCATCTTTTCGAGGATGCGGACCGCTATGAGCGGATGCTGCTCGACGATACTGCGTTCGCGCGGTGTGAGCCTGCCCGGCTTGGCGAGTATTGTGTCGGGGACGCCGATTTTTCCGATATCGTGAATCATTGCAGCGCGGCGAATGACTTCCACTTCCGGAGGGTCGATTCCCATCTTCTGGGCTATTGCAACGGCATAATACGTCACGTTTTCGGAGTGCTTTTTTGCATGGGCGTCTTTGGCTTCAAGGGCCTGGACCAAGCCCCAGATGCTTTGAATAAACATCTGTTCGGCTTGTTCGGAGAGTCCTGCGATGCGTCGCTGGAGCCTTTTTATCTTCTCGACGTCGAGGTCGGTTGGGTGTACCAGCCTGGACATTGTTTCGTTCCATATTTTGACGCAGTTTCGGCCTGCACTTTTGGCTTCGTACAGGGCCAGGTCGGCCCTGCGCATAATATCGCGTGGCGTGTTGCTGCCCTCGGACATACTCTCTGCTATGCCGCAACTGATGGTTATCGACAGGCCCTCGTTTAGTTTGATTGCTTGCGTTTTGGAGCGGAGTCTCTCCATCAGTTTAACGGCAGCCTGGGCTTTAGTCTCCGGCATAAGTATGACAAATTCGTCGCCGCCGTAGCGAGCCAGCACATCGGGAGTTCTCTTGTGAGTTTTCATACATGCGGCGACCTGGACGAGTGCATCATCTCCAGCGGCGTGGCCCAGGATATCATTGATTATTTTGAAGTTATCGAGGTCTATGATTGCCACTGAGAAGACATGCCCGTAGCGTTCCGTGCGGGCACATTCAGCTTGCAGCTTGTCCTCAAGGAGTTTTCTTGATCCTACTGTTGTCAGTGCGTCGGTGAGGGAGGTCAGCCTTGCCTCGTGGTAGAGCCTTGCGTTGGTGAGGTGGGAGCTGAGTATCTCCTTTGCCAACCCGGCCTTGTATGAGACGAGCTCTCTGTTTGCGGCAGTGGCGGGAGCGAGGCCGCACATACAGAGATAACCCGGCAAATGGCTGAGATTTTCGGATGAGGTTGACGCTTTATCCGAGACTTTCAGCGGGATTACCAGTCGCGGCGATTGGGCGCCGAGCTTCCTGCAGAGGTCTGGGATGCTGTCATAGTAGAATTCTTCATTGCCGAAGACGGCGTTAGTATCGTCTATATGCTCCAAATGTTCTCTGGGGCAGAGGCATTTGTTGCAGCTAATCAGGCTTGGTCTCTTTGGATGGTGTTTATCGTTGTGAAAATACAGGACGCATCTGTCGGCCTGGAAGAGCTTTGGGACTTCACGTGCGACGATATCGGCCACCTCGTTCATGTCGATGCTTTTGAGGCAGGTTGAGAGCATTGCGACTTCCTCGGCTGCCGCCCGATCTTCGCGAAGCTGCCTTCCCATGAGATCGCGAGCCGAGAGCATTCCGACGACGACGTTATTATGAACGATTGGCAAATGTCGGATTCCGTTGGCGGCCATAATTTTGCGGGCTTCGCTGGTGGGGGTCTGGGGAGAACATGAGACAACGCGGGAGGTCATTATCTCGGCAACGGCGGCAGTCTCGGTATTGCAGGTTGAGGAAGCAACGACCCGGTTGACAATATCTCGTTCCGTGATGATGCCGGCGAAGTTTCCATCTTCGTCGTTCACGACAAGACAGCCGACGTTGTTGGCAAACATCTTTGCTGCGGCTGATTTGATGGTGTCGGTGCGGCTGATGGTGACTACCTGTGCCGGGCGATCAAAGGTTCCTTGCATTTCTCGATCCGTTGTCAATATTGGTCAGTAACGTGATATTGGCCAAAGCCTTTCCTTGCTCTTTCAAAGTAGTTGTATCGGTCTTAACCGCCGGGCACTTTAGAGGAGCGGGGCCGCAAATCCCCGCAGTCTGTGCCGATAAAATCCCAGTTCTCGCAGGGATTCGCGCCAGAAGCGTGCTTACGTCCGGGCCGTCTTCCGGAGGACGCCTCGGCGGCTCGCGTGCGGGGCTGTACTCAATTTTCGAGACTGTGGTTGTCCGCATTTCGGGCGCTTTAAGAATACTGGTATTTTTAAGCATTTTTGTGTTGGGAGTCGTAACGCTTGATTTATTAAGGAGTTACATTTGCACATTGTTCTTGAGGGCTTTGGCAAATGCTCTTGACAGGGGTGCCGGTTTTATATAAAATTGAGTTTTTGACTTTGTGAATGTGGACACAAGCTATAAGTAGTCATAGTAACAAGCGTAGTAGAAGTTATGAGGTATCACAAGGTTCCAGGTGAAACGATCCGGCGGCTGCCGACTTATCTGAGGAGCCTGCTGCTCCTGCTCGATCAGGGTAACAAGAGCATTTCCAGCCGGGGATTAGCCGATTTCATCGGTGCTAATCCGTGGCAGATTAGAAAGGATTTTTCGTATTTTGGGGATTTTGGGACGCGTGGCGTCGGTTATGATATTGAGAAGCTCGCCAAGCAGGTCAAGAAGATTTTGAGGCTGGATGTAGTTCACAAAGCGGCTTTGGTTGGGGTGGGCAACCTGGGCTTGGCTGTTCTGGCATATCCGGGTTTCGCAGTGTATGGTTTCGAGGTAGCGGCTGCATTCGACGTCAGCCCGCAGAAGGTTGGCAGGAAAGTGCATAACGTAGTAATTGAAGATGTGTCAGAATTGGGGACCTTGAAGAGACGAGGCATTGATATTGCAATTATCGCCGTGCCTCGTGATGCCGCTCAGCAGACGGCTGATGAGCTGGTGAAAGCGGGGGTGAGAGGCATCTTGAATTTCTCGCCGTGCTACATAACAGTGCCCAAGAAGCT
>CAYGZM010000209.1:0-5589 GCA_964354365.1 uncultured Pirellulales bacterium
GGAGGACTTCGTCAGCCGGGGAGGCGGCCTGCTCGTATTCCCCGGAGACCGCATAGATCAGGACTGGTACAATACAAAATTGCTCGCTTCAGGCCAGCCCGCCGCGGCGGGCCAGGGATTACTGCCCTGTAAATTCGCCCAAATCGTCAATGCGGACACTCTCAGCTCGCAGCCCAACCCGTTAGAAATTCCCTGGTCGGGGGTGGCGCCCGTGGGGGCGGTGGGATTTCTAACGGGGCCCGCAGGCATCGTCGCCCGCCACTATGACCATCAGGCCCTCGAACTCTTCAACGACCCACGCAACGGGAGTCTCCAGGGCGTGATGCTGCAGACATGGTATAAGCTCGCCGCGCCGGAACCTTCGACGCAGGATGTGACAATCGCGGCCCATCTCGATACGGGCGACCCTTTCCTTATGGAAAAGCAATTCGGCAAGGGGCGCGTCATTGAATGCTGCACCGCCTGCGACGACGACTGGAGCAATCTGCCCGCCAGACCGGCATACCTGCCGTTGATGCAGCAGTTAGTCACCTACCTCGCCTCGACCGTCTATCCCCCGAGAAACGTCAACGTTGGCCAGCAGCTCGCCGCCCTTCTGCGCCCGGAAAACGCCGACAAGATCGCCACAATCACCGACCCCGACGCCAAAAGACACGAGATTAAAGCAGTCCTCAGAGATGACCACTGCCTGGTCGAGTTCGCGGACACCGACCTGCCCGGCCTCTACGTGCTCGAGACCCCCGACAACGAAACGATCCATTTCGTCGTAAATACCTCACGAGCCGAATCCGACGTCGCGCTCCTCGACGAGAAGGAATTCGCCGACCTCGCCGAGATGATGCAGGCCAAGGCCGTCTCCTCCGCCGAGCAGTATCTCCAGCTTGACAAGCAGCGGCGATTCGGACGCGAGATATGGAAGCCGCTCCTCGCGGCTGTATTGGTCCTCCTTTTTCTTGAAGTGCTCCTGCAGCAGCGCTTTGCAATGGTCAGAAAATAATGACGAGCTTACGATTCATCGGTGACTGGAGTTTGTTCCTCGGCGCACCCATCGCCCTGTTATTGGGTGCGGCCGCGTGGCTCCTCTACCGCCGAGAATCACGCTTACGAAGCGATATCTACGCCTGGCTCCTGCCGACTATCCGGGCGCTCGCCGTCATAATGCTGGTCCTGATGCTCACAGGTCCGGTCATCCACCGCCAATGGGTCGTCGGCCAGCTGGCTCGCATACTGGTCTTCATCGACGCCTCACAGAGCATGGGCGTAACCGACGAAGCAATGGCCCCCGGAAGGAAACTCCTCATCCTCGCCCAGCTCGGATACCTCTCCGACGAATTGCTTCCCAAAGACCTGCTCGATACTCAAAAGGCGCTGGCCCAGGCCGCCCTGCGGCACTTGCCCGCCCAGCCCGCCGCGGCGGGCCAGCCCTCGCAGGACGACATCACCAAAGTCGCCGAATCGTTCCGCGACGACATACAAAACGCCTACGCCAGCCTCGAAAACGTCAAGTTCGACAGCTCTATGCTCACTCTCGCCCGAAAAGGGGCTGTCCTCTACGAGCACTGGAACAACTTCAACGGCTCAGACCTCGACAGCATTGCCAAAGCCAAAGGCTACCCCGACAATCCCACCGGCTCGATGCAGGTGAACCAGTTTCAGGGCAAAGTCAACTGGAGCGACAACTATTTGTCAAGAATCTGCGGCTACATCTACCCGCCGACCACGGGCGACTATGTGTTCTGGATAAACAGCGATGACCAAAGCTGGCTGTTTCTAAGCACCACCGACAGTCCCGCCGAAACGCAACAGATCGCAAGAGTCTCAAGCTGGGTCGCCCTGGGAACCTGGGAGCAAGAGCCTAACCAGAAATCAAAGCCGATACCCCTCCAGGCCGGACGAAGATACTACATCGAGGCCCTGCACATCGAGAGCAGCGGCAATGACCACGTGGCAGTCGGCTGGCAACTGCCCGACGGCGCTATGGAACGCCCGATACCGGGCAGCCGTTTGTCGCCGTTCAAGGCCGCAACTGCCGATCAGCCCAATCTCACTTCACGCCAGGCCGCTCTTGAACAGTTCCGCTCGGAGCTCCTCGAACCGGCCCGGCAGCTCGCAAAAAACGAGTCCGGCGCCGATGCGAAGAAGCTCGCCGAGCAGCTTGCCGAGCTGGTCACCAAGGCCGATTTCTGGCAGCAGCAGCTTCGCCTTTCGTTCGAGCGGTGGGCGGCAAAACTATCCCAATCCGGCATAGACCAGGTCAACCAGGCAATAGAACGTTTTGACCATACGACCCGCGTCGAGCGCATCGGCGCCCTGCTGCTCCACGGCGAAGACCCCCTTCTCGCCAGGCTCGCCGAGCACCACAACATCGACCTGATTGCCCTGACGGATACGGACACCCAATCCCTCTGGCGAACTGGAGCCGGGCGCGTCGGCTCCTCCGCCGAAATCCCCACGGAACTGGCCGTCGCCCCTGTAGCCAAAGCAACCAACCTCGCCCTTGCGCCAATGACAGCCATCGGATTGGGACAGGCTCAAACAGAGAAAACAACCAAAAAACCGCAGGCCGTAAGCAGAATCGCCGCCGTCATCTTCTCCGACGGACGCCATAACTACGGAAGCTCGCCCGTGCATCAGGCAAAGATATGCGGCAGCCGGGAAATCCCCATATTCACCGTCGGCACCGGCACACTGCAAAAACCCCAGGACGTCGCCATCGTAGGCATCGACAAACCGCTATCGGTCTTTCACAAGGACCGCCTCAAGGGCAAGATTGCGATAAAGGACGACATAACCGCAGGCAAGCCGTTCGTTCTAAAGATACTCTGCGACGACCAGACGCTCTGGGAAGAACAGCTTACTACTACCGGCCTGGGGCGGCGAATCATCGACTACGATTTCCCTGTAGAAGAGCTTCTGAAAACGAAGCTCTCCGGCAAGGACAGAGAACTGAGCTTCCAGAGCTACCCCCTGAGCTTCAATGCCGTCGTAGCCGGCCTCGACCAGGTCGATTGCGAACCCGCCAACAATCAGCAGCTCTTTCGGACCCGCGCCATCTTCCAGCACAATCGCGTGCTCATCCTCGACGGCCGACCACGATGGGAGTTTCGCTACATCCGCAACCTCCTCGAACGCGACGAAAAATGGGACGTCGCCGCCATCCTCGCAGACCCGACCGCGCCCAACGGCGGCGTCCAGCGAGGCGACGGGCCCACGATGCTTCCCGCGACCAGAGATCTCCTCTACACGTACGACCTGATAGTGCTCGGTGATTTCCCCTCGACTCTGCTCAAGAGTAATGAGATAGAATGGATCCGCGACGCCGTCAGCACTCGCGGAACCGGCCTGATCATCATCGATGGACTACGAAAGCACCTCCGCAGCTACGGCAATACCCCTATGGCCGAGGTATTCCCCATCGAATGGGCAGAGCAGGAGTCCATTACAAACCCTCAGGAGCTGCGCCTGACCGAAAAGGGTGTCCTGCGACTTACAGAACAAGGCGCCGACGTTGCCGCACTGACTCTATCATCCGGCGTCAAGACCAACACTGAGATTTGGGCCTCCTTACAGCCCCCGCACTGGCTGGCGCCTGTCCGACCACTGGGCGGCGCAGAGGTCCTCGTCGAAGCCGTTCTAAAAGACAAGTCCGTCCCCGCAATTGTATTCCGCCGGTTCGGCGCCGGAAAGGTCCTCTTCGCCGCTCTCGACGAAACCTGGCGATGGCGTTACCGCGTGGCCGACGAGTACCACCAGAGATACTGGAACCAGGTCAGCAATTTGATTATGGCAAGTCCCTTCGCCGTCAGTGACAGGTTCGTTTCCATCGACACCGGCTCACTTGTTTACACGCCCGGCCAAAACGTGCAAATCCGCGCCAAGATCCGCGACACGCAGGGCCGGCCTGTCACCGACGCAGTCGCAAAGGCCAATATCTTCCTCAACGGCAAGAAAATTGCGACCGTGCCGCTCGATGCCGATAAGAGCAGCGGCGAATTCCGCGGCAGCACGTCCGTCCTCCAAACGGGCAATTACGACGTAAAAATTGAAGTGCTCGGCTACCCCGAAGACCTTATGCTCGCAAACGCGCAGTTTTACGTCCAGCCGCCGGAGGCCGGCGAGCTTGCGCAGCTCGATTGCGACGAACAGATACTAAAGGAAATCGCCTCGAATTCAACCGGAGCCTTCTTCCGCGAAGAAGACGCCTCCGCCCTGAGCGACCGCGTCGCGCTGCTCAGCGAAGGAAAACTAATGCAAAGCGATATGGCCCTGTGGCAGAGTTATTTGTGGTTTGCAGCCGTCGTGCTGCTGCTTACAATAGAGTGGATTCTCCGAAAACGAGCGGGAATGTTGTAAGACCCCGCATCCGTGAAAGGTCGATTATGGACACTCGGCTTGAGCCTGTCACACTGTACAAATTGAAGGCCTTCGCCAAACGAAGAAACCGCCTTATCGCCGTCCGGGGAATCTGCGCCGTCCTCGTGACGATCCTCGCGGCAATGACCATGGTAGCGTTCATAGACCTCCTGTTTGTCCTGCCCGATTGGGCCAGAATCGCCCTGAGCCTCACGGGCTACGGCCTGGCGCTTCTCGTGCTGTATGAGACTTCCCTGCGATGGTTCCTGCGTCCCGCCGACCTCAGAGAGCTTGCCCGAATGTTCGAGGCCGGGCACGATGAGCTCGATGAGAAAGTCCTTTCCGCCGTCGAGCTTGGCCAGCCCCCCACTAAGCAAGCCCGCTGCGGCGGGCAAGTCCACGACTCAGAGCAGTTGCGCGCGCTCTTCCAGAAAAGGGTCGCCTCGCTTCTCAAAAACTACAGGCTCAAAGTCCTGCTCCCGGCCTCTCTCGTGCGGCACTGGCCCGTAATGGCCGTGGCGGTGGTCGTATTCTGCATCGCTCTTACGACTATGCCGGAGCTAAGGTATGCCCAGCTTATGGCGCGGGCCTTTGCCCCAACCGCCAACGTCGCAAGGGTCTCAAGCCTCAAGATCAGAATTGCCGAGCCTGCCGATCCTGAGCCAATAGTCCCGCGGGGCGACCCGCTGACCATCGTGGCCGAGCTTTCCCGCCCGTCCGACAGCGAAGTCTTCATAGAGACCTTCGCGGACCAGCAGGCCCCGACTATCATACAGGCCGAGCCGCTCGGCAAGCAGCGCTATGCAGCCACTGTCGCCGTCGCCCGCGAAAGCCTCATCTATCGCGTCTTCGCGGAAAAAGCCTCAACGCGCCAATATACCGTTCGCTCACAGCGGCGCCCGCAGACAACCAAATTCCACAAGACGTACCACTACCCGGCCTACTCTCGCCTCGAAGACAAGCAGGTTGCCGAAGCCGCCGGCGATGTAAAGGCCCTCCAGTTGAGCTCCGTTGACCTTGCTATCGAAGTTGACCAGCCCGTCAGCGACGCCGAGCTGCAGATTCAAATCGGCGAAAAGAAACAGACCGTCAAGCTAACCGCCGTCGAGCCGACGTTGCTGCGCGGAAAGATTGATATCGTCGAGTCCGGCACGTACAAGGTCCACCTGGTCGCAAGGGAAACAAAATTTGAAAACAAGTTCGCCCCGAATTACGAAATAGCCGCCCTTGCCGATC
>CAYGZM010000210.1:0-5562 GCA_964354365.1 uncultured Pirellulales bacterium
AGTAGAATGGCATTCACGGGACTTCTGCAAAAGGTTTATCGTTCGTACAGAAGGAGCGAAGAACTATGAATTCGAGGACGAGTCGCCGGGGATTTCTCAAGAACGCAGCGCTTGGCGGGGCGGGGCTGTTAATTCTCAAGAACAGCCGGTCCGCCTACAGTTACCAGGCCAATGAAAAACTGAACGTCGCGCTTGTCGGAGTGGCCGGGCGCGGAAGCTGGTTCGTGGGGGCGATTCCGGATGCAGGGGCCAACGTTGTGGCGATGTGCGATGTGAACGAGCGAAAGGCGGAAGGGTCGTTCAAGGCGATTCCGAACGCCAGGAAGTACAATGACTTTCGCAAGATGTTGGACGAGATGGACAAGGAAATTGATGCCGTCACGGTCGCCACGCCCGACAATACGCACGCGGTCATCTCAGCGACGGCGATTAAGATGGGCAAGGGCGTGCTCTGCGAGAAGCCGTTGACGCATGACATATATGAGGCTCGGCGTCTGCGCGTCCTGGCGGCGGAGCACAAAGTCGCAACGCAGATGGGCAATCAGGGCACGTCGAGCACGCCTTTCCGGGAGGCGGTTGAGATTATTCAGGCCGGGGCGCTTGGTGACATCCGGGAAGTGCACGCGTGGAACACGGGGGGAGGAGCGGGCGAGCAGCCTGTTCCGACCGATGAGCACCCTATGCCAGAGTACCTGCATTGGGATTTGTGGCTGGGGCCGGCCAAGTATCGGCCATACAATTCCCGCTGGCTCGAATGGCATAGCTGGCGCGAATTCGCCACCGGTCAATTAGGCAACTGGGCCTCCCATACGATGAACGTCATTTTCAAGGGCCTGAGACTCAATTTGCTCTGGCCGGCAAGGGCTGCCGGCGCCGAGACGCCGCAGAAACAACTATTCAGCCTGGATGCGGAGGTCTCAGGGCGCCATAAAGATACGTTTCCGAAATGGGAGATCATCCGATATGACTTTCCAGCGCGGGCAGAGATGCCGGCGGTGAAAGTGAATTGGTACAACGGCGGCGGGCAGGCGCCGGGACCGCGGGGAGAAATCGAGGAGCTGATGGGCCGGCGGCTCGACTGGGGCGACGCCAGCGAAAAAAAGTGGGATGACCACGCCGGGTGCCTGCTGATAGGGACAAAGGGTATGCTCCACTCGACCGGACACAATATGTCCTACACGCTGCTTCCCAAGGACAAATTCGAGGGCTTCGAATTGCCCAAATCGACCCTGCCGCGTTCGCGCGGGCATGAAAAGGAGTGGATTGAAGCGTGCAAGGGCGGCCCGGCCGCGATGTCCAATTTTGAGTATGCCGATCCGTTGGCGGAGTTCGTCCTGTTGGGCAATATTGCCACGCTGTTCGACGGCAAAATCGAATTCGACCCGATTGAAATGAAAATCGTGAACAACGCCGGGGCCAATGAAGCTCTCCGCCGGGAGTATCGAGAAGGCTGGTCATTGTAACCGGCGCGCTGCGCAGTTATCAGTTACTCAAACTGACTTATTTGCCCTGTCATACCTGCGCAGTACGTGTTTAGCTTGAAGAACTGTGTTTCTAAGCAAAAAACGCCGTTCGCGGTGTTCTTGAGGAGCTTTTCGGGATGTTTTGGTTGCTGAAAACACTGATTTTCGCTCAAAAAAGCTGCTTTCCCAGGCTAAACACATACGTTTTTTCGGATTTGACGCTTTAGGACAACAGCATGGAGCGGTCTCTCCCATAGATGCCGCCAACTTATCGACTCATGCTGGTGCCCAAAAAGCGATAAATCCCATTACAATCGCGTTCTAATCGACCAGTTTTCCAACAGCAGAGCCATATTTACGGTGCACTGCCATATCTTTTTATACCCGACATAACTAACTTGTTGAGGTTAGGGTAGTTATAATGATTTTACTCTTCGGAAATTCTCCGATGAGTTTACCGCTTTGGGCCTCCGGCATGTTGCGGCGCAACGCTGCCGAGGAATATGCCGGTGGCTCCAAAGCGATAGACTCCAGGTCCGCTGGGGGGCTGCACATCATAATCACTCAACCGACTATTCTGCATAAGAGCCGGTCATTTGGAGAGTATAATGCTTTTTGGTTGCGGCTGAGGGACAAGGGCACGAAGCCGCGCCAAGTTCTCTGTGCCTTTGAAAAACCCGCGATAAGTGCCTGGCCTTGCAGGACTTATGGAATTCTCAGATTGCGAAACTGGGTAAAATGCGTAGAAGTCCCATAATTTCTCCATTTTCCCCTTGACAATCCCCCCCCCCGTAAAATAGGGATGTTCTTTTAATATTGTGAGGAGTGGCGTGAAGGCATGCAAGACGTATTCAACAGGCTTTCCCCCACAGAATATCTCTGGTTCTTTACTTAGAAGATACGCAAGTTCGTTTTGGTAAAGATGATTGTTTTTGTGGAGATGAAAAGGATAGTTTGAATTTTGGAGGACATTCACATGAAGAAGATATCAAATCGATATCTGACGCTCATTCTTGTTCTGTGTTTCTTGCAGACTCAGTCTGCGTTCGCAACAATGTCCTGGATGCTCACAGATATAAGACCGCTGGCTAACAGCTCGCTTTACGAACAGGAACCGCGATTCAATTCCGATGGGACGTTAGTTGCTTACCGAGCACTTTACGCTCCCCATTCAGCGGAGAACTCTGATATTGGGGTGGTGGCGCGCGACGGGTTCAACGGAAGCCCGGTTCTTAGCGAGAGTGAAGGTGAGTATGCCCCCACTTTTGCACCAGATGGGCGAATTACATACGCGAGAAGAGACCCTCCTGGGAGCGATGATATCTGGATAATCGACGTGGATGGCAGGGATAGGCACCTTCTTATCGATGGGCCACTTGAACAGACGACTCCCTATTGGCGCCCAAGTGGGGACAGGCTTGCATACACTAACGAGTATGAGAACGATCGCAGCCAGATTTCCATCGCAGATTCGGGTGGAAATCTTATCCGTCATCTCACTGGGCCAGCCGACGGATACGCCCAGTCGTCACCTGTATATTCGCGATCCGGGGACAAGATTGCTTATACGAGCTATGCTACAGCAGGTGGTATCGCTCAGGCGTGGGTGGTGGACGAATCTCGAGCCAATGAACCGCAACCAATAGGCGACGGTGGAGCGATGTTTTGGTGGCCCGATGACTCACGCTTAGGGTATTCTCTGAGTGGTGAAGTGTTGTTGTACAATTTTGGAACACGTGAGAACGAACCGCTGGTCATTGATAGCGATCCTACGCGATACCGTTGGGACCGGATTGGCAGCTTTTCCGATTTGTCCCCCGATGGGAAATGGCTGGTATTTCAGGGTATGGACGATCACCTCTGGATTGGCAAGGTTGTTGTCCCTGAGCCAGCAACGGTTTTGTTGGTTGGGTTGGGGGGGCTCGTTTTGAGGAGACGGCGAAGATAGAACTTGCGGTAAAACCGCTCGTTAAATAATGGATTCCTGCCTGCGCAGGAATGACGGAACAAAAGGGCCGTGGGTGTTAAACTCGCGGCCCTTTTTCGTTCTTATGGAATTTGCTTGAACAGGATGCCGGTTTGGTTATATAATGTCTAAGTAGTCGTTATACGGGCTGCAACTCTTAAAAAAAGAGAAGATCAATATGGCCAAGCTGGAAAAGGTTTTGATAGTAGAGGAGGGCTACGAGGGGAAATACGTCGCTCTGCGCTCAACAATTGATCGCAGGGTAATAGCATCCGGCGATAAGCCCGAAGCTGTAATGGAAAAAGCGCGCCGGGGAGGTTGCAGCGAGCCTGTGATATTCTACATCCCCGAACATACCATAAGCCTGGTTTATTGGCATGCCTATTGAGAGTTTTCCATTCTTCCGAGCATATCCTACGGACCCGAGGAAACGGCCGTGGTTATTTATTCGCCTCAGAAACCCCGATACAGGGCAGGCGTTTTCTACGGTGGGCCTGGTCGATAGCGGCGCAGATGAATGTTGTCTCCCAGCCTGTTATGCGGATTTTCTGGGACACAATCTGGTGGCCGGCACCGCGAAGAAAATAAACACCGGCAACGGCATGACAACGGCGTACTGCCACAGAAGCACAATTGAGATACTGGATACCGACATGTTGTTTCAAGGCAGGGAGAGAACCGTTTACACTATTGAAGATACGCTGGTGGATTTTATGCCCAACCTGCATTGTGCGCTTTTAGGTGTTGGGAACTTCTTGAGCCGGTTTATACTGACGATAGATTACCCGCGAGAAGTGTTTTCTATTCGCAAACCATAGAACACAGCGGTTTTCCCAGGTATGATTCTGCTACTCCAGCGGGTGGATGATATCGTTTAGGAATCTGCAGGCGTGGGGGCCGAGAACTAGCAGGGCAATCAAAACGGAGCCGATGGCGGAAATCAGCACGGCGCCTGCGGCCACGTCTTTGGCCTTCTCGACGAGCGGATGAAACTCGGTGGACGCGACGTCGGCCAGAAACTCCAGCGCGGTGTTCAGCGCCTCTGCGGTCCAAACGGCCATTATGGCAAGCACCAGCCAGCACCACTCGGCGGGCGAAAGGCCAAAAAAGCAGCCGGCAAAGACAACAAGGAAAGAGGCGATGGCGTGCAGCCAGGCGTTGTGTTGAGACCTGAGCATCAGGATAATGCCCCGGCCTGCATACCGAAAGCTCCTCGCCCGCCCGCGCAGCGAGAAGTGCTGTGCGTCGCTTTCCCAATGGTTCAGTGTCGTGTGCTCAATCTTATCAGCCACGTGGCAATCTCCTTGCATCAGAGGTCTGCTGTCAGTCATATCGGCATCCGGGCGGACAACCTTGAATCCCGCACCTATTTTGAGGCCCGGCGCTTCAGCCAAGCCCCCACCGGTGGATGCCGCCCCTATATGGAAATAGGTACGTGGTTAGCCGTGCGAAATACCCTCGTGGCACGGCCATCCTGGCCGTGGTCGCACGGGCTTCTCGTGGCACGGCCATCCTGGCCGTGGTCGCACGGGCTTCTTGTGGCACGGCCATCCTGGCCGTGGTCGCACGGGCTTCTTGTGGCACGGCCATCTTGGCCGTGGTCGCACGGGCTTCTTGTGGCACGGCCATCTTGGCCGTGGTCGCACGGGCTTCAAGCCCGTGCCTTACCGGCAAGACCGCAGAATCAGTTGTCCGCCTAAACACGTACGGAAATACGGACGCGGGCATTTCAAAATAGGTGCGGGGCAATTATAATCGGGGGGTGGTAACAAAATGAGTTTCTCTCAGAATCGAGGTTAATAATGAAGCACTCACAATTAAGCCGTCGCGATTTTCTCAAAGGCGTATGCGCGGGCGCCCTTGTGGCGGCAGTCCCCTTGCGCGCGCAAGCGGCACAGAAAAAGAATCCGCCGAATGTGGTGGTCATTTTGAGCGACGACCAGGGCTGGGGCGACCTCAGCATCCACGGAAACGCCAACTTGGAGACCCCGAATATCGATTCTCTGGCTCGGGATGGGGCCTTGTTTGACCGGTTCTATGTCTGCCCGGTCTGCGCGCCGACACGGGCGGAGTTTTTGACGGGGCGGTATCACCCGCGGGGCGGGGTGCACGGCGTGACGACCGGGGCGGAGC
>CAYGZM010000211.1:0-5544 GCA_964354365.1 uncultured Pirellulales bacterium
TCACCGATTCGCGCAGCTTCCTCTCGTATCCGCGCCACGAGTATTTCCGCAGGATTCTGTGCAACATGCTCGGCGGCGACGTCGAGGCCGGACTCCTGCCCAACGATATGGCCCTGCTCGGAAAGATGGTCGAGGATATATGCTTCAACAATGCGAAAGATTATTTCTCAATGTCCCTCGATTAAGCCGCACTCGCTACCGCTTCTGCTTCCTGCACGGCAGGGCGCCGGCCTCAAGCCTGTCCAGAGTCCCGGCGCGCCGGGAAAGGGCGCAAGCTGGCGGATGGCGGCTGGGTGGCAGCCTCAAGCGTAAGCTTGGGGAGGCGCCCCGGAGATCCATGAGGTTTCCTGCGTTTATCGCTTCATCGGCTGCCTCCGGCGAGCACGAGAAGCAGGCAGGTCATAGCCAATAAGGCCAGGACCAGGCTCCATAACGGCGGCAGGCCCAAGGCGCTGGGAAGGTATGCGCAGAGCAGGGCAAGTGCGGCGACAAATAGGCTGTAGGGCAGTTGTGTGCGGACGTGCTGCATAAGGTCGCACGAGCTGGAGATGGAGCTCATAATCGTCGTGTCGGAAATCGGCGAGCAGTGGTCCCCGAAGATAGCGCCGTCCAGCACGGCGCCGACGCTTATCATCGTGGTCAGGCCGTAGCTGTTCCCGTCGAGCGCGAAGGCGACCGGAATGGCCGTCGGGATTAGAATCGCCATCGTTCCGTAGCTTGTCCCGGTGGCAAATGACGTCACACAGGCAACCAGAAAGACAATCGGCGGGAAGCAATGGGCGGAGACCTTGTCCGCCAGAATTGCCGTTAGGAACTGGCCGGTCCTCAGCTCGTCGCAGCAATTCTTCAGCGACCAAGCCAGAATCAGTATGACGAAGGGCATCATGGCCCGCTTGACGCCCCGGCGAAAACAGCTCCCTATCACGGGCATGCTCAGCGGACCGTAGAGCTGCGAAAAGAGCAAAGCCAGCGCAAGCCCGAATAGCGCTGCACAGTCAAGAATCAGGTGTGTGTGCCTGGCGGCGCTGATCACGTCACGCCAATAGCCTAAGCTAAGGAGCGATCCTGCACCACTGAGCTTGGCCGGGCCGCCGCCATCGACCCAAAGCCCGGCGATATGAAACACAATCAGCCCACCCAACGGCACAAGGGCATTGACTGCCCTGCCGGATTCCCGCATAACGACACCGCAGCTCGCGCCGCCGGCCTCCCCGGCCGCATCGGCTGCGCCTCTTTCGCCGGGACCATTTGTCCTTGCCCGGTCTTCCGCAGTCTTCATTGGCCCGAAGTCCCTGCCCAGAATGGCATGCAGGAAAATGAACGCAATCATTAACAGGCAGTAGAAGCGAAAACTAAGCGCATCAAAGAACAGTGAGTACCCGCTTCTTTCGATGTGCAGCTCCGCCGCGATTTGGCCGAGAAGTCCCACCTCATAGGCTATCCACGTGCTGATAACGGCAAGGCCCGCCACGGGCGCGCTGGTGGCATCGACGATGAAGGCGAGTTTCTCACGGCTGACGCGGAAGCGGTCGGTGATCGGCTGCATCATCGAGCCGACAATTATCGCACTGGCGTAATCGTCGATGAAGCACAGAACGCCCATCAGCCCGGTCGCAATCTGGGCGGACTTCCTGCCCTTCACCCACCTCAAGAGCCAGAGAATAATTCCTCTGAAACCTCCGGACGCGATGGTGACCTCGATCATAATAAAGATGGGCGGGATGAACGCGAGTGTCTGCAGATTCGATTTGCTTCGGACAGTGCCGCCGACCAGCCCGCCCGCCGTCGTCAGCCCTCGAAACCACGCACCAATGCTGAGCGGCGCCAGCGGAACCTCAGTCAGCAAACCGCCGACCAAAATGGCAATCCCCAGGCTCAAAAGCACATTGCGCGTCAAAAAGGCCAGCGAGATCGCAAGTACAGGAGGAATTATGCTGCACCACGCAGCCCGGGAACCTTGCCCGCCCTCCGGCGCGACCCAGGCCGCCAGGGCGCATAGAGCGACAAAGACAACAACCGCCACGGCATATCTTGCTAAAGGTTTCGGTTTCAACAGGGCATCACTCTTGTTTTCGTCGCCGCTAACGCGAAATCCGCTCTGCCTCGCGCTCACTTCAAGAACATCTTGAGCGGCCGGGCCGGATTCCGTGCGTTGAACGCGTCATAAGCAAATACAGAGATGACCGGCATAAATCAAGCACGAAAACAGCCATTTTTCTGGTGAGATTGCAGGAAAGTGTTGACAACGGCCTGTCTTTCGCTTTCAATTCAGCAAAAGAATACAGTACGAACTACGCTTAATGTATGCAAGGGTCGGTGCCCGAGTGGCTAAAGGGGACGGGCTGTAAACCCGTTGGCGTAAGCCTGCGGTGGTTCGAATCCACCCCGGCCCAGTAAAATTCACCGGATCGTCGTCAAGCGGCAGCAGAGCCACAGGCCTGCCCGCGGAGTTGATCTATCCCGTCCGAGGTTCCTTGCCCGCGGTAAACCGGCTATCCGGCCCATCCACGCTCGAATCGCAAATTCTGGGGGCAGGGGCTATTCCCGGCACGCTTTCTACTGGAACCGCCGTCCTCGTAGCGGCTCTCCCGCCCCCTCAGAGTCGGCCCGTCACACCCGAAAATGCGGTTTTTTTGCAAAAAAACCGCTTCTCAGGCCGTATTCGCGGTGCCTATAAAAAAATTTCAAAAGAATTCTCCTGATTAAATTTTTTGCTTGACATCTCGCACGCAATACAATATACTCAAGGCTGATTTAGAAGGTGGCGTGGTGAGAAGTCTGTTCTTCTCATTCCCACGTGAAATAGGCTGCCACGGAGTTGGGCTCGCAATAGGTGCAACCACGGATTTGTTATGTCAGTGCGCAGCGAGAGCCTGCGAAGAAAAGTGCGACATTGAATAGGAAGCTTGGAAGGATAGGAATGGAATACTCGAACAGAGTAAGAGCACCTTTTGGTTCAATGCCCTGCGTTCTAATAAAATGAATTGAAAATCTAAGAGATGGGTATTTGATGTTGGGCGTGTTGCCCGGTACTTTATACCCATTAAAGGTTACACTTTTTGAAGGAGGATCGAAGAATGAGAAACTGGTTAATCGTATCATTATTGGTAATGCTGATGGGCTCAGTCGGTTTCGGGTATACGACTTCAGATTATACCTGGCTGACTTACGGCGGTCACAGCTATGCGCTTACTAATGACTATGGCGACTGGGAAGATGCGAGGGCGGAAGCACTTGCTATTGACGGGCATCTTCTAACGGTTAATGCCGCAGAAGAGAATGACTGGATTGTGGCAAATTTTGATAATCTTGGCCCGTGGATACCCCCAACCATGCAGGCTGCATGGGTTGGCTATTACGAGGTCCCGGGTGCTCCCGTCTGGGCATGGGAAAGTGGAGAGCCTGTCACATATACTAATCTGAGCAGTTGGGGACAAAATATTGTAGGTGCACACATGTATATTCATACACCTCCGCATCCGGACGCGGGAGGGTGGAATAACAATGGAGAGCACGACATATATCCCCTCATGTCTCTGTATGGCATTGTTGAGATTCCAGCAATACCGGCGCCGGGCGCTGTTATCCTCGGCAGCATTGGCGCAGGGCTTGTCGGCTGGCTGCGACGACGCAGATCTCTCTAAGAGCAGTATCGGCAATAGTAGCGAATCGATGAAACGGCTGCAAGGCAACGCGCGCGCAGCCTGTTTCTGCCGAGACCCTGGGGACTTCATCTTCGAGGTCCTGTAGGTTTTGCTTTGCTGGCGCGCCGCCAGGGTGCTTCAACATCCTGGCGGGTTGCGGCCCACGGTGGGTGCGAATTCGGCAACGTATTTCTTCCACCGGTCGCTGGAGGCTGGCAGTCTTTGCTCCTCGGCGTATTGTCTTGACGGCGACACTTCCTCGTCGCCGCCGATCCCATCCCCGCACTTGGCCTTCTGCCGCCGGGCAGTATCGGCAGCGAGGTGCTTAGGTGCATGCAAAGGCGCTGACCAATACTGTGGTGTCAGTCAGCTAAGGAATTGAAAGGACTGCGGGTAAGGTCTTTTTCGGTCCGATTCTCTACCGGGTGAAACGCGTCAGCGCTTCTGCCTCGCTGCTACGGTCGTTCGTTCTTCGCAAACCACTGCAACAGCACCGTCTTCTCGTCCGCGAAGGCCGCCCCAGCCCTACACAACGGCACACATAAAAACCCTGCAACGCCCTTCATCTCATTTCGATCCTTTCAACTTCAACTGCCGGATATTTCCACGAAAAGCTGCGCCTATTACACAAATCCCCCCGTCGGACGCGCCAAATTCATTTGTCTGGATTTTCGATTCCGGATTCTCGTCTCTCGGCGCTGGTCAACACGAGCATCGAGTATCGAGCATCGAGGCATGTGTCTATGCGTATTTATGCTTGCATTGCCGCCGGAGAAAACTAAAATTCTGGCATGTCACTGTTCCGCCGTGCCGTTGACAACGGAAATAGTCCTGACGAAGTAACGATTTGTCCATAGGAGTCAGTTTTGGTGCGTGAGAAATCCAGAAGTATTCAATACATCAACATACTGAGGATTCTCGCCATCTACGCGGTGGTCACCGGCCACATCGCTATTTGGACGACCTACGATGCGGCCCCGCTGGGCGCCCAATGGTGGATCGGCAAATGGATCCATTTGATATGCCTCTGCTCAATTCCTATCTTCGTAATGGTCAGCGGCGGCCTGCTTCTCGACGACTCGAGGAACGAATCGCCGCTCTACTTTTACAAAAGGCGTATGCACAGAATCGCCATACCTTTCGTATTCTGGACGGCTTTCTATCTTGCAATGAGGGTGGTGATTGATAAGGAGCTTATGACTGCCGGGCGCGCCGCATCGCTGATCCTGACTGCCGACCCATATTATCACCTGTGGTTTCTGTGTATGATACCCGGGCTTTATCTTGTTACGCCGATACTCCGAATCTTCGTGCGGCACTCCACTTCAAAGCAGAGAATCCTCCTGATCTTCATTATATTTGCCCTGGCGGCTGTCTATTCGCCGATCAACAACATCTTCCTCGGCAACAAAAGAACGATTTTCACAATGTTCATCCCATACATAGCCTACTTCATCGCCGGCTACGAGATTCGCTTCGCCGACCCCGAGAAAGTCCCGCTCAAGTATCTTGTTGCCGCTACAGGAATTTGCGCGGTTTATATAGTCTTGCTTGCCGGCCCCTTCATTGACCTGTTCAGCGAAGGCAAGGCCGGATTTCTCTACGACAGCTTTAGTCCTCCTGTTGTTGTGATGGGAATAGGCATTTTTTGGGCGGTTTATATTATCGACCAGCGAACAAAACCGCTGCGGGGAATACCCAGGACCGCCCTCGAATGGATGGCCTCAACGACGTTGGGCATCTACGTCCTGCATCCTTTGGTGCTTGCGTATATGCGATACAGGTTCAGCGACGAATCGGCGCATGGCGGTTTCCTGTTCACTATGACGGTCGGCCCGCTGGTCGCATTTATCGTCACGTATCTCTTTGCCTCGCTGATAATAAACATACCGTTGCTGCG
>CAYGZM010000212.1:0-5499 GCA_964354365.1 uncultured Pirellulales bacterium
AAATGGGACGACAGAAGACTGGCATACGAAATCGGCGGCAAGAACAGAGGGATGTATATCCTTTGTTATTTCAGGGCCGACGGCGAGAAGATCCAGGAGATTGAAAGGGCGGTTCAGCTTTCAGAGCAGATCATGCGCGTCCTGATTCTCAGTGCCGAGCAAATGACCGCAGAAGATATCGAAAAGGATACTCCGGCTGCAAGGGCTGAAAGGGAAGCTGCCAGCGGGGAAACGAAGGCTCAGAAGGATGACGAGCGTGAAATCCCCGGGATAGATGAAGCAGAAAAAGGCGCTGAGCTTCAGGAGCCTGTGGCCGACGACGTGGATGGCGTTTCGATGGATGATGAATTGGCAGAGCCGGAGTAAGACGACCGGTAGCAGTCTTGGGTTTTCGGCGCCGGGTTTTGAATTGGGCATTAGCTGAGAATTCGACTATTGCCGGATATGAAAAGGGAGTTTGAGCATGGCAAGTTTTAACAAGGTTTTACTAATGGGCAATCTGACCCGTGACCCGCAGATGTCGTACACGCCGAACCAGACGGCGGTGGTTGATTTCGGTCTGGCGACGAATCGCAGGTGGAAGGGCCAGGACGGTAGTCAGCACGACGAGACATGTTTTGTTGATTGTACTGCTTTTGCCGGTCAGGCTGAGAATATCAACAAGTACCTGAGCAAGGGGCGGCTGGTGCTTGTCGAAGGCCGGTTGACATTCGCCAGTTGGACGGGTCAGGACGGGGCGAAACGCACTAAGCTCAAGGTTACTGTGGAAAACATCCAATTTCTGCCCGGTGCGGGTGGAGGCGGTCCGGACCGGGCTCAACAGGGCGCCGGCGGCGGACCTTCGGAACCGCCGGAGCAGAGCGGAGGAGACGACATACCGTTTTGATTTTAACCGACGGTTTGTGAATCGTGGTCCGAGGTCCGGACCCCAAAATACAAAAGACGAAAATAGACAGGTAAGAAATGGAAAACACTCGAAGAAACACAACCAGAGACAGAGAGGGAAGTGCGGACAGAAATACTCAGAGAGGCGCGCAGGGTAAAGGCGTCCGAGGCGGCAACAGGCGAAAAACAGGTTTTGCAGGCGCGCGTGAGCAGACTCAATGCCGTTTTTGTAGGCGCAGGGTGAAATACGTTGACTACAAGGACATTGAGACGCTTTCCAAACTCCTGACGAACCGGGGCAAGATATACTCGCGTAAGCGCAGCGGCAACTGCGCCGGTTGTCAGCGAAAGGCGAAAAAGGCGATCAAGCGAGCCAGGTATATGGCGCTGCTTCCGTTCACCACATGATTTGTGGGGCGTGGTTTGCGGCGGCGTTTTGGCCGTGCGCGGGATCCGTTTGGGAGCGGGGCACGAGATGAGGTATGAGATATGAAGCCCGTTGGACATTGGCAAGGCGATAAGACCGGTGTTTGAAGACGGGGAATTTGTACAAGGGGACAAAGATGGCGAACGTGACGAAGGTTTTGCTTTGTGAGGACATAGAGAAGCTGGGATGGCTCGGCGACGTTGTCGAGGTCAAGGAAGGATACGCACGGAATTACCTGCTGCCTCAAGGGCTGGCAAAGATGGCGACCGAGGCGAACATAAAGGCCATTGCCGACGAGAAGGTCCAGCGTGCGGAGCAGCGTAAGACCGAGCGTACGCGTCTGGAAGATGCAGCCAAGGCGGTTGAAGGAGCAGAGGCGGTGGTTGCAGCCAAGGCGAACGAGCAAGGTCATTTGTTCGGGTCCGTTACCGCCGAACAGATAGCTGCGAACCTGCGAGAGCAGGGCTTTGAGGTTCGGGATGAGGCGGTTCATTTGACCGGTCATATAAAGGAGGTCGGGGCGCATAAGGTGAGCCTCAAGTTCGCGGAGGGTGTGAGCTGCGAAGTTAGCGTTGTGGTGGTGGCTGAGCAGGTCGAGGCCGGCGAGGCGGAAGAAAGCTGATTTCACATTCTGTGTATGGCGCAATTTTGCGTTTCTCAGGTGAGTCGAGCAAGGACAAGCAACAGGAGCTTTGCAGGGGACAAGCTAAATGGCTCAAATAACACAGGCGGACAGAAAACGAGGTCGAAGGGTCGAGATGGCCGGGTCGGCCCGCGCCGAATCGAGCGCCGACGGGAAGCTGGCTGTTCGGAGCATGCCGGAATCATTGGCGGCTGAGGCGGCGGTCCTGGGGTCCATGCTGATAGACCCGAGGTGCATCGCAGAGGTGATCGAGATTCTGGGTCGCGATGCCTTTTACCGTGTGGAGCACCAGCACATATACGACGGCCTCATCGCACTCTATGAGAAGAACAAGGGCCAGGGCATTGACGCGGTGCTGTTGCGCGACGAGCTCGAGAAACGCAAAGTCCTCGAAGAGGTCGGGGGCGTGGAATATATCGCGCGGATTCTCGATTCGGTGCCGTCGGCGGCAAGCGTGGAGTATTATGCCGGGATTGTGAAAGAGAAGATGCTGCTGCGCGAGCTGATCGACGCGGCCAGCGGGATTCTGGATGATGCGTACGGGCAGAGCGGCGAAGCCTGCGAGACGCTCGACGACGCCGAGCGGCGCATATTTGCGGTTACGGACAGGAACATCAGCGGCAATGCAGTGGTATTGAAGGACATCGTTACACAGGCATACGAGCTTATCGAGAAGCGTCACGGCAGCCACGTAACGGGGCTGGCGACCGGCTATCATGAGCTTGACGATTTGACGTGCGGTTTGCAGAAGGGCGAAATGATAATCATAGCCGGCCGGCCGAGCATGGGCAAGACCGCGTTGGCGTTGAACATCACCGAGCACATCGGCGTCCAGGAGGGGGTCCCTGTTGCATTTTTCTCACTCGAGATGGGCAGGCAGCAGCTGGCTGAGCGATTTCTGTGCAGTATAAGCGAGGTTGATTCTCAGGCGGTCAGAAAAGGGATGCTCAATACGGAGCATTATCAAAAGCTGGTTGAGGCGTGCGGCACTCTTTCGGAAGCCCCGATTTTCATCGACGACACATCCGCTCTGACGCCTTTGGAGCTTCGCGCCAAGGCCAGACGGCTAAAGAGCATGCACGATATCCGGTGTATTATGGTCGATTATCTTCAGTTGATGCACCTGGGCGGGCGGGTCGAATCTCGTCAGCAGGAGATCACGACGATTTCGAGGTATCTCAAGAGCCTGGCGCGTGAGCTGAACATACCGGTAGTGGTTTTGAGCCAGTTGAACCGATCCCCCGAGGGCAGAGAGAGACACACGCCGAGGATGAGTGATTTGCGGGAGAGCGGCAGCATCGAGCAGGATGCCGACGTTGTTATGCTGCTGCACCGCGAAGATTATTACCATCAAGGCGACAAACCCGATGATTACACGGCGGACAATAAAGCGGAACTGATAATAGCCAAGCAGCGCAACGGTCCGACGGATACCGTGAACCTGATATTCAGAGAGAAGATCACGCGGTTTGAGAATGCGTCCCGCGCTGAGCAGGAAGCGGCGCCATTTTAGAGAATTGAAAGGTAAGAATTTGAAGATCAGGGCCCCCAAAATAAGGACTCTCGCCTTTTTGGCGATTATGCCTGCTTTGGTTCTGATTTCCGGGTGTGCCGGACCCGGGGCGCGGGCGAAAGCCGACAGGACAAGAGCTTCTGCCGCGCCCGGCGTCGGTCGGACCACTATCCGGTCGATCACGTTCGCAGGCAACCTGACGTATAAAGCCAAGATCCTTGAGGATAAGCTGGGCTTCAAGGTCGGCGACTACCTCGACCCGGTTTTGGCCGAGACCGGACGAGGGATCATAAGTGAGTTTTATCGCAAGAAGGGTTTTCCTCATAATGTGATAATGCTGAACACGGCGAAAGTGGCGGAGGGCGAGCTGATATATATTATTGACGAGGGACCGAAGGTGCGGATCAGGTCTGTGACCTTCAAGGGCAACAAGGGCATAAAGACCGGCGATCTGAAAAAGGCGGTAAAAACGAAGACCACGAGCTGGCTCATTCGGCCTGCTTACTACACCGAGGAGAAGGTGAGCTCGGACGCCGAGAGGCTGCGAAGGATTTACTACCGGTGGGGCTACCTGAATAGTGAGGTGCGGGCGACGGGCGAGTCGCATATTACGTTTATTATTGACGAGGGCCCGCTTTACAGAGTCGGGGATATTATCCTTACCGGGAATACACAGTATGATAACGACAGACTGCTGTCGGGGCTGGAGTTGAGACCGGGCGAGACTTATGATTACCAGAAGGCTGAATCTCATGCGAAGGGGATTCTCAAGCTCTATCGTGAGAACGGCTACATTGATGCGAAGGTTGTGCAGCGGCCTGAGTTTGTTCAGGGGGTCCCCGATATTGCGAACGCTGTCTTTGAAATTACCGAGGGCAGGCAATTCAGGATCGGCAGGGTGGACGTAACGGGCAACGAGGCGACGCAGGACAAGGTTATCCGTCACGTGCTCGACGAGTACGGATTCTCGCCCGGGGCATTATATAATGCCGATATGGCGCCCAAAGAGCAGGGCGGCCAGCTGGAGAAATATATACAGAGGACAACGCTGGCCGACCAGGCGATCATAATGCCGGTGCCGGTTGCCGACGACCCGAACCGGATGGATGCGCGGGTGGATATAAAGGAGGGCCTCACGGGGATGTGGAATCCCGGTGTAGGGATCGGCAGCGACAGCGGCGTGATAGGTCACCTGATTTTCCAGCAGCGGAATTTCGATATTACGGACACGCCTGAGAGCTTCGGGGATCTCATCAGGATGAAGGCGTTCAGGGGTGCGGGCCAGACGCTGCGAATTGCGCTCGAACCAGGCACACGGGTCAGCCAGTACTCCGTGGCTTGGACGGAGCCGTATTTCAGGGACAGACCTACATCGCTTGATGTGGTCGGCTCATATTACGAGAGGGGCCGGGAAAGCTACGACGAGGAGCGCTTGAAGGCGCATCTTGGATTTGAGCAGCGGCGCAAAGGCAATTGGCGCAGGAGCATCGGCTTTAGAGCGGAGAGTGTTGACGTCGGCGGCATTGATATGGATGCCCCCAAAGAGATTTGGCGCGTCAAGGGGAGCAACGCCCTGGCCGGTGTGAGGGTCGGAGCCGGGCGCGATATGACCGACGACAAGTTCAATCCGAGCACAGGTTATACATTTGATACCGGTTACGAGCAGGTATCGGGCGACCACAACTTCGGCATATTGGGCGGTGCTTACATCCGGTATATGACGCTGCACGAGGATTTGCTTGACCGGAAAACGGTTCTGGCGACAAAACTCCGGGCCGGGACGGTCGCGGGCAGCGCGCCTCCTTTCGAGAAGTTTTACGGCGGCGGCACGGGCACTTACGGCATCAGGGGTTTTGAGTACCGCGGCGTGAGCACGCGGGGTCTTCAGACGAACGTGGCGACGCCGGAGCGTAAGGATCCGATAGGCAGTGACTGGATATTCCTGGCGAACACGGAGGTAGTTGTGCCTATGGTGGGCGAGAGCCTGTCGTGGCTGGTCTTCGTTGACAGTGGATTGATTGACAGCGGCGG
>CAYGZM010000213.1:0-5491 GCA_964354365.1 uncultured Pirellulales bacterium
TGCCGGCGAATCTGCTCGATCACCTGGCGGTAAATCGGCTGGCCGCTGTGATGGTTGATCTCCAATAGCATACAAAACCTGCCTCTTTTCTGCATTGCTGTATTACTGTCCTAATACACTATACACATTTGGCGGAGATGGTTCAACAAAAAATTGGGATTTTCGTAAAATTTTTTTTGCTGCATCTCGATCAATTCCGGGCCAGGGTCGAGTACTCTCCCAACATGAATTCGTAACCACTTGCAAATAAGGGATTTATAAATATGAACATCCATAGTTGACGCCGCGGCCGCTCATATTGACCACGCAGCACGCCAGGCTGACTCGCTCGCTCAGAACCAAAAAAACTCGCCCGCAGGCCGCTCTGCCCGACGACCTCCAGCAAAGGTGGGGTTGGGCAGACCCTCATCCGGTCGGACCACTTTGCACGCCCTTTGCAACCAGCAACTCTCGGAAATCCTGCATAGACATCTTTTGCCTCTGCAGAATTTCATTTACTCTCTCACTAATCTCTTGCTCCGTTACAACTATTCCTTGCTGTCGTGCCTTCTGGGCCAGTATCACATCCACAATCATCTCATCGAGGACTTTTTTGCCCAATTCCTTCTTATACTGCTCAAAGAAGTTCTGGGGCATCTGTCTCTGGACCTTGCCGATTTGCTGCTCTACACTTGCTTCGAAATCACTTTTGAGGATGTTGATTCCATTAACAGTTGCGATAACCTCTTTTACAGGCTTGACTGCCCTCGTAATATTTGGCTTGACTGAGTTGCTGTCGGCCTTGATGGGCGGCTTTTTGGCCTTGCAGCCGAAAAAACAAACAACTACAGATATCAGAATCAAAGTCAAAAGGCCCAAACGAATTTTCATTGATATTCCCTTCAAAGGCATTTCCGTATGGCCAGAATTGGCGCCTTCAGAACGCTGCAATCTACTAATTCTTCCTGAAAAAATTAAGACAAAATTATTCGCGTTTTTTATATTTGCTCCGCAGCAAGGCCGATACTCTTCCCGATGGCAAAACTGCTAAACGTGCCGCCGTTGACTCATCCAAGAATTTATGAATTCATACATTTACGAGCATCAACCATCAAGGCTTGTCCGCCGAAGGCGGAATCCAGCACCAAGAACCGATCATTCGGTTTTCAAAGATCGAATTTTTCCAACAGCCCCACTGTCTCTATTTATCCCCTTTCTTAAACATGCCCGACTCATCGTTTCTGTCAGTAAAAAGAATTTCTTTTCTAGAATCAGAAAATTCTAATGTCCTATACGGGAAAAAGAATCCTTCACCAGAGGACATTTTAATAAGGTGAATCTCTTTATCGTTTTTGTATATGATATACTCAAATTCATAGGGATGCTCTTTAATCCAAGGTTTATTACAAGAAGCCCAGGTAATAACAAGTCTCCCTTTTTCGATAAACACAATTCTATCTGAAGTTTTTTCGTTAATGTACACGCGACCCGCCAGCAAAGAAGTGTCTTCCTCTGGCAAAGTGCACGAGGAAATCATCACTAAGCCACACACGATAATGATCCACTTTAATCTACTTAACAATTTCATAACATTCTCCTATTTCCCTCGCGTCCTACGGTAATTGAACATACAAGTATAGTTGTGGGGACCTATGGAACTGATTATAACATTTTTCTATATAATCTCTTAAATGCAAAACGCATGGTAATTCAAGATATTTTAACATCGGGTGTCGTAATAAAAACTGACATGGGTATGGCCAAAACACCATGCTATAAAACCTCAATCTTTGTAGCTTTAACAGCAAAAAAGCCATATTAGCGTCTGCAACAAGTTTTTTTACACCTCTCAGCCTTTCAATTATCATGGGACACAAGGCCTACTTCCTAAATATAGGATATTCTCATGGGTACTTGGCTCTCCAAGCATCTAATGGATCACCGCTATAAACTCTACCAAGACCAGTAAAGGTGGCGGGATCTGCAGGACCAGGAACTATCCCACCCCACGACTTGCCTACTCCCATAGAATTAGAAATAAGCCCTGCTACTCCTCCAAGCGTGTTAGCAGCTAAATCCCCGACTGAATCTATCGCCCAATTGACTAAACCTTGACCACGGAGCTCTTGAGAAATGGCCACAGGATCTAACTCATGAACAAATCCTCCCAACCAACCAGTCACGCCTCCTAATGGGCCAAACTCACCAGCAATGCCTGCCATTGATGCTCCATGCCACTGATGAAAACCATTAAGTGCTGCATCAGATGACAACATTCCTGCTGCCTTATTAAATATCTGTGCTATCGGCCGAGGAACCGAAAATCCTCCCCAGGTTGGCCTTTCCCAAGGCCCGAACAAAGCACCGGGGAATTTGAAGGTGCCTGTTACCCATGAACAAACCAATTCGACAGCGTTCTTAGCGATGTCTATGGCAGTTCTCGCAATAAATTGGGCAATTGCCACAGTTTTTTGGACCACTAAATGGACCGCCTGGATTCCCTTTCCAAGCACGAAGCTCGACATATCCTTAATCACACCACCGCCAAACGAGATAGCCGCAGCAGTTGCGGTTGCTACGCCTGCGCCAATGACGCCGCCCAATGCGCCATATCCGATTCCCTTCCATATATTCTGGCCATAGACGGCAGAGGAGATAGCTCCGGCGATACTGCCCTGCAGAGTGCCCTGCAGAGTATAGCCAATTACATCTTTGAGGCCACCAAATCCCTGGGCAAAACCTTTGATGGAATCTCCAAAGGGACTGGCTATATACCCAGCAGCTATGCCAATACCTACACCGATAGCGAAGCTGGCAAAAGTCCCACCGTTGACAACTGTACTGACGGCACTGCCGATAATCGCGGCTACAGGAATAGGAACTCCCATAAGCGTCAGGCCAACGGTGATAATTGTGCCGATGAATTGTTTGATGAATTTGCTGAACCAGCCGTGGCCGGTCGGGTCGGTGAATTTAAGCGGGTTATTCCTGACGTAGGTGTAGCGGTTAAGGGCCTGGGAGGTGGTTGAGCTTGGGACGATGGTATCGGCTTGAATGAATCTTGCCAGATCGGGGTCGTAGTATCTGCTGCCATAGAAATACAGGCCGGTGTCTTCGTCGATTTTTTGGCTGGTGTAGCGATTGGTTACGCGGAAGGCGTAAGATTCTTTCTGATAGGGTTGCGGGCCGTGGGAATGGGATTTGACAACCGCTGGCAAAACTGATTAAGCTGTGGAAATCGAGCATACCGAGCGTGCTTCAAGAGGCAGGGATGCTCGCAGGCAGTCAATATGAGTTCTGCAATTTTGCAGAAGCCTTGCAGTCAACGCGTATGGAGGATTGGCAAATGTCGAAAGAGTTCGCAGAGCGCGCACAAAAGGAATCGCGTCTGGGAAGAAGGAGCTTCTGCAAATTAACTCTCACAAGCGCCCTTGGCTCGGCAGCTTTGGTATCACAACCGGCCCGCTCGGCGGAAACACAGGCAAGAACACCAGTAGAAGCCGGGGCAGGCGCGAACATCACGCAGATCAAAAAGGCCCTGATGCACGTTGGCGACCAGAGCTTCACCAGTGGATCAAAAGAGGATTTGGAATTCTTGAAGCGCCACGGGGTGGATCACGCGGACGGGGGCCAGCCAAGATACATCCCGGGACAGGGCTGGGACCTCGATGAGATATTGAGGAAGAGGGAAAAGTATGAGTCGTTTGGCGTCAGCCTTGACATGCTCCATCTGCCGCTGGATTCGTCCGGCATCGACAGCTCGCCTATGCCGAACATCCTACTGGGCAGAAGTCCGCAGCGCGATAGGGAGATTGCCGATGTCTGTATGATGATTGAGAAAGCCGCGAAGGCCGGAATATACGGCTTGAATTACAACCTGACCATACTACCGGTACTGCGAACCGGGCGCACGCAGGGGCGCGGCGGCTCAAGCTACAGCACCTGGACATACACCGACGCCCCCAAGGGACCGCTGACAAGGGCCGGGACAGTCACGCTTGAGGTCTTCCGGGAGCGCATCGCATACTTCCTTGAGCGGGTCGTCCCCGTGGTCGCCGAACACAAGGTGAGAATGGCCTGCCACGTGGCCGATCCGGGAACCGTCCCCGGCTATCGCGGCATCGACAGGGCGCTGGGAACCGTGGACGGCTTGAAACATTTCATCGAGACTTCGCCAAGCCCTTATCACGGACTCAACCTTTGCATAGGTTCATTCGCAGAAATGCTCGAGGACCCCGCCGGAGAAATCTACGATGTGGTCCGCTACTTCGGCGAACGAAAGAAGATATTCAACGTTCATCTCCGTAACATCCGCGGCCGCAGAGACAATTTCCAGGAAGTCTATCCCGACAACGGCGACGTTGATATGTGCCGCGTCGTCAAGGTCCTGCGAGACGTCGAATACCCGTATATGGTAATGCCCGATCACGCGCCGCAGCATCCGGACGACCCGGGCGGGCGACAGGCCTTCGCTTTTGCCTTTGGCTACATAAAGGCGATGATTCAAGCCAGTAACTCCTTGACGGACAGCGGCCGACAATAGAGAATTTCGGCATGGTTCAAATAAGTCAAATTCCGGGTAACATTATTTGTGGTTTCTATGGGTGTGGCAGCCTCAAATCCGAAGGATTTGGGGATGGTTGCGCCGCTTTGCGAGTTTTGCCATCCCCAAACTGCGCTTGAGGCTGCCACACAGAATTGAACCATACCGAATTTCAGAAGGTTTATTAACGTTTATAGCCACCCGGCGATTGAAACTGCGTTTGAAGGGAAATGCACGATGTGGAAAAGGATCCTTTGCCTGGCGCTGCTGTTTACCGCCTGCGGCGCAGCGGCTCAAACCAATGACTATTTCAACGCCGAATACGGCTGGCTGCTCGAAGGCTCGACGGCGAAAGTTGGTATATGGTGGGCTTCGTCAGGCTGGAAGATTAGCCCGGACAAGCCCCTGCCCAAAGCAACAAGCCAGGCGATTACGATACGTGCGGCCCGAAATGAAACCGAAGCGGCACAATTAGTTGTTCGTCCGACAGTTGGCTTGAAGGGGCTTACCGTACGCGCCGGCGCACTGGCTGGCGCCGGCGCAGCGGCCATCCCGAAAGAAAATATCGAGATACTCAAGGTGCAATATGTCAATGTCACGACCCCTACCGACAAAAGCTCAACAGCGGGACTCTGGCCGGACCCGCTCCCGCCGTTGAAAGACCCAATCGACCTGGAGGCCGGCAAGAACCAGCCATTTTGGATCCGCGTGAATGTCCCCCGCAATGTCCCCGCGGGCGCCTATACAGGTAAAATCACCATCGCCGCTCAAGACTACAGCGCGGACGTCACGCTGACCGTGGAGGTCTATGATTTCGAGCTGCCCGATAGAATGACCTGCACGACCGCCTTCGGCTTTTCGCTGGGCGAGGTATTTCGCTACCAAAAGCTCTCCGACCCCGCGCACAAACGCCTGGTGCTCGACAAATACTGGGCCGACCTCAACGACCATCATATATCACCATACGAC
>CAYGZM010000214.1:0-5472 GCA_964354365.1 uncultured Pirellulales bacterium
GGGGACAGATGTATGGTTACGAGCTGAGCGAGGCAATCGAACAGCGAAGCGCCGAGGTCCTGACCCTCGGCAAGGGGACGCTCTACCCGCTGCTTTACAACCTCGAAGCCAAGAAGCTCATAAGGGGCAGGTGGGAGCAAGCCGAGTCCGGGCGAAAGAGGCGTTACTACTCGATCACCGGCAAAGGCAAAGACGAGCTCGTAAGGCAGAAGGCCCAGCTCAAAGAGCTCACTACAGGCCTTAACCTCATCTTCGGCGGAGCACTCACGCCGGCCTGATTAGTGCTTGTCTGTTTGTGAGGATACCGCAATTCCACAACAAGAAATGACGTGTGAGGTCATAAAATGGCAAAGCAAAGTGAACAAAAAGACTTGCAGAATCTTCCCGCCGCTGCCGCCGGATTCATAAGCCGGGTCATCGCGAAAATGCGTTATCGCCGGCGGGTATGCCGGGATGTCCGGGCCGAGCTGGTTGCACATTTCGAAGACGAGTTGCGAGGCTGCAAAACCGACGAGGAAAAACAGCAGAAAGCCCGCGAAGTGATAGCCGGATTCGGCGACGTAAAGATGCTGGCGGTCCTGCTGCGGCGCGCGAAGAAGCGCTGCCGACCACTCTGGCGAACGGTCGTAGCAAGGTCTTTACAGACCGCAGGCTTGCTGATTCTCTGCTTAATCCTCTACACCGTATGGTTCTCTACGGGCAAACCGACTATCAGCGTTGACTACCTGGCAATGCTCAATCGGATGAGCCGTCCGGAAGTCTCCAACAAGGACAACGCCTGGCCGCACCTTGAGAAGGCCGCGTTACTCTATATTGATCCCAATCAGGACCTCAAGGAGAAGATTCCAGCATTCAGCAATATCGTATCGCCCGAATACAGAGATTTCGCCGGTCTGCCCGAAGCCGACCGCAACGCGATAACTGAATACGTCCGGGTCAACGAGCAGGCCTGGGGCGAGTTTGTCGCAGCCTCTTCAAAGCCCTGCTGCTACCGCGAATACGGCTTCGACCCGAATCGGCCGGACCGGGACAAGCGGATGTGGAGCATCATCCTGCCGCACCTGTCCGAATTCAAAGGCCTGGCGCCTGTGGGCGTGTGGCGCTGCCGCATTGCTATCGCCCGGGGCAGCATTGACGAGGCCCTCAACGATTGCCTCGCCGTAGCACGCAACGCTGAGCATCTTCAGCGACTAAGCACGCTCGTCGAGCAGCTCGTAGGATTAGCCCTGTCCGGTCTTGCCGACGAGGAAATCCTCAGAACCCTTGAATCCATCGACCTCACCGCTGGACAGTTGAAAGACCTTCAAGGGCAGTTGGCGCAGGTGTACGCCGACGGCTACCCCGTTATGAACTTGGAGTTCGAGAAGATGGCTTTTCACGACCTTGTCCAGCATCTGTTTACGGACGGGGGCCCTGGCGGCGGCCATTTGATCCCGGCCAGTTGGGCCAATATGTCACATGACCGGATGAAGCTGGCAGGAGACGATGAGCGGATGTTCCTTGTGCCCCTTTTTGTGGCAGCGAGCATGCTCCACGCACGGCGGGACGAGACCCTCGAGGTCGGTGATCGAATCTATGATGAACAGATCAAGCTGGCCAAGATGACGCCCTACCAGAGGCACCGCGAAGATGTCACCTCTGCAGATGATATTCTGACGTCCCTATCCAGCCGCAAGTTCTTTCTGCTGCATTTCATAATGCCCGCTTTTGGCAGGGCCTCCGAGATCGCATTCCGTGGCAAGGTATCGCACCAGGCCACCCTGACCATTCTCGCGCTTGCGCGGTGGCGAGCGGAAAAAGGCGAATATCCCGCCTCGCTGGGTCAACTGACCGCTGCCGGCCTCCTGACAGACCTGCCAATGGACCCATTTAGCGACAAGCCCCTGATTTACAAGAGAACCGGCGACAATTTCATCCTTTACAGCCTCGGCCCCAACTTTGAAGACAACGGCGGTAAGCCCGCAACAGACAGCAAAGGCCGGCCCAGAAAATGGCTGGACAATGGTGACACCGTCTTCTGGCCCCTCCTCGAAATTCAAAGCCAATAGGTCCGGCTTCACGCCAAACCGACCCTGCCAACGGCTGGCGACGCCGCAGGATTTGGGCGTTTCCGCACGCGGATTTCTCGAAAATTCACGAGAATTTCAAAAAGAAACAGATTATTCGCGTAACGTTTGGCCACTCAAGATTATCGTTATATACGGTAGAATGTATATGCGCACAATAAGTGACAGGGCAGGCATAGTGTGTGAACGGCGGGGCTTCAGCCCAATTGGAAAGAGGGTCTTGTGGTCTGCGGGCGGCAGGGCGGCTGCCGGTTTCACGCTGATAGAGCTCCTCGTCGCGATCGCTGTTGTTGTGCTATTGATGGCGATACTCGTACCGGCCCTCCATCGCGTCAGGAGGCAGGCCGGCGCCGTTGTCTGCCAGTCGAACCTAAGACAATGGGACCTCATCTACTCGGCTTATACCCATGATTACGACGGCAGGTTCTGGCGGACCTACGAGCCTGTGACCAACCGCCCCAACTGGTGGGTGGGAATGCTCCGTCCTTACTACGAAGACTCCAATGACCTGCTGCTCTGCCCGCTGGCCGCCACAGCCGACGTTGCCACGCCGCAATCCGCGTGGAACGCAGACGACTTTGGAGATACCGGCGGGGTGTTCTCCGCCTGGCGCCTCTATTACTACCGCGCACTGGGCGAAGGTCCCCTGTTGACAGGCAGCTACGGCCATAATCACTTTGTGATGGACAACTCCCCCGATCCCCGCTGCCTGAGCTACGCCAACCCCGCTTCGTATTATTGGCAGGCCCGGCCCGCAAAAGGCCAGGCCTTGATACCCCTGCTTGCCGACGCCCCCTGGACTGAGATTATGGAGGCTGATCCGAACAGTCCGCCTCCGAGCAGCGAGAGCGTCCGCGAACTCGGCTCGAACGTATTCGATGTGTGCATCAACCGCCACGATGGCTATGTCAACGGACTCTTTATGGATTCTTCAGTGCGCAAAATCGGCCTCAAAGAGCTCTGGACGCTCAAGTGGCATCGACAATTCAACACCGCAGGATCGTGGACAACAGCCGGCGGAGTCCGGCCGGATAACTGGCCAAAGTGGATTCGAGGCTTCAAAGACTACTAAGAAAGCCTTATGCTCTGTTGAAAAGTTCAAGGTTAGGTCATTCCGAGCGGAGGCCCTTGGGGCCGAAGTCGAGAAATCTACTAACTCAAACTGACCGGTTCGCCTTGTCATACCTGCTCGCCTCGTCATACCTGCGAAAGCAGGTATCCAGTAGTCTGCCGGCTGAGTGCATTCCCGTTCCCCGATCGGAGTCGAGGACAAGTTTCGCGGGAATGACACACTGTGCTATATTGCTGTCACACAAGGACTTATCGTGCCGTTTTCCTGAAAACTGGTCAGTTTGATTAAGAAAGCCTTACATAAGTCCCTCCCGCAAACCCGGCGTATTATTGACTCCCCTCGCAGAAAAAAAGCCCACCCCATAATCCCGTGCTCGCTTTTGAGCGAGAACCCTTGAAACCTGATTCGCCGCACTGTATGATGGGCCACACAGATTGCCCAACGCGATAAGCTGTCTCGCCGCTCGACGGGCCGGCTTGTAAGGCATTTATCTGGCTGAACCGTTGTCTATAGGAGTCAACTATGAGTTCCGGACGATGTCCTTTACACTGTAATGCCCATCACAACTGCACTCGGCGCGATTTCCTTCGCGGCTCGGCGGGTCTGCTCGCCGCACCCGTTCTTTTGGCCGGCTGCTCGTCGTCGGCAAGAGGACCTATGGTCACAACGAAGCCCATCCGCGCCTGCGGGCCCGCATCGAAGCACACCCCGACCATAAAAGCGGCCTTTGTCCGCCGAAAGGAAGACTACGGCATGCTCTGGCCCGGGGCCGTCTATGACGGCCAGGCCGCACGCAAGATGTACACCGAACAAATAGCCTCAACCGCTAAAAAGCTCGGCTGCAAGCTCGACCTGCGGCCCGAGCCAATCTACAGCCTGCCCGAAGCCGAAGGCTGGGTCGCCGAGGCCGAGGCGGAGAAAGTCGATGGCCTGTTTCTGGTTGTGCTCGACCGCCAGAAGCACGCCTGGCCGACCGCCCAGAAGGTTGCTGGCAACTCAGTTCCCTCTATCATCTTCTCGCCGCTCGGCACATCCTTTACTACGAACACGATAGACCTCGCGGAAACGCCACGTTGCGTCGTCTATTCCACAAACGATTTCGCCCAGGCCGCGTATGGTATGAAGATGCTCTGTGCCGGTGCAAAGACGCGCCGGACACGCTGCGTTGTCATAAAAGGCGACAAACGCTACGATGCGCCGCTCGCGGACCTCGGAATCACCTTGCAGCACGTGCCCGCAGGCACTTTCATCGAGCAATACAACCGTACGCCTGATACGACAGAAATTACGGCGATGGCCGACGACTACATCCGGCGTGCGCGAAAACAGACCGGCTGCACCAAACGCGACGTAATTAACGGCGTCAAGAGCTATTACGTCGCCGGCAAAATCCTCGAAGATGAGCAGGCCGACGCCATCACGATGGACTGCCTCGGCGCACTCGGCAATATCGAGGTCTCGCTGCCCTGCATCGCCTGGTCACGAATGAACGATGACGGAATCCCCGCCGCCTGTGAGGCCGACTACGGCGCCGTCGCCGCCCACGCAATCGTCCAGTACCTCTTCGACCGGCCCGGCTTCCAGCAGGACCCTGTGGCGGATACCGCCGACGATACGATAATCGGCGCTCACTGCTCCTGCCCGACCACACTGAACGGCTTTGGCACGCCGCCGGAACCCTTCGACCTGATGCACCACCACGGGATGCGCGACGCTGTTCCCAGGCCGCTATGGGAGATTGGCCGTCGCGCCACCTGCGTCGATGTGCTGCCGGGCGAGAAAGGGCAAAGGTCCGTAGTCCTGATCTCCGCCGGGACAGTCATCGATAATATCGACGTGCCCCCCTCGGGAGGCTGCGTCGTCTCCGTAAAAATCAAATTCGACGGCGGCCAGGAGGTCCTCAGCTTCCCCGGCTTTCACCAGATATTCTTCTACGGCGACTACAAAGACAAACTCCGCGATTTCTGCCAACTCTTCAACCTCGAGGCCCGGGTCGTCTGATCCCGAACGGTAAGGGCGATTCAGGCTAACCACCGCCGCGGTCGGGCGCAGGGTCCTGGATTATGTTGCACAAAGCCTCTTTTTCGCAGAACAATCCTGCTCTTCGACCCCCGAACAGAGCAGCGCCGGCTGCATCCCACCGCAACGGTCTTTTTGGCTCTTGCAGAGGCTGGACTCAGGGCGCGATGCCTTCAAGCCAGTATTTGGCGCACCGCGTCAAGTCATCAAAGTCAACAATGCCATTGCGGCTGAAATCCGCGTCCAAACGGTCGCCCGCGTCCAGCCAGCTTAGGGCAAACAATGAAAAGTCCGCCCAGTCAACCCTATGGTCGC
>CAYGZM010000215.1:0-5472 GCA_964354365.1 uncultured Pirellulales bacterium
GCATGCTTGAGAGGTCCCCGCACGCGTCCAGCCTGGATTTCTTGAGGGCTTCGTCTTCGAATTCGTTCACGTTTACGAGTATATCCCTGCGTTTGTCCGCGAGCATTTGCCTGAATTGTTCAATGTCGGCTTCTGTCAGGTGCTTTTTTTTTGTCCGGACCGGTCTTGCCTTGTTTTTTGAAGCCTTCTTGGGTTTCTGGACCACTTGCTCAACTACCTTTCTAAGCGTCAAACCTTTCCTTGCGTATCCGTAAAAAACATAAAAGGCTTCTGCAAAATTGCAGGTTAGGCCTACTTAGAAAAGAAAAAATCGTTTGGTTATTTTTTCTTTTCAATGGCAATGTATTGTCTCGTAATCGCTTAGGTAATTATTGAAGAAAATCATAAAAGAGATTTTCTTTAACAATATAGGTCTAACCTGCAATTTTGCAGAACTTATTAAGAAACATAATTATACCATCCCGAAGAAGGTTCTGCACGGCAATTGTCTCGCAGGACACGACAATCTTGAACCTGGCCACTATAGTCGCTGCGGCAGGATTGTCAAGACAAATTGACTGACTGGACGTAACTGGTTGGTGTAAAAGTAGTTACAAAAATGTGCGTGGCTTACTGCCGTGGGGCGCCGTCGGGGGTGTTCGCAATCTGCTCGGCGTCTTTTGCGAATTTGCCCAGGGGAATGAAGAATCTCCCCCGTCCGACCTGTCCCGCAAAGACCGCCACACCGAAGACCTTCTCAATTTGCTCGGCGGATAGTATCTCCCCGGGCTGTCCGTGCCGGTAGCTGCCGTCGGTTCCGAGCAGCAGTGTCCGGTCGCAGTACTGGCCCGCCAGGTTGATGTCGTGTGTAACGGCCACAAGTGTTTTGTTTTCATTGAGTTGCGCGCTTTTGAGCAGGTCAAATATGGCGACCTGATGCTTCAGGTCGAGGAAGCTTGTCGGCTCATCCAAGAGCAGAATGGCCGTGTCCTGGGCAAGGGCCCTTGCGATGAAAACCCGCTGGCGCTCACCCGCGCTGAGGCTTGCCAGTGGCCGGGAAGCGAATTGGGCGGTGTCGGTTACATCGAGCGCCCTATTGACGATCTCCCTGTCGGCTTTGCTCTCGAAGCCCGTCGCGCCGAAGTGCCGTGTCCTTGCCATCACTACGGTTTCGATGACCGAAAACCCGAATATCGGCACAAATTCCTGGCGTACGACGGCCATTTTCTCGGCGAGGGCCTCGGTCCGGTATGATTCGACCGGCGCCGAGTCGATTCTTATTGTGCCGGACTTGGGGGTCAACGTTCTGCAGAGCAGATTGAGCAGTGTGGTCTTGCCGGCGCCGTTCGGGCCGGATATAGCCAGAAACTCCCCCGGCATCACTGCAAAACTAATATCTCTGAGCACCGTGCTGTGGGGTGTATAGCCGAAAGTCAGGTTGTCAACCTCAATAATACCGCTCATTTTAGCCAACCCACACTCCTGCTGTATCTTACCAGAAGCAGTAAAAAGAAAGGCCCGCCAATGATGGCCGTTACGACGCCCACGGGCAACTGCGCGGGAGCGACGATAATACGGGCTATTGTATCGGCGGCGACCAGGAATATGGCCCCGACAATGGCACTGAGGGGGAGCAACTGGCGGTGGTCGGGGCCGAGGACGAGCCTGACCGCGTGCGGGACGATCAAGCCGACAAATCCTATCAGTCCACTGATGCTTACTGCGATGGCGGTCATAAAGGCTGCAATCGCAAAGGCGGCGGCGCGGGTCCGGCCGGTGTTTACGCCGATGCTCCTCGCATCCTCCTCGCCGAAGCTCAGGGCGTTAAGCTGGGGGCTGAGGTAAAACAGCGCTACGGTCCCTGCCACGACGCACCCAGCCGCCGTCCAGAGCACTACAAAATCCTCTTCCGTCATATTTCCCATAAGCCAGAATATCGTGGCATAGACCTGTTCTGCTTTGGCTATGGACGTCAGGAACATTATAACCGCGGAGAAAAAGGCGTTTACCACTACTCCGGCCAGGAGCAGGCCGGTCAGGTGGAATTTGCCGGTCAGCCTGCCGATGAGCCAGACCAGCCAGACCGTACCCAGCGCCCCGACAAATGCAAAAATCGCTATCGGCGAACGGCCGAACAGCGTCCAGGTCAGCCCGCTGATGACCGCAATCATAGCGCCAAGGCCGGCTCCGCTGGATATGCCCAGTATGTACGGGTCTGCAAGGGGATTGCGCAGAAGGGCCTGGAAGACGACCCCGGAGCACGCCAGGGCAGCCCCGACGATCGCGCCGAGGACTATTCGGGGTATCCTCACCCGCACAAATATCTCGTAGTCGGGGTTCACCGATGCGGCTTTTGCGCCCCCGGCGAATACCGCCTTCAAAGAGATGCTCTCGGTCCCGATCAGCGAGCAGAGGAACATTACCGCCGCCAGCACGACAAGTGCCAGGACGATTCTCACAGCCAGCTTGTTAGGTGTTAACAGTTCGGTCATTCGTTTAATCTTCAAAAAGTCCCGGTCTAAGGGATCGGGCAACCGTCTCAACGCCCTCGTACAGCCGCGGCCCAAGCCGGCAGACCGTATCGGGGGGTATGACGTAGATTCTCTGGTTGGCCACGGCCGGGATGTTTTTGAACCTGCTCCAGTACTCAAGGGCCGTTTTTTGCTCCTCCGCGAGGTTTTTTAGGACCATTGCCGGCTCGATGATGACGTCCGCGGCACAGGCGATGACCTGCTCGGAGCCGATCGGCGGATATTTGTGCACGGTCGGGCCGATAGCATTTTCGCCGCCTGCCAGCTCGATTAGCTCGTTCACAAAGGTATCTCTGCCGGCCACCCGCAGGGGCTTCCTATCGACGACCCAGAGTACCCTGATTCTGTCGCCCGTATCGATCAGGGCCGATAGTTGGTTCAGCTTTGTCTGTAGATCGGAGGCCAATTCAGCCGCCTGGGCGGACTTGCCGGTTGCGGAGCCGATTCTTTTGATCGCCTCGAAGAGTTCGCTCACCTTATCAACGTTCACCGTCAGGCAGTTGTAGCCGATTCGCGTCAACCGCTCGGCGATGTCCTTCTGCTGGGTGAATCCGAGCGTAACCACCAAATCGGGCTTTGTGGCTATCACGGCCTCTATATTCGGCTCCCAGAAGGTCCCCACTTTTGGTTTTTCTGCCGCTGCCGACGGGTGGTTGCAGTGGAGCGTAACACCAGCGATTTCTTCATCCAGACCGAGCGCGAAGAGTATTTCCGTGAGATTCGGGGCCAGAGATACGATTCGCTCTACGCGGTCCGGCGCAGGTTTGTGAACCGGGTTCTGAATGTTCGCCCGGCCAAAGACGGCAAATCCAACGGCCACCCAGCACAAGACTATCAATGACAGCGCCAGCCACCTTCTCATCAAGTCCTCTTGAACTGCTTTTCCAGGTCTTTGAGTGTGAACCTTATGGTTGTGGGCCTGCCGTGCGGACAGCGGCTCGCCGAGTCAGTGCTCTGTCTGCGAGTAAGGAGCTGTTCCATTTCGCTGTCGGTCAGCTTTTGGCCGGCCTTGATTGCAGCCTTGCAGGCGGCCATATTGAGCACCTCGTCCAGCAGCGTTTGCGGGTCGGGGCCGGTGTCTTTGCGGTCCAGCAGGTCGATTAAATCGCGGACGAAATTGAGCGGCTCGGCCTTTGCAAGCAGGCTTGGGAAGGCCTGGATAGCCATAGCTCTGGGGCCGAACGGGACAAGCTCAATGCCGAGTTTCTCAATCAATTCTGCGTTTTCATCAATCAGGCCGGCCTGGGCCTCCGTCAGATCGAAGCTTTGCGGTATGAGCAGCCTCTGCGATTCGAGCTTGCCGTTCCGTACCCGCTTTTGCAGCTCTTCGTACATTATGCGCTCGTGGAGTGCGTGCTGATCGATTATCACGAATCCGTCGTCGGTTTGTGCAACGATGAAGCTGTCGTGTATCTGGATGAAGGTCTTTGCCGTTGTGGGAATTGCCGGCGTGGCGGGGGCTGGGGGTTCGCGGGCTATTGTGGGGCTGCCGGCGTGCTGGTCTGCGCCCCAGTGCCGTTCGCCGCGGAAGCCGAATTGCCGTTGTGTATGGCTTTGCCTGTGCTTTTTGAAGAATTCGGCCATCGCATCGCTGATTTCCTGTGTTCTGTGGCCTGCTGAGGGCGGGCCTTCCTCTGCGAGGGAGCCTACTGCGACGGGGAGTCTTGCGTGCGTCTCGAGGTTCGTGCCCAAGAGTTTCTCTCGAATCGCCCCCAATATCTGTGAATGGACGAGATTTGCGTTGTAGAAGCGGACCTCGCTTTTGGTCGGGTGCACGTTCACATCGTAGTCCTCGAAGGGCATAGTGATAAACAGAAAGACCACGCCGAATCTGTTGGGCTCGAGCAGGCCGCGATATGCCTCCCGGATGGCGTGCGAGATGAATTTGTCGCGGATGAAGCGCCCGTTGAGGAATATATACTGGAATCTATTGCTTGTCCTTGAGATAGCGGGCTTGCCTAACAGGGCGTATATGTGCAGCCCTCTTTCGCTGCTCAAGGCTTCGATAAAGTCGTTGGAAGCGCCGTCTGAGAGCATTGGAAACAGGGCATTTATCCGCTCGCCGAGGGTCTGGCCGGCAGGCAGCCGGTAAAGTTCCTTGCCGTTGTGAATCAGGGTCAGGTCCAGGCTGGCCGTGGTTGTATCTGCGTTTTGCTGCTCGTTCTGTGGGATCGAGGCCTGAGCAGAGCAGCAGCTAAGTGCGATGCGTGTGAATTGTTCGGCGATATGGCCCATTTCGGTATTTGCGGTCCGCAGGAATTTGCGCCTGCCCGGCAGCTTGTAGAAAATATCCCTGACCTGGATTGTTGTGCCGTAATCCCCGCTGCACGGGCCGACGGCTGCCTTGTCGCCGCAGTCAATTTCAACGCAGTTGGCCCCGGGCGAGTCCTGCGTCCTGCTGACGGCTCGAACCTGTGCGATCGAGGCGATGCTCGCCAGGGCCTCGCCTCGGAAGCCGAGCGTTGAGATGCTGTGCAGGTCGGCGCTGGTCCTGATTTTACTGGTGGTGTGCGGCTCGAACGCCATGTCCAAGTCTTCGGCGTCCATTCCGGAGCCGCTGTCGGCAACCGATATCAGCTTTCGACCGCCGTCCTCGACTGCGACGGCGATTTTCGTCGCCCCGGCGTCGATACTGTTTTCCATAAGCTCCTTGACCACGCTGGCCGGGCGCTCGATTACCTCCCCGGCTGCGATCATATTAACCATGTTCTGGTCAAGGACGACTATCTGCCCCATCGTTTTCCCCGGCGTACAACAGGCAAGTGTTCAGGGCTGCGGCCCCGGTCTTCACCCGGAATTCGTCTTCGTGGTTGTTGCGCAGCAAGCCCGCGCTTTCAAATCGTGATGATAACCAAATGAACAGACGCAAGCCAATCCTTTTTGCGTCCCGGGGATTTTGGCCGATCTTGGTGCGGTTATGTCAGCTTGTCCCTGTTTTCATAGACCTTCTGTATGGCGTTGG
>CAYGZM010000216.1:0-5441 GCA_964354365.1 uncultured Pirellulales bacterium
CCGCCAGATATTGCGTGAACTCTCGCAGGTCCGCCGCGCCCTGGGCGCCTGGGAAGCCGTTTTGCCAGGCCTCGTTCGCCACTTCGAGATGAAGAATCTTGTGCTCCCGGCCTGCAATGTTCGCCAGGATGCCGTCCAAGTGCGCCAGCCGGTCGGACTTGGCGGGCATGACGTACTGGGCGTCCGCGAAGATTGTCACCTCGGCGCGCAAGCCATTCTGCGCGGCCAGGTCGAGCAAGTCGCGGAACTGTTGCCAGTAATCGGGCCAGCCCTGAACGGGATGGCCGGCGCTGTTGGTGAAACTCACCGGCGCAATCTCCAGGCCGTCCCAATTTACCATCGACAGGATGCGGACGTAGTTAAATCCATTCGCCGCCAGCAGGGCCAGGTCGCTGCTCAGCCGAGCGCGGTCGTACTTTGCCCGGCGCAGGGCCTGGAAATAGGATGCGCCCAGGCCGAGGAAGGGGCCGTTGTTGTCGCACAATGATTTTCCGGCCAGGCGAACGAGATTGGCGCCGCCGGCTGGTTGCGTCACCATAGACGCAGGCGGTGTTGTGTTCGAGTGGTCCCAGACCTTGACGTTGCTGAAGATGGCGCCGAGGGGCGCTCCCGCATCCGCTGATCGCCGCGGACTGGCCGCAATGCGCACGCTGTGCCCCGCTGGATTCCAGGCGCCCGCGACCGACGTGGTGAGCAGGAGCACGCCGTCGCGATAGACCTTCAGCACGGTGCTCCCCGCGCCGTTGGGACCCCATTCTTCGCGGAAATGATACGTCGCGTTCGAACTCCACGAGAGTCGCGCCGTGTCCGGCTCGACATAGTTTGGCCGGATTTGCCAGACGATTTCCATCGCATTGGCCTTGGCCGTGTCGAGGCAGCCGATTTTGCGGATGAAGTGCTTGAACGTGTTGTCACGGTAGCCGCCGTTGTAGTTGATGTCCGAGTCGCCGACCGTGTAGTCGTACATGTGGAACAGTTCGGTCTTGTCCTCCATACCCGCGCGGCACTCGTTGGGATCGAGCCCGCGCACGTCGAACTGGGCCGCGCCGTTGGTGATAGTCGGCACGCGCCAGTAAATCGTGTCGTCTTTGGTCGTGACCTGCCATCCCCCCGCGACAAACGCGCCACCCGATCGCGTACCGAGCGTGGCGCCTTGCAGGGGATCGTCGAGGACCAAAGCGGCTTGGCTCATTGGCGGGGAGCATAAGAGCAGCCAGGCCGCCAACAACGCAGACACAACCTGGTTGTTGAATTTCGTGGACATCAGCGAGAATTCTACGCCGGCAAGCGCAGGGATGCAAGTGCTATTATTCAGTTACTCGTCTCTATGTCGCTGTGAACGGCTTAAGAGGCTGTAACAAAACCTGACTTCAAAATGAGGCGTCTGCAGGGGGCTGTTTTAATAGATTCCTCGACTGCGCTCGGAATGACAAAGGCTGCGCTCGGAATGACAAAGGCTGCGCTCGGAATGACAAAGGGTGCGCTCGGGATGACAAAGACTGCGCTGCGAATGACGAATTGGGTTTTGTTAGAGTGCCTAAATATAGACCTTGTCCGCCATTCTTGGGAATGGGATGCACTGGCGGATGTGCTTTTCGCCGGTGATCCAGGCGACGGTCCGTTCGACGCCGAGTCCGAAGCCGCCGTGCGGGACGGAGCCGTATTTGCGGAGGTCGAGATACCAGTCGTAGGTTTCGGGGTTGAGGCCCTGCTGCTTGATTCTTTCGAGGAGCCGGTCGTGGTCGTCTTCTCTTACCGAGCCGCCAATGATTTCTCCGAAGCCGTCGGGGGCGAGCACGTCAAAGTTCAGGACGACCTTCTCATTGTCCCTGTCGGTCTTCATATAAAAGGCCTTGGCGTCTTTGGGGTAGTGGGTGACAAAGACGGGTTTGTCGTGCATCTGGGAGATAATGGTCTCATCCGAGCCGCCCAAGTCCTTGCCCCACTGAAATTCCGCTGCAAGTTGGGCGTGCTTGGGGTTGTTCTCGATCTTTGTGTCCATTTCTGCCAGGTCGCTGCGCAGGTCGATTAGCTCGGCGGCGATTTTGTCCTTTTTCCACTGCTTTATCTGGCCGGTCTGCTCGTGCTCGAACTCGGCGATTTTGGCTTCCAGCTCCCGCTTTTGGTTTTGGAAGTCCTGCAACTGCTGAGCCAGAAAGTCTTTGGTTTTCCGGCCGGTGAGTATCTCACCGACCTCGGTATATGTGAGGCGGTAGAAGGGGGGCTGGATTTTTTCGAGGGCTGCGATATTGGCAGTGAGGGTTTCAAGCTCTCTTCTATTATTTTGGATGACCTGGGCGACTATGAAGGAGACGAAGCTCTCTGCTAATTCGAGCAGGCCGGGCAGGTCGATGAAGGCGACCTCCGGCTCGACCATCCAGAACTCGGTGAGGTGTCGGCGGGTCTTGCTCTTTTCGGCGCGGAAGGTCGGGCCGAAGCAATAGACCTTCCCAAAGGCCATCGCGGCCGATTCGAGGTAGAGCTGGCCGGTCTGGGTCAGGTGCAGGGGCGTGCCGAAATAATCGACCTCGAACAGCGAGGTCTGGTCCTCGCCGACAATGGTTGTGAAGATGGGGGTGTCGATGAGGATAAAGCCGTTGTCGTTGAAGAACCTGCGGATGGCGTCGATGACGGTATGGCGAATTTTGCCGATGCACCACTGGCGCTGCGAGCGAAAGTGCAGGTGGCGGTGCTTGAGCAGGAAATCGACGCCGTGCGATTTGGGCGTGATGGGATAATCCGTAGCCGGGGAGATGATTTCAGCCCCCGTTACGGCCAGTTCGTATCCGCCGACGCTTCGTTCGTCCGCTCTGACGGTTCCCGCGACGGTCAGAGATGATTCCTGGCCGAGATGCGCCAGACTGTTGAAAAGCTCATCGGGGATGCCGCCTTTTTCAACAACGCACTGGCAAAGCCCCGTGCCGTCCCGAATAATAAGAAACAGCACCTTACCGCTCGAACGGGAGTTGTACAGCCAGCCGCTTAAAGTAACCTGCTGTTCCGTATGGTCTTTCAATTCCTCAATGTAAACGGCATTGTCCTTTGTCATTTTCTAATTCCTTATTGCCATCGTGCCCAGCCATGCTGACCGACAATAAACTATACACAGGAAAACGGTGACCGTCCATAGTGGTATTTGGCGATTCCCGGAAAGTATATACTTGAAGTTGCAGCCGTGGGCGGTGTTCCCTAATACCATTTTCCTGTTGACAGCCTCCTAATACCGTGATACCTTTGATCCAAATCCAAAGAATAATAGTGGCGACTCGGTGCCTCTCATTCCGGGAACCGGGGCCTCATGTTGGCAACGGAGAGGCCGAGGGGTTTTGTGAGGGAACCAAGTATAGATAGATCGTTGGGCGAAAATAAGGATATAGAATGAAGTTCACCCAGTATTTTCTGCATATCAGAAAAAGGCCGGATCGTGCTGTAATAAAAGACGAGTGGATTAAGGACACGATTGATAATCCTTTTTATTTGGAGGTTCAGTCTGACGGCAGAATACGCAAGTGGAAAAAGATACCCCAAGAGGGCAAATTTCTGCGAGTTATTCTGCTTCCGGACGGCGAAACGGTTCATAATGCTTTTTTCGACAGGGGTTTTAAAGGGCACACAAAATGAGAATCAAATATTTTTTAGATACAGATACTGCGTTGATGGAGTTTTCGGAGCACAAAGTTGCCGAAACGAAAGAGATTAACGAGAATATTTATGTTGATCTGGATGGTTCGGGTAATCTGGTGGCAATGACTATTGAACACGCCAGACAACAGGCCAGCCTCCCATCCCTTTTTTATGAGCAGATAGACGGGCAAACGCCTGACAAATCATCTCAGCGGACGACCGGTAGCCGCCGGTGATTTTTTTCGTTAAGAGTCGCAGCCAGCATAGGGAGAATTGTCAATGGTGTACGAATCGCAAAATACTGGGAGGCAGAAATGGACGAGGTGCAGACTGCGCGCTACCGTCTCGGAAGAGCACTCACGTGTTTCTATGTTGCGAACATTCCATTGGTTTGGTTCGTCGGATTAAAGTAGCACCGTGGTATCGCCCCTTTTCCGGATTCGGTGTACATCGGATATTCAATATTCGGCTTACTCGCTGCCACGTGGGCAATTTACTGGCCTCTGCCAAGTTCGTTTGAGGTTCCGAAACTGGCAAGGCTTCTTCGGCTGGCCAAGAATGGTCTGGGGGTTGGCTTTTTTAGGACCGGTTTGTTGGCGGTTGGAAACTTGGATCCCGAGAGGTACGCCGTTGAAGACGTGTTGTTGCGTGGCACCTACATATTGCTCTGCTTCATCCTTTTTTATGTTGAATGGCTTGCGCAAATCACGGGCATGGAGAACGCTCAAAACAGGGCCGCGTCTGTCGACATCGGCTCAGTCGCGAATGCTGTCTTCAGTGACGCCCGTAGAAAAGTAATCTTTCCAGCCCTGATCGCCGGGATTTCAGACTTTGTTCTGTGGATTGTGTTCCGCTACGACGGTTTTCCGACCCACGCTACGGTCTTTGGGGCCTGTTTCAGTGTGTTCGTCAGTTTGGTTCGGGTTCTTTACAGGGACAGGAGCGATTGACAAGGCAATGAACCCAAGACAAACCAGACGTAGCCAGCTATTGCTTGTGAATGCGAGGCCATGAAACGGCGGCTGTTTGTATGTCTCAAAGGTCGCCGGTGAGCCGCGGCATTAGGCCGTGGGTCAGAAAGGCAAAAAAACAGTATGGCTAAGGTGAAAAAGAATGGCGACCGCGAGAACCGTATCGCAATGGAAATCATCGTTGATGCCAACGGCCCAGAAGAACAGGCGATGGGTTGGTATTACTACCTTAAAGAGAAGCTGCGGTTTCCATTTCCGGCAAAATGTGTGGGGGAGAGAGCTATATCACCTCTACGCAAGGGCGATGAAGTCGAAATTCTGGGCATGGCTCCTGAAGAGGAGTGTCAACATGAGATGTTCGTTATGATGCGATGGGAGAGGCGGGGTCTTGCGGTTCCTTTGTCGCAATTGAACCCAATCGCCGAGGCGGATAGGGATACAAGAGAGGCTGTCGGGGATTGGCACTACTGGGTTAAGCAGGGATATATGGTATAAACGGTGAGATCAATAATCCGGGAATCCGAGGACGCCATACTGATTTCTGCTGTGTTTTTGCAGGATGCAGAATTCGGCACCGCTTATCCTGCTGCAAAACAACGCGGCCACTATATATTACGTGTGGAGGTATTGGCCTGTTCACTGCATGGCCTGGGCCAGTTTAATGTCGGATTTGAGCAATTGATTGACCACGCGGGAAACGTCCGACCGCCGATTACGGGCAATCTGCTCAACAAAACGCTGAACCTCCGAATCCAGATATACTGGGAGATTTAGGCGGGCTTTGGCTCTGTAGAACTTTCCGCGTGTTCCTTTGGAAAAATCGTATTCTTTTCTCATATCTTTACT
>CAYGZM010000217.1:0-5372 GCA_964354365.1 uncultured Pirellulales bacterium
GTTGTTATATAGGTGACAATCGGTTGTCCTGGATTCAGGAAAGTAACCATTATGTTCGAAGAAAAGCTGCTTGTATGGATGTTCAACCGCGGCAACCGCGACGTGCTGCGGGCAATTTATGAAAAGTACAAAAACGATTTGGTCACCTTGGCCGCGGCCCTTCTGAGCGATGTAAGCTCCGCAGAAGATGTTGTGCACGACGTTTTTGTCTCCTTCATCGGGCGAACCGGCAAATTTCGGCTGACCGGGAGTCTCAAAGGTTACCTGGCGACCTGTGTTGCCAACGGCGCTCGCAACAGAAATCGCGCTGGCCGCAGACGGCACAACGTCGCTCTGGATGAAACCAACGCGCCGGCCGCCGATTCAGACAGCCCGGAATTCAGCGCGATATTCGGCGAAGAGCTGCGCCAGTTGACGTGGGCGCTTGAACAGCTTCCATACGAGCAGCGCGAGGTCTTGCTTCTGCGCTCGTACAGTGGCCTGAGATTCAAGACCATTGCCGAATCGCAGGGTGTTTCGGAGAATACAGCGCGGGGCAGATACCGCTATGCGACTGATAAACTGCGGTCAATGTTGAATAGCGAGGTGAAAAAATGAGACCGACAGATAACATAAACCAGTTGATCAAGAAGTTACACATCAAGGCCAGCGCCGACCTGGACAGAAGAGTACACAACGACATTGACATGGCCCTGGCGACACCCCAAAAGTCAGAATCGGCTGACGCAAAGCCGAATAGATGGAGAATAATCATGAAAAGTAGAATAATGAAATTAGCCGCTGCGGCGGCCGTTATGTGTGTTCTGCTCCTCGTTTTCAATAATGCAGAATCTACCCTCTATGCGCAGGTCATTGCATCTATAAGAAAGGCACGCACAGTCCACGCCTTGGGGTACGCGCCGCAAGATGGGCGGATGGAAAAAGTAAATGAGATATGGTACGAGCGCGGCGCCGGGATAAAGGTGGCCGGGAAGTATGACGGAAATGAGCGAGTGGTAATCGACAACGGGCAATGGAGATGGGAGCATCGTCAGAACAACCATTTTGCGGTGCGAAATAAGAGTTTAGGCATTGACGGTCTGCCCAGGGAGATTACCGAGCCGAGCCGATACCTCGACAAGTGTGTAAGAGACAGTGCGGGCGATATGCTTGTCGATGGGGTTCCGTGCGAATTGTATGTGGGCTCTTACCCGGGCAGGTCTGGTAGCACACGGTTGATGTTCTGGATCAGTCACGAAAGACGGCCAAGACGGTTTGAAGAGAGAGTTCTGGAAAATGGGATATGGAAAACGGTTGAGCTTGCTCAGGTTGAGTATGATATTGACTTTGATAGTTCTGTCTTTGAGCCTAATTTTGGTCCGGGCGTCGATATAGTAAATGGGGACGAAATGCTTGTCGATACTGTAAATGGAGCCAAGATGCTTGATGCACATTTCTCGCTGGACAACGCAGTTTTTACCAAAGAGGAAATGGGTCTGGTGTTTGCTGTTCATGAGATCAAGAGATGCCAGAGTGATCTGATCTTTGCGGTAACATCGTTGCGACCGAGCGAGCAGACACTAAAGGATATCAAATCTGAAGATCCGCGTGCACGCAACTATGGAGACTATGGATTTGGCTCTTGCTGGAAACGAAGTGACGGCCGCGATACCAGCTATAGCCCCATACCGCTTGGTTGGATTTATCATGGCGGTTTGATGGTCAAGTGGACTGTTTTTGTGCCGAACGGACTTGAAGCCGGCCATGTAACCCAGTGTGAGTTTGAGCTGGATTACCTGCGTACCGAAGGCAAATTGGCAATCAAAAGAACAGAGGCTGGGCTGCCGGACAGAAAGCGTTTCAAGCCAATAGCGACGCTCCCATTGCCGGATGAGCAGGTGAGCCTGGATAATCTGGTTGCCGGGGTGTATGATGTTGTGGAATTGTTTGAGCCGATCGTTGTCGAAGAATGCCTTGACTTGCGGCAGATACCGTTCACGGATGCCGAAATGGAGGACTTCGTAAAAAGAGTGCCTTCCGACGGTATAACAAAAGAATGGAAAACAGGCAATAAAAGTGTGCGATTGTGGCACGGACAATCAAAGAAACCAAGCCAGATAGATAAAGACCATTGGACCGAAGACCGCCTGGGATATATTCGGGAGAAACAGAAACAGTAGCAGTTGTGGTCCTGCGGTGTTTGAAGCTATTACGAAAGGCCGAGTTCTGTGCTCGGCCTTTTTTGTCAGCGTCCGGCATCGTGCTGCCGTGAAAATGCGGCGTTCCCTGCTGCCGGCAGTGACCGGTAAGCTCACCTCTGGCCAGATCCATCCAGGGAATCCGGTTTTTTTTGCATTCCGGCCTTCCACCGTTCGTTATTAGAATAGAAACCGGTTTTAAGGAATTCCGTGTGAACGACCGTTCAGTGCAGAACCCTGCCACCTGGTTTGGCGGGAAAGACAAAGCAGCGTACGATGTGCTCGTCAAGGAACACTACCGGCACGTCTTTGGTGTATGTTTCGCAATGCTCGCAAATGTCCACGACGCCGAGGATGCCGCGCAGGAGACAATGTTGAAAGGCTTTCTGAAGATCAGAACGCTTGATGATATCGAGCAGTTCAGGCCCTGGATAGTGCGGGTTGCCAGAAATCTGTGCATAGATCGTCTTCGCAGGCAGAGCCGTCGAAAGCTGCCGGTCGAAAAGCCGCCGGGCCTGTCCCGGCAGGACCTGGACGCACAATACGATCTGGAGCAGGCCATCAAGCGCTTGCCTCAGGAGCTCCGGCTGCCTCTTTTGATGTTCTACTTCGATGGGCGAAACGCAAAGAGCATCGCTGCGAGCATGAACATCTCCCATTCGGGAGCATGTCAGAGACTCAGAATGGCGCGGCAGCAACTGCATCAGCTCTTGACTGAAAGGGTACAAAGATGAACCGCGAATGCGACAAAATCAAGGGCCTGATCGCCGATTCAGTCACAGGAATCCTTTCGCCCGACCTAGCCAGGCAGCTCGACGAGCACCTGTCCGGCTGCTCAGATTGCCGCAGCTACGCCGATGCCCTCAGGTACGAAGACGTGTTGCTTACCCAACTGGTTGCAGGGCTCGACACGGATATGACAAATAGACAACAGCGGCTCCTTGAAACCCTGGACCGCTGTCAATCCGAACAACGTGAGACAATTGCAAAATGGAGAATAATCATGAAAAGTAGAATAATGAAATTAGCCGCCGTGGCGGTAATAGTGATTGCGGTGTTGCTTGGAGTGGATTTTGTGGGCCGGCCCAATATGGCAAATGTCGCCTGGGCGAAGGTGACCAGACGCGCTTCTGAGGTTGACTATGTGCATATGTACTACTTCAAAAGTCGGGGTAACGATTTCGCGCGACATTTTGAGGCTTGGTATGCCCATGGGAAAATGGTTATGCGCGGCAATAAGGGCGACGCACATTATGACGATGGCCGGATGTCACAGGGATTCGATGAGCATGGGATGCTGACCGTCAGAGAGCCGTCCAAGTTCGCCGCCGGGCAGCCTGTCCTTGAGTTGTTTACGGGCGGCCTTCTGTCAGCCAAAAATGAGCAGTTCAACCAACAAGTCCCCGCCAGCGTCGGCGACGACTTTCTCATATACGCATTTGACCCGTCCCCAAGGGAAAGTGATTGGATGAGAGGCATCTTTATTACGGTGGGCAAGAATTCTCTGCTGCCTGTCCAGGTAAAGGTTTGCCATAAGGATTCGGACTACGACCTGATCATATTCGACTACGAGGCGCCGAAGGAGCCGTCGGAGTTCTTTGAGCCGCCGGATGTCGGGGAGCCTAATGCCAGATGTGAAGTGCTGCTCGATGGCGAAGAGGCAATGGTTCCTGTTACAGGCGCACCCGGCCTCAAAACCGCAATTGTGCGTCTTCGGAGCGGGCCATCCGGCGATACCGACAAGGCGTCGTTCTATTTGGACGTAACGTTCATTACCGACGAGGGATACCGCAGCGGCACAAATGAACGTATAGGGCTGAAAGTGGACGAGGCAAGACAATGCGGCACGGGTAGCGCTGAAGGAGGTCTTGACAAGTGGCCGGACGGCAAGTATCGCAACATCAGATTCTCGCCCTGGCTAAGACCTGCCGGCAAAGAAAATACCTATATTGTTGAAATACGCTGCCGGCTGGAAACACAGGAGGACTGATTCGCAGCGGTATCCGGACTCTCGGATTTCAGGCCGGGCCGATTTTCGGCTCGGCCTTTTTTGTGCGCATCGGCTACACACCAGCAGGCTTACAGTCCCCAGGCCTTTGCGAAGGCCTTGAAGCTGCGGTCGTAGGTCTTCTCTGCGGCGGGCGGGAAGCAGCAGCCGGGAAGCTGCTTGCTCGATAAGTGATAGCTTATGCACTCACAGCACACGCCCTTCCTGTCGCAGCCGGGATATGTGCAGCCGCAGTTGGCCAGATTCTCCTTTTTATTACATTCCATTCGGCTACCTCCTTCGTAACAGTCAGTTCTATTGAGTTCTGCAAAATTGCAGGTTAGGCCTACTTAGAAAAGAAAAAATCGTCTGTTGATTTTTTCTTTTCGATGGCAACGTATTGTCTCGTAATCGCTTAGGCAATTATTGAAGAAAATCATAAAAGAGATTTTCTTCAACAATATAGGCCTAACCTGCAATTTTGCAGAAGCCTTAGAGTCATTCCAGAGGCAGCTCATAGAGGCTCACGCTCAACGCGGGTGCTTTCAGGGTATCCGGCACGCCCTGGGAAAGCGGCGTCTCTTTAATCGTTACTTTCGGCTCTTTGCCCGGCTCATTGTGCGCCATAGGATCGGCATCGCTCAAATGCCACCTTCGCCCGCCGGCTGCGCCAAGCCGCGCTCCTTTGACCTCCAGGGGCAGCTCAAGCTCGTTCTGCGTAGGATTGACAATGCCGATTGTCAGCACCTTGCCGTCGCCGCTCAGGGCCGCCGCGACGTCCAACGGAAGCTCCACCCCGTTGACCGCCACCGGCAGTTCGCCGAACCGGCTGCGATAGAGCTTGAGCACCAGCCCGGTGGTATCGAACGCCGCCGCGGTTTCACTTGTCTTGATTGCCCCGATGACGTTGACCGTCTGGGCGTAGTTGGCCATAAATACGATGTCACTGTTGCGGAACATCTCGTGCAGGCCGGCGGCGATCCCCATCGCATCCTTCATATTGTAATGCCGCGGGCCGTACCAGTAGTTCCATTCGTCGATGGCGATGCGGATGTCTTTTCCCGCCAGCGAGTCCAGCCGCTTGCGGTAATCGCGGTGGGCCGTGACTTTGCCGCGGACGTTGTCGCGTATCATACTGACGTACTCGGTCAGCACCTCCTTGTCCCTGTTGCAGTAGAAGTGCTCGCTGATAAGGTCCATACGGTCGG
>CAYGZM010000218.1:0-5365 GCA_964354365.1 uncultured Pirellulales bacterium
ATCGGGCTGCAGGATATCGGCCTGATGAAAAAAGAAATCCGCCCCCTGTGGCGCGACGTCGAGAATTTCTCTCACAGAATAGTCGGGTTCGCAATCACCGTCCGGCACGTGCCGACGGACGTGAGGGTGGGGCAGAACTCGTTTGCGGACCTGGACGGCTTCAAGAAATTCAAATCTGAGCAATACAAAAGGGCGCCCGATGCCTGGCTCCAGGCGGCCAAGCCCGGGGACGTCGCCGTCATCGACGCCGCAGGGATTCCCGAATGCGGCTTCATCGGCTCGAACAACAGCCTCGGCTGGGCCGAGAAGGGAGTCGTAGGAGTCGTTACCAACGCCGGCGCACGCGATACCGATGAGATCATCAAGACCAAGAAGATCGCTGTCTATTGCATGGACGGTTACAGCACCCGCGGGGTCCGCCCGGGCAGGCTTATCGCCGAATCGTATAATTTCCCCATCAACTGCGGCGGCGTCCTCGTCTTCCCCGGAGACCTGATAGTGGCAGACGGTGACGGCGTAATCGTCGTCCCCCGGCAGCACGCCCTCGAAGTCGGAAGGCTCGCGCGGGAAATCAACCTCGGCGACGAAAAGTCACGCTCAGAGAGGTTCAAACGACTCGGTATCCCCCTCGACGAAACGGTGAAGGTGGAGTAGCCCTTGTTTCAGCGTGATGCGGGCTTGGCGAGTGAGAATCTCTTTGCCCGGTGGATTTGGGGTGGTCATCAGCAGGGACCGGTGCGGCCTATTGCTTGACCATGGTTATGACCAGGGGTTTGAGGATTTGCTGCATGTTTCGCCCCTCTTTGGATTTGACCGCGACGCTCTCCCGGATGGCCCTGTAGCCGGGATACTCGGCCCGAAGCGTGTATGTCCCTGCATCGACTCCAAAGGATTTTCCGTCGTCTGTGTCGAAGTGCGGCTCGACGATTCGGCCTTGCCCTTCGAGCCAGACCCTCGTCCCGGGCAGCAGCAGACCATCATCGGTGACCACGAGAACGACCAGGTATCCGTTGTAACCTTTGCCGGAATCGGCAGCGACCGCAACATCCAGGTCCTTGTGTTCACCGCCCAACAACGTGACTTCCTTAACCGTTGACGTACGGCTCGTGGCGACAGAGGCCAGACCTATAGCATAGTCACCGGCGGGCAGATTCTCCATTCTGTAGCTGCCGTCTCCGGCTTGCCGGATTGGCATCGTTATTGTCGCATCGCTGCTCCTTAGCATCAACTGGGGCGCCGAGTTCTTTGGATCTCGCCAGATTATTCTCCCGGCAAGCGAGGCTGAGCCCACGGGAATGGTAACATCAAGTTTCTGTGTACTCCGCCCGGGCCCGATCTCAAAAACTCTGCGAATCGTCGGATAATTATCTCGCTCGGCAATGACCTCATATTTGCCGGGTACAAGGCCTGAGAAGATGTACGGATCCAGAGCGCCGCTGCGAGGTTCGGGTTTTCCTGCCCGTTGCCCCCAAAACACCTTCTCATTGAATTGCTGGATGGAAACATGCCATTGGTCCGGGGACTCGCAAGGGTCTTCCACGCTCAGTTCGACTGTGAGCCGGGCCAGGATTACGTCAAGGTCTCCGAGCTCCAAATCCTCACCCGATTCGAATTCAAAACTGCCCAACGGCGACCACTTATCCCATCCGCCCATACCCGGAACCGCAAAGTATAGTGTCCATCGTCCGGTTGGTATCCCGTAGAAAGTGAATCGGCCGTCCGAATCGGTGAGCCCGAAGGCACTGAACGCCTGCTGGACCCTGGCCTCGTACTTGATCAACATGCTGGTCATGGCCAGAGGTCGGCCGTTCTCTAAAAGCCGACCTGTGGTTCGCCACTTGCCGCCGATATCGAGTCGCGTCGCTTCCGCATGCTTCGGCAAAACGGCTGTACTGACAACCCCGATCTGTTTTTGCGGGTCGCCGCCGGAGGCGTAGCACAACTCTTGCGGATCTTCCCTGAACGCATAGCAGAGCTTATCGGGCAAGTGGTCCAGCCTGTAGAAGCCATTACTGTCGGTCACTGCAGAACCCAAACGCCCCTGATTCCGTTCCCAGTAGCTATAACTGCTGTCGTCCAGGAAATACAGGGCGGTCTCAGCCAGTGGTCTTCCCTGCCAGTCATAAACATAGCCCTCAACGGTTCCGCCTCCACTAAGCACGATCTCGACCTCGATAATGTGCCCCTCCTCGGCCTCGATGTACTTGCAGACCGGAGCATAATCGCCGTGCACGATTTCAAACCAATTCGACTGGCTCTCTCCCGATAGACCCTCGATCACGAATTTGCCGTCGGGATCGGTGCTGGTTATGTATTTGTCCTCGGGCTTTTCATCTGTGCTGCGTTTGTACTTGAAACCTATCTTCGCTCCCAAGACCGGCTTGGAATCCTCGTTCACAACAGTCCCCTCTATGGCGCCTGGAATTCCCAGTACTATAACAACCGCCTCATTAGCATCCGGGCATATCTCCGCGCTTGTCTTTTCAGCATATCCATCAGCGGCAACCATGACTTTCTGGCAACCTTCGGCGCTTGCCCGAATGTTGAATCGCCCGTTCGGATCGCTGATCTGCTGCCAATTCGTTGTACCCCAAAGCTTTACGCGGAAGTCCGTAACAGGATCGCCCGTTTCCTTATCCACCACACTCCCGCTCAGCCAATACTGGCTCTTGCCGGGAATCTCGATGACCAGACCCTCACTGGGCGCCTTTATATTCCGGTAGGTCTTTCGCTCGCCGCCATCGAGGCTAAATTCAATGGTGTAGAGATCCGGGACGAGACTCTCGAAGACAAAGTCCTTCTGACCCCTGGGCACATAGACACTGCCATAATGGCCGGCGTCGCTCATAGCGGTGAGCCACACGCCCGACCCCGACTCGCCTCCAACGTACTTCACGGTGCCCGATATACTCACCCTGTTATGCAGGGAAGGCTTAGGGATATCCAATTCAAGAAATCCATTCGCAGGAGGCAGATTCACGTCGATAGACCACATTCCGGTCGAGCCGCCGTCGTGAGGTATGCTTAGAGTTATCCTGTGCAGGCCGGGAACAATGTGCGGCAGCAGGAAGGTGCCGTCTTCGCTAATGCGAAGCTCTGATGGAGAAGAACCGCTGTGCCACCAGGTCGGTTTGGCCTCAATTCCAAAGCCGCCGGCCGGAAGGCCGTCCGAGCAAACCGCTTTCCCGGCGATTTCTATGCCCTTCTTCATCTCGAAGACAACGGACTTGACCTGCAGCGGCTCCTCCAAAACAACCTTTTTCCCTGCCACAGCATAATCGTTATGCCAGGCGGTGATCCAGTATGCCGAGGGTCTAAGGCCCCCAATAGAAGTAATGCCCTTTTCGTCCGACCGGAATGTGTCTTTTGGGCCCCTTCCCATATCGTCGGACACATAGGCCGCGTGGAAAGTAACTCTCTTTATCGGCTGGCCCTGCTCATCGACGACACGGATATTCACTTTACCGCCGCGCTCAAGCTCGAAATGCTTGACAAACTGGGCGTCTCGTCTCAGTTGCACGGTCTCCTCGGATGCTCTCCACCCTTCAACGGTTATGTACTCTGACGCTTCGAGCCTGACTGTATAGGGACCGTCTTTGTCAATGGCCTTGAAGCTATATACGCCGTTGCTGTCGGTCGTAGTCTGGTGCTGCTCTCCATGATCGCGACAGTAGATTCGAACCCCGACATCCGGGATCGGCTCAGCAGTATTGGCATCGATGATGACGCCGCTAAGGACGCCTCGCGGCTCGAACTCGCCCTGGCGCTGGCTTGACTGGCCCTGCACCCGCGAGGGCTCGGATGTTGTCTCTTGGCTTTCTAACCTGGTTTGAATTTCCTGTATCGCTTGTTTGAACGGGTTTTCGCCGTCAGCGCCCCGCCACTGCTCGGCGAGGCTCGACAATGCCTCAATCGCTCGCGAATCGCCCATTTTCGCCAGACAGCCCGCCGCTGCAATCTTGCTTTCCCACTCTCCGGTCTCAAGCATCTCGACGAGGCCGTCGATATCTGATGCCGCGAACATCTGCTCGATGGTCTTCAATTCCGATGCGAGTTTCTGCGCTAACCGGCGGTCGTTTGCAGTGCCGTCAGGGTACTGTTCGTGCTTGTCGGCAATCGTGGGAGCCTCGCCGGGCTTGGATTCATTCTTGGTGAGCAGTTTGACTGCCGCCAGCAGCGCAACTATCACGATGGCCGCAGCCGCAAATCTGATGATTGGGCTCCGCAGCACGGTTCGCCAGGCAGAACCCGTCTGCGCCGTCTTGCAGGAGACCGCGCGATTAAGGGCCTCTATCACCCGGTCCTCTCGGGCCTGCATCCCGGCATCGAGCCTGCGGCCGAACTGCTCTAGCACGCTCCGCTGCTCTTCGAGAGCCAGGGCGTACAGCGTACACTTCGGGCAGGCCGATATATGCTGCTCGATGGCAGTGTCTTGTTCGCCGCTTGAAGCCCCGAGAAGACGGTCTGCTATTTTGTCCCGCATTTTGCTGCAAGGATCAGTCATTTTGGGTCTCCTTGCTCACCATCGCACTATGCAATTGACTTATTCCAGTCCTCAATCGCTGATATACGCCCGAAGCCGACATATTCAACCTGCGGGCAACCGTCTTGACGCTGGCGCCATCGAAGAAATACATCACCAGCGGCAACCTCGTTTTCTCAGGCAGTTGCTCTAAAGCCCGCTGCAGATGGTTATCCTGACTTTCCGTTTGAGTTTGCATTTGCTGCCTGTCAACTGCGATTTGCCTGGCTTGTATCCTTTTGCGAACGTGATCGGAACAGATATTCCCGGCAATCCTTGAAATCCACGCGTCGAATCGCGAAGCATCCCGCAATCGACGTATATTCACAAAACCTTGAAGCATTGCCTCCTGTGCGGCATCTTCGGCGTCGTGAACACTTGCGAGAATGCCCAGGCACATTATGAAAACGCGCTTGTACTGCCTCTTCACGAGAAGCGCGTAGGCGTTCTTATCTCCGGCACGAGAGGCCAGAACCAAGTTTTCATCCAAAGGTTCGCTCAATAGAAGCTCCTAATTGCATCACCGCTATAAAGACATGGAACCGGGCCGAATTTACAGAAAAAAACCGGCCCTTTTACAGGTTTTTGTCTCTTCGGGCCGAAATCAGTGAAAGAACCCGCAATAAAGCCCGCGTGCAATATGCCGCAAGAAAGGCAAATGCGCCTGGGAAATCCACGTCGGCGACGAAAAGTCACGCGCCGAGAGGTTCAAACGCCTCGGAATCCCCCTCGACGAAACGGTAAAAGTAAAATGACATCTTTATTAGGCACTCTAACAAAGCCCAATTCGTCATCTCTGAAAGCGTGCTGGTTGTCAAGCGTGTTTTGCATTTATTTCATATC
>CAYGZM010000219.1:0-5356 GCA_964354365.1 uncultured Pirellulales bacterium
CTGTGGGTGAGCTGCGAGGATACAAGCCCCGATTTGGGGTGCTACGGCGACAAGTACGCAGTGACGCCGAACATCGACAAGCTCGCGGCCCAGGGCGTGCGGTACGAGAATTGCTTCACGCACGCCGGCGTCTGTGCGCCTTCTCGCAGCGGGCTGATAACCGGGATGTATCCGACCACAATCGGCACGCATCAGATGCGCTGCAGCGGCGTGCCGCCCGCCAATGTCAAATGCTTCCCCGAGTATCTAAGGGCTGAGGGCTACTACTGCACCAACAACTCCAAGACGGACTATCAGTTCGACCCGCCCTTTACCGCCTGGGACGAGTCTAGCGGCAAGGCCCACTGGCGCAACCGCGCGGCGGGCCAGCCGTTCTTTGCCGTCTTCAATTTCACCATTTCGCACGAAAGTCAGGTCCGAAATCACAGCAAGGGGATGCTCGACAGAATTGAGAAGTTAGGCCCAGCCAAGCACGACCCCGCCGAGGCAAAGCTTCCGCCATATTATCCCGACACGCCTGTTGTACGGCGTGATATGGCGCAGTATTACGATGTCGTGACGCTGATGGATCAGCAGGTGGGCGACGTCCTCAAGCAGCTCGAAGAGGACGGCCTGGCCGATGATACGATAGTCTGGTTCTGGGGCGACCACGGGCGCGGCCTGCCGCGACACAAACGATGGATTTACGACTCAGGCATACGGGTCCCGCTGATTGTCAAGGTTCCTGAGAAGTGGCGGAAGCTTGCAATGCCGAAGAATCCCGATGCCCTCAAGACCGGCACTGCCAATGACGACCTCGTTGCGTTCATCGATTTTGCACCGACCATGCTCTCGCTAACCGGGGTCAAGATACCAGAACACATACAGGGCAGGGCGTTCTTGGGTGCGCAGAAGGCTGAGCCGCGCGAGTATATTTTCGCCGCGCGCGACCGAATGGACGAGGCGTACGACCTGATCCGCGCCGTGCGCGACAAGCGCTATAAATATATCCGCAACTATATGTGGTACGTCACCCGAGGACAGGACATCAACTATATGAACGAGATGCCGACGATGCAGGAGATGCGCCGGCTCAACGCCGAAGGCAAGCTGAAAGGCCCGCAGCTACAGTACTTCGAGCCGACCAAGCCAGTTGAGGAGCTTTACGACACCAAGACCGACCCGCACGAGGTCAACAACCTCGCCGGCAAGTCGAAGTACAAAAAAGTGCTGGAACGGATGCGCGAGGTCCACGCCAGGTGGGCCAGGGAGACCGGCGACATCGGGCTTATGCCGGAGCCGGAATTCGACGAGATCAAACAGCCGGGCGGCCAGGTCCGGAAGACCGCCGAGCCGGTATTCTGGACGCCGAAATGGCCGGTAGGGGCTGGAGCGGAGAAAGCCAGCCGCGTCACAATCTCCTGCCCGACGCCCGGTGCCTCGATAGCGTATCGTATTGACGACGAGGGTAAGAGCAAAGGCGGCTGGATACTATACGCCAAGGCCGTCTGGCTCCGCGAAGGCCAGACGCTGCACGCGAAGGCCTGCCGCATCGGCTTTAAGGACAGCGGCGAGGCGACGTTCAAGGTCGGCGACAACACGCCGGCCAAGCAACCGCAGACGCCCGATACCGACCCCGACCACTGGCGCAACAAGGTCGCCTGGGAGATGCTTGAGCGATTGCGCGAGATAAAGGCCCTCGACGGCCAGGGCGAGAAGGCGATACCGCAATACACGCAGGCCCTGGGCGACAAGCACGCCTCGGTTCGCTACTGGGCCGTGATCGGCTTGCACACGGGCTGTACGTCGGCGAAGGATAAGGAGCTTGGCGTATCGGCCCTTGAGAAAATGCTCAAAGACCCTGCTGCGGTTGTCCGTGTTGCAGCGGCGCACGCCCTTTGCGACTGGGGCCGGGAGAAAGATGCTCTGCCTATTCTCATTGAGGGCCTGTCTGCTACTGACAAGACGGACAAGGCCCGGCTCTATGCGCTTATCGCCCTGAACAAGATCGGCGAGAAGGCCCGCCCCGCACTGCCCCAGATACAGGCGGCATTGAAAGATTCTGACAACTACGTTCAGCGGGTGGCGCGAACCACGCTGGATCGGCTGGAAAACAAATGACCCACTGTCGGAATCCTTCACCGCCGAGAATCCAGGCATATTGGTTCGATAAGTTCTGCAAAATTGCAGGTTAGACCTATATTGTTGAAGAAAATCTCTTTTATGATTTTCTTCAATAATTACCTAAGCGATTGCGAGGCAATACGTTGCCATCGAAAAGAAAAAATCAACAAACGATTTTTTCTTTTCCAAGCAGGCCTAACCTGCAATTTTGCAGAAGCCTTTATTGGTTTGTCTAAAGGAGTTCAGGATGAATAGGAAGTTAGCGATTTTTGTTGTGTGTGCCGTTTGTCTTGGGGCCGGTTTGTTTGCGGAGAGCGGGAAGGCCGATGAGCTTGTATCTAATCCGGTGTTTGCATTGTCCGACGGGCAGAAACTGCCGGAAGGGTGGTCTGTGTGGCAGCCCGAATGGGGGCAAGCAGCGTGCACAGTCAAAGGCACGGCTGGCGGACTTCTGATTGAGGGAACGGATCCTTATGCAGTCGGCGGCATCACACAGGATATCAAGGGTATCGAGGGCGGCGGGGCTTATGCGGTAAAGGCGCTCTGCGAATTGCGGAAAGTGCGCGCTGCATACCAGTCGGTGCTCGTGCGTGTTGACTGGACCGGCGACGGCAAGCTCCTGCACCCGGCGGGGATGCTCGTGCGAGGCCCAACTATTGAGGGGAACGCGGGGCGGTTCGATGATGTGCTTGTCGCGCCCGAAGAGGCGGACGGGGCACGTGTGTCGCTCGAAGTGAAGTGGCCGCAGGGCGGCTCGGTGGTCTGGAAGAGCGTTAGTATGCAGCCGACGGCCAAACCGCCGCCCCGGAAGGTTAAGGTCGGAACGGTGTATCTTCGCCCCAAGAACAGCACGCCCGACAAGAATCTGGAGCTTTGGTGCGAGCAGATTGATGCGGCGGGCAAGCTCGGACTCGATATCGTCTGTCTCGGCGAGACGATCAAGGCGGTCGGCGCCGGCTGTACCCTCAAGCAGTGCGCCGAGCCGATACCCGGACCGAGCACCGGGCAGTTGGGCCGGGCGGCTAAGAAGAACAATATATGGGTCGTTGCAAGCCTTAACGAGCAGGTCGGCGACGTTGTGTATAATACGGCTGTGCTGATAGACCGCAAAGGGCAGCTTGCCGGCAAGTACCGCAAGGTCCATCTGCCGCGCGAGGAATGGAATAAGGGCGTCCGTCCGGGCGATGAATACCCCGTCTTCGAGACGGACTTCGGAAAAATCGCGATTCAGATATGCTACGACTGGTTCTTCCCTGAGCCGGAGTCGATATTTGCCCTTCGCGGTGCCGAGATAATTTTTGCGCCGACCTGGGGCAACACGCTGCCGGACGAGGACGGCTGCGTCAACGGAGAGACCGTATTCCGCGTTCGCGCCCGCGACAATGGCGTGTATATGGTCCCATCCGTTTACGACGGCAACAGCCTCATCATCGATCCTATGGGCAGAATCCTAACAAGCAGCAACGGCAAGACAGGCGTCTTCTGGGCAGAGATCGACTTGAATAAGCGAGAGCCTCTAAAGTGGGTCGGCTATTGGCGCTCCATCGCGCCGCGTCACCGAATGCAGACCACCTACGGTCCCTTGCTGGAGCAGCAGACAGGGCCAACATACTGAATGCTTCACTGCCGGGCAGCGTTTTGGCTAATTAGTTCCTGTTGCGGAAACAGCATTTGTCATTCCTGCGAAAGCAGGAATCCAGTTTTTTCGCCATAGACCCCTGCTTTCGCAGGGGTGACATTGCCACTTTCGGCTTTCCGCAACAGATACTGATTAGTTTCTGTGCAGACCACTATTGCGTGTCCTGTGCTTTGTGGCCACTTTATATCTTCTTTGCGGCAATGGTGTGGATTTCTCGTTTGTCTTTAACGTACTTTTGCTCGTAGTTTGTGCCGGTTATCTCGCCCGGCTCGGCGCCGGTCGTGGGCGCAAATTCGATCTGCTCGAACCTGTCGCCCCGTTCGACAATCAATTCCTTTATCACCTCGAAATACTCGGCGTGATCGGTGGTGATTCTGATCTGTCCCCCCGTCTTCAGGCACCTCAGAAGCTGCTCCAAATTAGCCGGACACAGGAACCGTCTCTTGTGGTGGCGTTTTTTCGGCCAGGGATCGGGGAAGTAAATGTGGAAACATTCGACCGAATCGTCCGGGACGAATTCCGCTATGAACGAAGCCGCTTCCGTGCGGATTATGCGGACGTTGGCAAGTCCCCACCTGCCTATTCGGTCAACCGCGTAGCGGTAGTATTTGCGGGCCCATTCGATGCCGAGGAAGTCGATGTCACTGTGCGTCTTTGCCTGGTTTAACAGGAAGGTTCCTTTCCCGGCCCCTACCTCGATATGGACCGGGCCGTCACGTCCGAAAACGCGGGCAAAGTCCACTCTGTTGCCCAAATCTTCCGGCTTGAGCGACACTGAGGGGTAGTCTTTAAGAGTCCTGTGCATCCGTTAAATTAGACAAATAACACACGTCCGGGCAAAACGCACTATCTTACGGCCCATTATACAGTACGGCGGGACTCTCAGCTACGTTTTGGGCGTCGTTCCGCTTGTCCGCTCGAGCCGGCCTCCAATGCCACAACTAAAGTGACCACCCGGATTATTCGATAAAAAATGCGAACCGAAGATCGGCTTAGGCGTATAAATCTATAGGACCGAAGCGCGTAAGCCAAGGAAGGAATTGCTAAAATGATTCTGCAATTGGTTAGAGCGCGGCGCAAACAGGTTCTCATTGACGTCGATACCCAGAAAGACTTCCTGTTGGCCGAAGGCAGGGCCTGTGTCAGGAACCACCGGAGGGTGCTGGGGCACATTCGCAGGGTGATGGCGTGGGCGAGAGTCAGAGGCATCCCGATCATCTCACTTGCCGAGGTTCATCCCAATAACAACGGCGAAAGCGAGTTCGGTTACTGTATTGACGGCACAGAGGGGCAGAGGAAGGTGCATTACACCCTTGTGAGTAACCGGGTGAGCTTTCCGGCGGATGGGCACAACGATTTACCCAGAGACATGCTCCGGCAGTATAGCCAAGTGATTCTTCACAAGCGTTGCGTTGATCCGTTTGAGGAGCCTCGGATTGACCGTTTGCTCAGTGAAATGAGGGCCAACGAGTTCATCGTCATCGGCTCGGCCGCTGAAGGGGCGGTTAAGGCAACGGTTTTGGGATTGCTGCAGCGGGGAAAAAGGGTCACCGTCGTCGCCGACGCCGTCGGCTCACACAACAAAAGGGAGGCCAAGCTCGCGCTGCGCAAGGT
>CAYGZM010000220.1:0-5355 GCA_964354365.1 uncultured Pirellulales bacterium
GGTATGGCCGTTGGCAACACACTTTTTTGCTGTGTGGATAAGATTGATGTGCGAAAGCTGATTTGGGAAGCAGTTAAGGATAGAGCCGTCTTTTACGTCGATGGGCGAATGAGCGCCGAGGTCTTGCGAGTGCTGACAGCATGCGATACAGAATCGCGAAGGCACTACCCAACGACCCTATTCAGCGCCGATGAGGCTTTTGTCGGTCCCTGCACTGCAAAGACCACGATCTACTGTGCAAACATCGCAGCTGGGCTCATGCTTGCCCAATTCACCAAGTATCTGCGGCAACTGCCCATCGAGCCTGATATCCATCTGAATCTTTTGGCTTCGGAGTTGAGTGTTTGTGAGACCATGTGACACGATTGACGAACACCGTCAAGCGTAACTCCGCCTTTCTGTCTAAATCTGACATTTGTCTTGTCTGGGCCCTGATTTGATTGTGTCCGGCCTATCTCGATACCACCCCACTTAGAGAGTCACTCCGAGCCCTTGGCTGTTCAAGGGCATTTTTTCCCCGCGTGCAGGAGCAACGCAACCTCGATGGCACGTCCGGCACGCGGGAGGCGCCATCGAAACAACTTCTGGAGGCGCCAAAATGACCCGCACATCAACAAGAACCGATCAAATCCCAAGAGATGTGTATTATTCCATCGCTATTGACCAGACAAAGAATCTGAAGGAAAGGATCGCTGAGATGCACGGCAGCGATTCAGAGCCGATGAGGGCTGCGTATGGACTGGATTGCTATGTGAGTGACCCTCAAACCAGAAAGAGTCCCTGGTATTGGAGCTTCTTCAAAAGGGTTAGGTCCGCGATGTGGGCTCTTTATCCCCATGCGGGCGATACAGTGAGAACCAGGATGGCCCGCGAGTTCATGGATGACCTGTTCAACGGTGGGTATATAAGAGCCTTGCAGTCTCTCGCTGTTCAGAGCGGGGCCGAACATGTACGCTTCGCCCGGGATTATGCACGCGACCATTCCGTTCCCGTTGCTGCAGTTCTGTTATTTGGCCCGAGAGGCGGGGCCGCCCTGGAATTCCTGCACTTTTTTGCGGCCGAGAGGGTTCACGGCATGCACCGACACGGAACCTCGCCGAATCCTCATTGGTCAGAAGATGCCAGGAAGACGTGGTACGGCGCCCAAAGGATCACCAACTGGCCCATAGTGGTAGATGAAAGAGGGGAAGAAGTACCGATGGACGTCGCAGAAGAACATGGCCATCTGTCTGACCGTGCTGTTGAGGCACTTAGGGAGATATGGAGACGCAACCCTGCATTGCGTGATTACACCGGCACCAATCGTCTTTCAGGAGACGTACCGTACCAGATAATCGAAGATGTCCTGGACGTGCTCATTCGAAGGAGATTCTCTCCTCTGGATGAGATTCAAAAGACCAGATACGAGAAGATCGTAGAGGACGCCAACAGGCAAGGTATCGACCCGTTCTATGCCGCCTACAACAGCTTGTTCACCCACAAAGACAGGTGGCGGCCATTGTGGAACATGGCCAGAAAATGGCTGCATGGCTATTCGATCTTGCTTTGGGAGGCCCAAAATGAACTCTGGTTGGCCGAAGGTAAGCGGGTGCCGGCCAGCGGTGTAGTGTACAAGCCCAAGAGAACCGCAGCACCGATGGTAAAGAAAAAGGGTGTACCCGGCACGATTTATCTCAATAACGGCCGCTATTACTGGGTAGTCGCCAACAAGATGAAGCCTCGACCACTGATTGATCCCAAGAGCAAGCCGAAGTTTCCAGGAACGATCTTCCAGGATGGAAATAGGTACTACTGGATAATACCAGGACTGTTGAAGCGTCGACGGCTTGTGCCAAGAGGCGAGAAGTTCTCGGCCCAGGACAGGGCTGTTGCCGAGAGAATTGCTTATCAAATGTGGAATCAGCTAAAAAAAGATGATCCGAAACTCGCAGAAACCATCCTCAAGAGGACAAGAAGTCAGGGTCTGGCCACCAAGGACAGGGCTGTCGCCGAGAAGATTGCTGCCAGAATGTGGAGACGCATCAAGAAGAACGATCCTGAATTGGCGGCGAAGATATTGACGAATAATCGCCGAAAGGCACGAGAACACTGGGACGCCCAGATTGTGGTCAATGGAAAACACCGGTTCATAGGCAGTTTTCAAACACAATATGAGGCAGAGGCAGCCTACGCCAAGGAGTTCGAGAAGGTACATGGCTATCCACCCGGCTACAATGTGCAGTGCATACCCAAGATCGACAAGGTCTGGCCTACCTGGGAAGAAGAGAAGGCACGCTTGGAACAGATGAATGAGCACCCGAGGATGCCCGTAATTGGTCGATTGACCCAGGTAGAGGCTCTCAGGCCGATGATAGAACGAATGCAGACAGTAGATTGGGTGGTCAACAATGTGATATTGGTGTTGGATGACAATTCGCTGGCTGCAACACAGGATGTGGCTATTCAGTCGCGAGGAGAAAAATGGTATGGAGAACTCAAAAGACGGGGCAAACGAGCCGTCATCTGTGGTTCTGCATCGTTGGACAGGGATACGGGGCGAATCAGGATTACCGTATACAATCAGGGTCTTGACGATAAACGGGTCCTTGCTGAGGAGATACATCACATCAGCTTCAAAATCATCCGGTACGCAAGCCCAGGCACTTTTGAAGCAATACAGCGGTGGTACGAATGTCAGTTGGGAAAAGGCAGCGACCCCACCTTTTCAATGCCGGATGTGTTCTCCTCAAATATGGCTATGGAGGAATGCGGCACCAGGACAAGCCTTCCACGTCAGGCAGTCAGACGCGCTATAAGAATATTCTCCACCAGAAGTGACGTGCCCGATTCCGTCATGGAGCAAGTAAGGACAAATTGGTCTTCATCACCCAATCTGCTGGCTTCGAAGTTGAGTTTTACGGAAGACGGGTGATGCAACTGAGGAAGACCATTGGCAGTGTGGGTCTTCCTTTGTTTCTGTCAATTTACAGGGATATGTGTTGGGGGGCCTGCCTCTGTGCAAGAGTTTGCAGCAACTCACGGCTATGCTGCCTCAGGGAAGGCAACCGGACAGGCAATCCTATATACCTCTTGGTACTGGCATTCATAAGTTGTTGTAAGACAGGCATATACAACTACGATAAGTCCATCTGATCTTTGCATGTCACCAAAATGACACTGCTCGCCGGAGTTTCGCACACCGCCAGTGACCGTGATTTTTAGAAGTGCCGATAGAATAGAGGCTATGAGAAAGCCATGGGTATACAAACGAACGGGCATCAAAGGTTGGTGGGTTGGATGGTACGAGAGCGGCAAGAGAAAGTCCAAAGCGCTGCCCACTAAGGCATTGGCCGAACACTTCCGCAACATCAAGTACACGCAACTCAATTCTGATGTCTTCACGAGCGTTGTCGATTTCGACTGGCACCAAATGCGCAATGAGTATCACCACGCCAAGCGGGTTGGGGGTCTGCAAGAGGCATCCATCTACGAAGCCCTACTGACCTTGCATCACTTCGAACGAATAGCCCGGCTCAGTTCATCACGGCAGATTACACAACAGAGTCTCGATACATTCGTCCTCGAACGAGGTAACGAAGTCAAGAAGGACACCCTGAACAAGGACATAAGGAACATAAGCGCATTTCTGAATTGGGCGGTGAAGAGCCGCTATGTAGCTTCCGGTTTGGAGATCAGGAAGGTCAAAGTGTCACAGAAGCCTGTGGTGGCACTGTCTCCACAGCAAGTACGGGATCTGATCATGCTGGTGTCCGATCACGCAACTCTCCGATTGAGGGTGTTACTTGCAGCAACTACAGGGCTTCGACGTGGCGACATCGAGGCCATATGTATTGGAGATATTCACTTTGATAGGAACACGATAACGACTCGAAATCGTAAAGCGAATAAGGCGATGGCCGAGCGTCCGATTCCTGAGCAGGTCACGACAGAGCTATCGAACTATGTTGCCACACTTCCAGTTGGACAGGAGTTGTTGTTTACAGACAGGTTCCCTGAAAAGAGGTGGAAGAAGATAGGGCGTAAGGCTGGATTACCCGATCTTAAATTCCACGATCTGAGGAAGACGTTTGCGTCTCTACTGGCCCAGCGCGGCGTCTCGACGGCAGTGACTCAAAAGCTCTTGGAACACTCAAGCCCGAAGCTCACAAATGACGTGTACACCAATGTAGACCCGGCGCTGCGCCAGGCGATCAATCTTTTGCCTGTAGCAGAGTGGTTGTGAAGAATGCTTAACCAGCTTGAATATCGATTATTTTTTGCTTTGGTTCTAAAAGTTTTTTCGAAAGGCATCCTTATTTTCTGACGAAAAATGGCCTTCTTGCTGAAGAATCCTAAAAATCAGCAGACACTACAATTGACATGGTCTTTAGGTAATCTCAGAATTTGCTTGTTTTGGAAACAGGGTGTTCTGCGGCAAACATTTGGCCGAGCCATTTCGTCGGCTGTTCATCAGAAGGCATTTGCGTGGACATAACCATCCTCCAAGTTCAACTTGCATCCATGACTCTCGGAGGATAGCATAAATGCATGATTTGGCAAGGCTTAATTCTGAGGACTGCTGGCTCGGATGAATAAATGTACCCTACACCATCAAGCCTGGCGAAAACAAGCTGGAGAGCGAGGTGGTGAATCTGTGGCCGAACAGGCTGGTTGGCGATAGCAAACTGCCGGCGGAGCAGCGCCGGACCCGCACCAACATTCCGGCGAAATCGGTTCTGTCTGCCGGCCTGCTGGGACCGGTGCAGATCCTAATCAGCTAAAAATGAGACTACGTATGGAAAGGAATTTTCCTATGATCAAGAGGTGCATCAGGCTCGAATGGCTGTGCATGCTGGCTGCCTTAGCGATCGGCCTCTTTGCAGCGGCGGCATCGCTCGCCCGGCTGGCGCAAGCGGCCAGTCCCGCAGCGGAAGCAAGCGCCCGCCTGCTGGCGCAAGCCGAGCCGCGGATCAAGGCGATTTACGAAGCGGACGAGTTTCGCATGCGCTCCTTTGGCGCCACTTGGCTGCCGGACGGCTCGGGCTATCTGAAGTTGGAGACGCCGGCCGGCGCGTCTGCAGCAGAGGTCGCGCTCTACGATGCCGCCGGCGGCAAACGCACGGTCGTGGTGCCCAGTGAGAAACTCGTCGTCCCCGGTAGCTCGCAGCCGCTGATGCTCCGGTGGTTCCAGCGTGCGCCGTCGGGTAACCGGTTCTTGTTGCACGGGGACATCACCGAAGGCGAGCGCAGGAGCGGCCATTGGCTGTATGAGCCCGAGTCGGGTGTGTTGCGCCCGCTGGATGACGGTCCCGGGCTTTGGCTTGATGCGAATGCCTTTTCGCCGGATGGCCAGCGGCTTCTGGCAACGCGCGGCGC
>CAYGZM010000221.1:0-5323 GCA_964354365.1 uncultured Pirellulales bacterium
GCCCTCATAGAGGCCAACAGCAGCGCAGGAAGAAAGCTCCTCCGCACCGGCCGCACACGCTGCAACCTTACCCACACCGGCTCCGTTGACGACTTCATAAAAGCCTACGGTCCGTTTGGAAGATTCCTGCGTCACAGCCTGCACGATCTTTCGCCTGATGACCTCCGCCGGTATTTCGCCCGCCACAAGCTCGAAACGAAGGTGGAAAAGGATGGCTGTTTCTTTCCCGTTACCGACCGCGCAAGCGATGTGCTCCGCGTCCTCGTGGACGATGCCAGGGACTTGTCGGTGCGCTTCTTATACGGCTGGCCGGTTCAGGGTATCACAAAAGACCAGACCGGTTTCCTGCTCCTGAGCAATGCCCGAAAGATTGCGGCCAATGCCGTCATTATCGCAACCGGCGGCGTCACCTGGCCCCACACCGGCTCCACCGGCGACGGCTACCGATTCGCTCAGGCGCTCGGTCATACCATTGTTGAGCCTAAACCATGCCTCGTCCCTCTCGTAACCGTTGAGGCATGGCCCGCCCAGCTTGCAGGTCTCGGCGTGCCATACGTGGTCATCACTGCACAAGTCTCCAGCCGCAAGCTGCGCTGCGCCGGGGCAATGATGTTCACGCACGATGGCGTTGGCGGACCTGCCGTGTTCGACCTCAGCAGGCTCATCGCCGATTTCCTCCCCGCTTCTGCAGCCCCCATCAACATCTGCGTTGACCTGATGCCCGAATACCCGCTGCAGGAGCTTGACAAGAAGATTATTTCTCTCTGCTCGAATAGCCCCCGCAAGGAGCTTGCCGGCGCACTGGCCGAACTCCTGCCTCGGGCCTTGCTCCTAAAGCTCTGCGCCCTGGCAGATGCCCCTGCCGCCCTCGTCGCCTCGCAGCTCCAAAAAGCACAGCGCAGGCACTTGGTTGCCATGCTCAAGAAGCTGCCCTTATCCATCAAGGCCGCGCATCCTATTGCCGAGGCCACTGTCACCCGCGGCGGCGTCTCTACCGACGAAATCGACCCCACGACAATGGAATCAAAACTCTGCCCCGGCTTGTTCTTCGCCGGCGAAGTAATGAATGTTGACGGCCCATCCGGCGGCTACAACCTCCAGATCGCATTCTCCACAGGCTCCCTCGCCGGAAAAACCGCAGCAGTAAATGCCTTTCAGCTTGCAGCACCCCGCGAACAAACCGGGCAAGCTTCATAAGTCGCGCCGGCCTCACCGCACGTCTATCTATCGCCGCAACGGCGATGCACATCCTGATGTTCACCATTTTTCTTGACCTCATTGCTCGTTTCGTCTTTAATAATCCCGTTTATTGGACAGTTAGCCACTCTGAGTCTGTGCTAATGTGTGTCTAAGAAACGTTGGGCGGCATCCTCAAGCCGAGACCCGCAGACACGGTTCTGACGGAAGCTGAGGTGTGCGTCGCCCCGTCGGTTTTGAACATTTGATCATTCGTGTTTTGGATTTGTTTCGGATTTCGTGCTTAGGATTTCGGATTTAGCAGAGTAGGCTGAGCTGTGCCCACCAGTAAATAGTGTAAATCAGTGTTAATCCGTGTCTGAACAAAGAAAGGCCCAACAGAAATGAAAGTCAGCAAACGTGCCCAAGAAGTCCCACCCTCGGCCACCATCGCCGTTACTGCCCGCGCCCAGGAGCTAAAATCCCAGGGCGTTGACGTGGTCGGCTTTGGCGCAGGAGAGCCGGATTTTGACACCCCCCATTACATCAAGGACGCCGCCATCGAGGCCCTCAAGGCCGGCCAGACAAAATATACCCCCGCAGCCGGAATACCCAAGCTCCGCGCCGTCATCGCCGAAAAGCTCAAAAGAGAGAACGGCCTCGACTACAAGCCCGAACAGATAGTCGTCAACATAGGCGGAAAGCACTCCGTCTATGAGGCCATGCAGGCCGTCCTCGACCCGGGCGACGAGGTCATTCTCCCAGCCCCATACTGGGTGACATATCCGGAGACGATAAAGCTCGCCGGCGCAACCGCAAAAATCATCCAGACCGACAAAAGCGCCGGCTACAAAATCACCCCGGCACGATTGAAAAAGGCCATCACAAAAAAGACCGCTATGCTCGTTATTAACTCGCCCAACAACCCCGGCGGCTTCACCTACACCCCCGACGAGCTAAAGGCCCTCGCAAAGGTCCTCGAAGGAACAGACGTTATCGTTATGTCCGACGAAATCTACGAAAAGCTCATTTACGGCGACACCAAATTCGTCTCCTTCGCCGCACTCAGCCCCGACGCCTACAATCGCACCCTCACCCTCAACGGATTCAGCAAGACCTTCTCTATGACCGGCTGGCGGCTCGGCTACACCGCAGGCCCGCTTGAGGTCATAAAGGCAATGGCCCGACTCCAGGACCACATGACCTCCAACCCCGTCACCTTCGGCCAGTACGCCGCAATCGCCGCTTACGGCCCGCAGGCGGATGAGGCCGTCGAGAAAATGAGGGTCGAATTCGAGAAACGCGGAAAGTATATGACCGACCGCCTCAACGCCATGGAAGGCATCGAATGTCCCCAGGCTACTGGCGCTTTTTACTGTTTCCCTGATGTTTCTGCACATTATGGCCGAAATATGAATGGGGCCGATATTAATGGCAGTATGGACTTTGCCAAAGCGCTGCTCGAACAGGCAAATGTCGCCCTCGTCCCCGGCCTGCCTTTCGGCTGCGATAATAACGTTCGACTGAGCTTTGCAACCTCTCTCGAACAAATTAAAAAAGGACTGGATAGACTGGAGAAATGGCTAAGCGAATAAAAAAGAGAAGTAATCGACCCGCTCAGCAGGCCGCCCAGTTCGCCTTGCCGCCGGATACTCCGCAACCCCCTCAAGATAGCGAGCTAATCCGCACGCGTCCCGCTCTGTCCGGCTGGCCTATGATTCTCGGCTGGCTCGCAATGCTAATCTTCACCATATACGCCTGCACGCACATGGTCGCCGCAGGAGATACCTGGGTCGCTATGGCCTGCGGCCGCCACTTCGTCAATCACGGCGTGGACACCAACGAACCCTTCAGTGCAAACTCGCACCGACAGGGACCCACCCAGGAGGAAATCGACAAAACCTGGCCCGCCTGGGCACAGTGGATCACCGAAAAAGTCGGACTCGAAACCGTCAAAAAGTGGCACCCCACGGGCTGGGTCAACCAGAACTGGCTCACCCACGTCATCTTCTACTTACTTGTCCCGAAAGACTCCTACGCCGACGGCGTCAGCTTCCCATCCAACGCCCTGGTCTATTGGAAATTCGCCATCTACATAGTCACCGTCGTATGCGTTTTTTACTGCGGCGTTCTCCTCGGCGTCAACCCGGCCCTATCCGCCGTATTCTCCTGCTTGGCGATGTTTGTCGGACGCTCCTTCCTCGACATTCGCCCCGCCGGCTTCTCGAATATGCTCGTCGCCGTCTTCGTCCTCGTACTCGTCCTCGCAACCTATCGCAACATACTCTATATCTGGCTAATCGTCCCCCTCACCATATTCTGGTGCAACGTCCACGGTGGGTACATCTACGTCTTTATTATGCTAATCCCCTTCATCGGCCTGCACTTCCTGAACTGCTTCAACAGAAAATGGACCGCCATCCTGTATAATATCGCCGCCTGGCCTCTCGTCCTCATTGTCGTTACCAAAACCCGGCCCAGCTTCGCAACGCTTCTTTTCATAGTCCTCGTAATCGTTCTGGATTTCGTGCTGATATTCTTCCGGGACAGGCTCGTCACTATCGGCTCGAAGGGCGTATATCATACAATCGGCGCTTATGTCGCCGCGTTCGTTGCATCTGTTGTTTTCAACCCCTTCCACTTCACTAACCTCACCCACACCTTCGAAATCAGCGTCAGCAAGCACGCCGAACGCTGGCGGGACATCCACGAGTGGCACCCAGCCTTCGAATGGAGCAACCCCGTCGGCACAGCCGTGCCTTTCGCGGTCATGCTCGCAATTGCATTGGTTGTCCTGGCCGTCTGGACCGTCGCAATGATATTGACCTCCGGCTCCGTAGGCCATTACGCAAAGCGGAAAGCAGCCGATACCCTCGACTATCAGTGGCCTAAGATTGATTTGCCGTTAATGCTCATCGCCGCCCTGACAATCTATATGGCCGTTCGCTCCCGAAGATTCATACCTATAGCCGCGGTTGCTGCTTGCCCCATAATCGCCATGCTCATCGACCAGGTGGTACGCGCAATCGCCGCCACCCACAACTTCCGCCGCCACGGCCGCCTGACCGTCCCCCCTATGCCTAAGGAGCTGCAATTGGCGTTTATCCTCGCCGGCGCAATGGCCGTCGTCTTCTTCGGCTCCTGGTGGGAGCTGAGGTTCAAAACTGTCTATCTCGATCCCTGGCCCAACGACCCCGACCTCGCATCCGTCTTTATGCGAATGACCGCCTCCGACGCAAAGCCCTTTCACGCCACCACCTTCATGAAAATGAACCGCCTGGAAGGAAAAATGTTCAACTACTGGACCGAGGGCGGCTTTATCGCCTGGGGACAGGAGCCCGACCCGAACACGGGCCACACCCCTCTGCAGTTGTTTATGGATGGAAGAGCGCAGGCCGCTTACAACCGACGCACCTTTGACCTCTGGACAATGATTATGAGCGGCGGCCCCACCGTCAGCAATGCCGCACAAAAAGCCAGGCTCCTCCAGAAAGACATCGAGGATGTCCTCACCGTCGGCGACTACAAAAAAATCGGTGAATGGGTCTCCGAGCAGCTCAGGGGCCAGGATGTCTGGCTCGTCCTGATGCCCGCCGGACAATTCAGCACGCCCTTTACAAAGGGGCTCGACTACATCAGTCACGAATGGCCGCTCGTCTTACTTAATAACAAGGAGAAAATCTTCGTCGATGTCAACTCCCCGCAGGGCAAACAGCTCTTCTATGGTATCAATACCGGGCAAACCCTCTATCCCGATGACTTCCACAAAAACCTTATCCTCGGCCATACTTATCTCCTCCAGGCCGACTTGACCACGAGAACAAAAGGTTTCGATTTCGTCAAAAAAGCATTCGAGGAAAATCTTTCACCCGCTCCAATGCTGGAAATAATACTCGTCGCCGCAAGGACCCAGGAGCTCATACCCCAGATCACCGGCTTCTGCAAGGACTGGATCGACGACTTTGAGAAGAATAAAGACAAGTACCGGGCCCAGAACGGATACCGTCTAAAGCTCGAGGCCGCTCGCTTGGCCTGCATACACCTCGAAAAAGCTGCCCAGGCTCAGAAAGACGCCAAGCTTGCCGATACTTACGTCGCTCGAATGCGCGATTATACGATAGAGCGAGACGGAATCTCTCAAACTAAG
>CAYGZM010000222.1:0-5320 GCA_964354365.1 uncultured Pirellulales bacterium
AGAGATTTTCTTCAACAATATAGGTCTAACCTGCAATTTTGCAGAACTCATTAGAATAAGGATTTAGGAGACGAATAGATGGATTGCTTTACGATTCTGGCACAGGCTACTGGGAGCGCAAGCTCAGGCACAGGCGGCTCGGCGACTATGCAAATCGCCAATTTCTGGGAGCACGTTACCTCGCTCGGACAGCTTGAAGCATTTATGTTTATATCTTTTGGGGTGGTTTGGCTTTTCTACGGCTGGCGAGTCTTCAAGGTATTGGTTGTTATCAGCTTCGCACTTTTGGGGCTGGCCCTGGGAATGGCGGCAAGCAGAGTGATCCAGGGCCTCAACAACCAGTTCATCGGAGGGATAGTCGGAATGTTGACGCTGGCGATTCTCTCTATTCCGCTGATGCGATGGGCGGTCAGCCTGTTGGGGGCCTTTGCGGGGGCGATATTCACGGCGGGAATATGGTATGCCTGCGGGCTCAACGAAAAGTACATTCTGGCCGGCGCCCTGATTGGAATGGTTGGAGGCGGGATGATCTCGTTCATCGTTTTCAGGATAGCGGTGATATTGTTTACCAGTATGGGCGGCGGCGCACTGGTGCTGACAGGAAGCCTGGCTCTTTTGTACCGGTACAGCTCGGAAAAAGTGCAGATAGAACAATTAGTGACCGGCGAGAAATGGGTCCTGCCGGTCGCCCTGATGGTGCCGATGCTGATCGGCCTTGTCGCCCAGCACAGGTTCGTAAAAGGCTCCAAAGAATGGGAGATCTGAGCTTCGGCTCTCTTGAATTGTAAGGGGCAAACCGATGAGAGTGAAACTATGTTTGTGTGCGGTTGTTCTCATAGTCTGTTTCGTGTCGGGCTGCGAGGCATTCAGAAAGGAGCCCGCGCCTTTGGATGGAGAGCACAAAGCGAAGCTTAACGGTCTGGAGCTTTGGTACAAGGTGTCGGGCAAAGGACCCGTGTGCATCTTTCCGACGGCCGGCTGGGGGCCGAGCAGCGATATCTACATCGCCTCGATGAAGCCCCTGGAGGAGCAGTTCACAATTGTCTATCTCGATACCCGCGGCACCGGCCGATCTGAGCGTCCCAAGACCTTCAAAGAATATACCTCGAAACATTTTGCCGATGATATTGACGCCTTGCGATGCCATTTGGGGCTAAATAAAATCTGGGTACTTGGACACTCATGCGGCGGCATGATCGCTTTACATTACGCATTGGCCTATCCGAATCGGACAGAAGGATTACTAATTCTGGATTCATTTGCGGCCGACGACGAGTTCAGCAAGAAGGAGTTTGAGGCTCGCTGGGAGGCGCTAAAGGAACATCCGCCTTTTCGACCCATTGTAGAGGCATTGACGGATGTATCATGGTGTGATCAGACTGAGGCCCAATTCATGGACCCCAAGGGAATGCCTCTGTATTTCTCCACAATGGATGCTTATGAGAAAGCCTATGCAGCATTCAAAACGGCATGGGATTCCACCACGCTTTCGTATGATGCGCTCAAGGGCACCTGTACAAGCAGCAGTCTGGACTTCAGCCTGGTAGATCATCTGGGCCAGATAAAATGCCCGACGCTTGTGGTCGTGGGCACCAATGATTATATCTGTTCGCTGAGAGAGGCTCAACGCCTTCATCTGGGCCTGCCCAATTCCAAGCTGGTGGTGATCGAGAAGGCGGGGCATTTCCCCTGGATAGAGCAACCGGAGGAGTTCTTCTTCTGGGTTCGCAGATTCCTGCCTGCGATGGGGTATTCGGCGGAAGCCGCAAGCAAATAATAGGTCTGCAGACTCAAATTGTGGCGAATACCCTTCCGGAAGAAACGCCTGACACAAGCGATGGCTCGCCCTTGCCGTTTGGGCAGCGCCCACTGCTCTATCCGGCCTTGATGTCGTAACACATCAGGGCGTCACCGTGGCGGATGTAGAGGCGCCCGTCGCAGACAGCCGGATGCCCCCAATGCTCGTTCGTGCCCTTGGTTATCTTGAACGAGCTGACCATTTCGTAGGCCGTGGGGTTTATCTTGATAAGTCCGACCGTACCGTTCTCGCCGTAGCCGTAGAGCATGCCATCGACGTAGATGACCGAGCCTTTGCCGACGAGCTTATCGGTGAACTTGACCTTCCCGGTGGCCAGCTCGAGACATATCCACTGACCTTTGGTGCTTGCGCCGTGGATGTTGCCGTCCACCAGGACGACGCCGCCGTGATGCACATCCAGTGTCGGCTCCGACCATTTTTTGGTCGAGCTCGTTCCGTCGGGCGACAGCTCAAACATGTGGCCGCCGTGGTTGTAGCCGTTGGTGACGTACATGCGGCCATTTTCGTAGGCCGGGGTGACGGCGCTTATGTCGTAGCTGACCTTATTAGGATGCTGCCAATAGACTTTACCGGTGTTTATATCGACCCCGACGATCGAGGCTTCAACCATAGTGAGAATAAGCCGGTTGGGGCCTCTGTCTATGACGGCGGGGGAACAATATGCGGAGCGTTCGCTCAGGCCCTTGGTCGTCCAGATTGTCTCGCCGGTCGTCTTTTTCAGGGCGACGACGGTGGCATCTTTGCCGCCGGGCGTACATAAGACCTTCTCGCCGTCGATCAGGACGGACTCGGCGACGCCCCACTGAATGTTCTTGCCCTGGAATTCCTGCAGGGTATCTCTGTGCCAGATATGTTCGCCGGTCTTGGCGTTGTGGCAGGCGATGCGGCCCTGACCGCTCATTAGATAAAGCCGGTCGCCGTCGATTGTCGGCGTGGTTCGAGTGCCGGGCTTGTCGCCCGTCCATTCGGGTCCGTAATTGACCTTCCATTTTAGGTTGCCTTTCAGGTCAAAGGCGAAGAGCAGGCCGTCTTTGCCTGCCATGCCGGTGGTATAGACGATGCCATCGGCGACAGCGACGGAGGCATAACCTTTTCCCAGACCCTCAAAGGACCACAATTCCTTTGGGCCTTCTGCGGGCCATTTCTTCATTAAGCCGGTCTCGGGCGATTGGCCATCCCGCGTGGGGCCGCGGAACTGGGGCCAATCTACGGCGTAAAGGGTCGAGCTGGCCCATAAGACAACCGACGCAACGATACTGATTTTCCTGAGATGATTCATTTTGACCTTTCCTTTCGTTCTTTTATCAATTACAAAGTCTCTTGACCGTCATCCAAACAGGATACCTGATCCGGCCGTCGGATGCAACCGGATTGTTGGGGTATAGTTAAAGGCTTCTGCAAAATTGCAGGTTAGGCCTACTTAGAAAAGAAAAAATCGTTCGTTGATTACCTGCAATTTTGCAGAACTCATGTATAGTTATGCCATCGAGGATTAAAAATGAAAAAGCGTAGTCCGTTGCTTGTGTCTTTGGTCGCGGTGTGCGTCACGTCTGCCGGGCCGTTTGCAGAAATAGCGTGGGGCCGGCAAGCCGCTCAAGAACAACCCGGTAATCGCAACTCAGAGAAAGATTTGTGGCGGTCGATGCAGCAGATAGCGAGGGATGTGCCTGCCCCTGCTGCGGACCATCCGGGCAATGTGTTTCTGGTCGGCGAAGAGGTGAATGTCAAACCGCCCGAGGGTCTGTCATCAGAAGCGGTTCGCTGGCAGGCGCTGGATGACCGGGGGAACGTTGTCGGAGAAGGAGCGTTTGAGAAGGACAATCGAATTGCGAAAATCGGCAACCGTGGAATCGGCTGGTACCGGATCGAGTTTATGAATGCCAACGGCAAGGTTGTCGGCTGGACTACCGCTGCGGTCCTTGCGAGACTTGCTGAGCCGACGCCGCAGGATTCGCCGGTATGCGTCGATTCGGCAACATCGTGGTTTGCGCCCGGCGATGCGGCTCGACAGGAGCGATTCGCGCAGTTGGCTGCGCTGGCGGGCGTGAACTGGATTCGCGACCGGATGAGCTGGGGCGGGATGCAAACCGGCCCGGACGACCTCGCGCGGAATACCTCGTATGACACAGCGGCGTCAATCCAGGCAAAGTATGGGCTGAAAGTCCTTCAGGTATTCCACGACAGTCCCGGCTGGGCGGTGGATAAGCAGCTTGACGCGCAGGCCGGCGCCAGCCGGTTCACAAGGGACCTGCGAGTTCTGTACAAATTCTGCAAGGCTATGGCGGAGCGGTACAAGGGACGAGTGCTCGCCTGGGAGCCGTGGAACGAGGCAAATATCGACGCCTTCGGCGGCCATACCATCGACGAGATGTGCTCGCATCAAAAGGCCGCGTATCTGGGCTTCAAGGCGGGCGACCCGAATTTGACGGTATGCTGGAACGTGTATGCCGGGGCCGGGACGGCTCTGCATACGCAGGGCGTGCTCGAAAACGAGAGCTGGCCATATTTTGAAACGTACAACGTTCACTCATACAGCAAACCCGGGGATTACATCGGGCAATTTGCTCCGGCGCGGGAGGCGGCGTGCGGAAGGCCGATATGGATTAGCGAATGTGGAATCGGCCTGCCGTGGAAGACCGACCGGCCGTGGAGCGAGCTGTCAGGCGAGGACGAAGTCAGGCAGGCGGAGTTTATTGCGAGGTCATACACCAGCAGTCTGTTCGCCGGAGTGAACCGGCACTTTTTCTTCATTCTCGGCAATTACGCCGAGAGGGAGATTCAGTTCGGGCTGCTGCGGAACGACCAGACCCCCCGGCCCGGCTATGTGGCCCTGGCGGCGGCCGGGCGTTTTCTGGCGGGGGCAAGGCCCCTGGGACGATGGCTGCCCGCGGACAATCCGTCGGTGCGCGTCTATGCGTTCGATTCCCGGCCTGACGGAAAGAAACGCGATGTGCTCGTAGTCTGGGCGGAGAAGCCAGCGAAATGGGCGCTGCCCGAGAAGCTTTCTGTTGAGGCCGTTTATGATTATCTGGGCCGCCCGCTCAACAAGGGCAATGCCGAGGATGTGGATTCGGCGGCTGTGTTTGTTGTTCTTGCCGAGGGCGAGGCTCGGAAGCTTGCGCTGGAAGCTCCACTTCATTCTTCGCCGTTTCGCGGCGGCAATCCTTCGCCGGTCGTGCTGCAGCTTCAAATGCCGCAGAGTGCAACGAATCTCGATAAGCAGGCCCACGCGGTTGATCTGAACGACAACGTGGACCCGGCTGTCTTTGTGTATAACTTCAGTGACGCACGGGCCAGCGGGGTAATTAGCGTGGAGCACGCACCGCAAGGATGGAACATAGCGCCCCGGCAGGTGGAAGTTTCGCTCGAGCCGATGGATCGCATGCGCCTGCCGATTCGCCTGAGCGTACAGACTGGCGCAGAAGATGTATCAACGGACGGCTGGATCAAGCTGCGAGGGGACTTCTCCAACGCCGGACATGCAGTATTAGCGTTTCGACT
>CAYGZM010000223.1:0-5266 GCA_964354365.1 uncultured Pirellulales bacterium
TAAAGCCACATAAAACCGGTCCCGTCCCCAACTTGCAGGCCCAAACGGAACAGAATCCGGGCAAACAGTCTATTCTATTCTAACATATAAGCAACAGTTCAGTCAACATCTTTTTTTTTGCAGTAAATTTGGGTATCTAAGGAACGTCGTACCCCCCAGAAGGATATGGTACATGACCGCAGGCTGTTCACGGGAAGCTAAGTGAGGGTACGCCAGAGGCCGGAAAACCGACTTTTGTCACGGCTTTGGCCGGTTTTTTCACGTTAGGCCGGACCCTAACCGCCATCGTCAAAATTAGGCAAAGTGGTTGCGAATGGTTCTTGTACACAAGGGGTCATCAATACAGCAGAGGTTTGGTTTCAGTCCCGGAACAAGATGCGTTAGCCAACATACTCGCGTCGCGCCTCGGCAATAAGGCTGAGCATCTGATCCGCCTGGGCCTGAATTTGAGGATCCGAATTTGTTACTCTCGCATTCCATTTGCTGTATTCTTTGTTCAGATGCCGTCGGGTCTTCTCTTTGCTCATGTTCGATGTGACGCCGAGGACAACTTCCGTGTTCCTGACCTGATGCATATTCACCGGCAGAATTCTCTCGGCCATACCGCGAAAGACATCCGGGTCAACCTCAAGCCACGCAGCCAGGTCGCTGAGAAGGGCCAACTCCTCCGGGGCAGCCGAGCCTTTCGCCTGCGCTACGCGAAGGCAGAGGTCCAGAATATCATACCGATCCGCCAGGGGCGCTATTTCGACTATTTCTCTGCAGATTTCATAGGTATTGAGCTGATTGCCGTCGCGGAAAAAAGCGAGAGTCTTGTTGAGGGCCTTTTCGAGCATTCGCCGGGCCTTGTCGGAGCCTTGAGACGAACAGACGTTGTCTCTTGCCCAGCTCTTTATGACATCAACCTCACAGTTGAACAGTCTGCCGTCTGAGGCGCTTACGGTAAACGCCAACGCAACCGCGAGCGTTTTTGTGCGCCAGCTGTTTTCCTCCATATCGATGTAACCCAAGTCGCTGTTGTCATAGCTTAACGTGCACTCAGCGTGCGCAAGGGCCTGAGTGTCCCGGCGAGATAATATCGACGCCCGGAACCGCAAATCACGCCTGCCTTTTCGAGGGAGCAGAAGCCACTCAGGTCGCAACTGGGCGACAACAGTCCAGTCCGATAGAACAGTGTGCCGGCTCGTGAGCTTTCCAAGCTCGGCGCTGTAACAGAACGCCGGCGAGTCCCCCATCCGCCACTGTCCGGCCTTTGCATGGACAGGGCTGGGGTCGCGTGCCGAATCCGTGACATCCAGAATAGCAGCCCTTAATATCGCCTCGCAGCCGTCGCCGGGAGCATTGACTGAGCCACATATTTCCACGGCAAAGACATCAGAAACCAAACCGTTTTTTGGGTCCCGTACAAGGCGGACGCGACAATTAAAAACTGCCGGGTCGGACGCCGCAGAGGTTTCAACACATGCGCCGCAATCCACCTTGCCGAAAACGACTTGCTGGATCGCACCTGCCAAAGCCGATAATCCCGGGCGCTCGCTCAAATCGGACACAGTCGAGCGTACGCGCAAGGCCGGCAACCTCAAGCGACGAATCAATGCCCAGAACTGTGGGCCAATAGTCAACTTCTTGAAATTGAGGCTGGCGGTGGACAGATGAGATTTGAGGCCGGCAAGAACAGCCGAAAGCCTGGCCCAACCTGCCGCACACGCACACTTGCATTTGCCAGCCAATGCTGCCAATCCACGACCACCAAACCCGCATAAGGGCCTTAGATACTTGGTCAGGCCTTGAAGGCTCAAGCAGCGCGCCAACTGGAGCAGCGTGGGCGAACCGCCTGAATCCGCAAATCTGGCATAGCCAATCAGGCCAAGCCAGATTAGCGCTGCAGACACCGGCGCCACAATTAGGACTGTAATGAGAAGTCCGCCCATTTACACACCGCACAGATCACTATTCAACTTTGAAGGCCTCCAGACGGTCGCTCGTCTGTTCCGTCTCACTTTTCATAACGTTGCCGTTTTTGTCCAAGCAGAGTTCAACCTCAAGGACCCGGTCCGATTCAAGGTCTTCAAACTTACAGTGCATCCTCTGGTTCACGTCATAGCTGTAAGTAACCTTGATTGGACAATTTGCGGGCCTTTCCGGAGGCAGCTCGAGCTTGTGTGTCGCGATTCTGTTCACGTACTCGGGCGCAGTGTCCTCGCCCTGCGTTATAGTCACCTCGACAGCCGATTGGCCCTCTGAAACCGTATAGAAGGTCTGCGATGCCTCACACGGCAACGGCGTATTCTTCTTGAGAATAATGCGGTTTTCAACAACGCGTCTGCCCGTCTTCTTGTCGATAGGCGCACAAATAGTGCCGAAACTGTGATTGCAGACATCTGTCAGATTGATGTCCCTCAGGCCCGTGGCGATTCCCGCGGGTACGGCATCGGGGTCTCTTCTCAGCATCGTCAATCCCGCATGCAGGGCAGCACCCAACGCTACGCACTCATCGACGTTTACCGCATTCTCAGGCGGACGTCCGAACATCTTCTCCAGGCGCTCCTGGATCGCCGGTATGCGAGTGCTGCCGCCCACCAGCAACACCTTGGCTATTTCGGAGGGCTTGAGGCCTGCCTCTTCCAGGGCGACTTCCACCAGGATATCCGTGCGGGACAGGAATGAGGAAATGGCCTCCTCGAACATCTCGCGCGTTACTTCGGCCCTCATACTTCCCGCGGACCCATAGAGCATCTTCTTCGCAACAGGCCGTCGTGACAACGTCTTTTTGATGTCTTCGGCCTCGTCCTCATATTTTGCCCTGTCCTCGTCGGAGCCTATCAGCTCGGCGTTGAGCTTGTCCCTGTATATCCGCTCCAGAATCTCAAGCACCTTGCGGTCAAAATCGATGCCGCCGAGCGCGTGGTCCCCCTGCGAACAGATAATATCCATCTGGTGTCCCTTGACGTTCATTATGGTGACGTCAAACGTCCCGCCGCCGAGGTCATACACGAGGACTTTTCCCGAGACTTCGCGGGTGGTTGCATAGTATAGCGCCGCCGCTACAGGCTCATTGACAATCCCAATTACGTTCAGTCCGATTGATGTGGCCGCGTCCATAGTCGCCTTCCTGCGAACCTCGTCAAAATGCGCCGGAACTGAAATAACCGCATCGCGAATTTCGCCATGTTCAGCCGAGCAATCCTGCTTGAGCTTTTTCAGAATCAGCGCGGACAGCTCCACCGCCGTCCAGTCCTTGCCGTCTATGGTTTTGCGGTAATTCGGATCGCCCATGTGCCGCTTTATCCACCGCACAGACCGTTGAGCATTCAAATGTCTCGAATTAATCGCCTCGATTCCGACCCGGATAAGCCCCGGGTTCTCTTCGTCGAAGAAAATCGCCGAGGGCGTGAGCCTTTCGCCGTCGGCATTCGGAATAATCTCGGGCTTGCCGATAGTATTCAAAATAGCTAATTCCGAGAAGGTCGTTCCAAGGTCTATGCCCACTATATTTGCCATTTTGTGCTCCTCGCTATTACTTGGGTCCTCACTTTCAAAAGGTCGAGAACCGCAACAATTTCAGCCAAATAGCTTAACCTGGGCAGCGCGCACTACTTTGAAATTGTCTTCGTCGATAAAGTACTGGTATCCCGGCCTGACGATCCTGGCTATCCTGCCCGACTGTTCGGGATCGTCGCACTGCTCTCTTTCCTTGACCGCCTCCGTGGATTTCTCCTGTCCCCGGTAGAGACTGTTCACTTCGGGCTTGAACTGTTCAACGCCGCTGGACTCCAGGGCGAATACCAGCTCATCCCTTACCTCCCTGAGATGCTCCGCCGCAACATCTTCTTCGGAAAGCTGCTCAATACGACCCTCAATGTTGTCAATACAACGTATCACCCGCAGGCAGAAGGTCCTTATTATGCTCCAGTCATAACCATCCTGCAGCTTTTCCACACGCTCCTGCTGGTGAGAGGCGTATTCACGAATAGCCGAGACCTGTTCCGTAAGCTCTTTGAGCGCATTGTTCAGCGGCTTTGAGTGGTCGAGCGTCGTCTGCCGGACATTTTGAGCCATCCGCTTGAACTCCTCCATCTGCTGCTCCAAGCTTTCAGTTTTGACCTTCAAAGACTCCTCAAGCATCAGGGAACCCTCCTGATGGCTTAATAAAGCGCTCCCACTGATTTCCACGCCGGAATTGCTGTACGCCGCCTTGTCGGGATCCCGATCTCCCGCCGAAGCTGCCGCGTTCTCTTGCGATTTTTCAGATTTCTCGGCGGCGAACCGCACAGGAATCTTCTTGCGCTTCTTTGCCGAGCCGGACTTCTCTTCCCCGGAAATGCCGGTTTGCAAAGCCGGATCGTGTTCGGCGCCAGGATTCGCCTCTGAGTTGTCCCGGTCCGAATTTGCACCGACCGGTCCGCCGAAGGCGGATTTCCCAACCAGGCGCCGACTTGACTCCGCAACGCCTCGCACAAAGGGAGTCTCAGACGGCTGGTCGTCAGTGTCTCTGTGCTGTTGAAGGTTCATTGGGCCTGTATGAGAGAAACCTTCACCTTCAGCAGGTTCTCGCCGGTCTTGAACATCGCTGGAGAACCTCCTCAGACGAGACACGCCTCCAATGAGAAGTCGAACCATCCACAACAGAAGACACCCGCCAAGAGTGGTCCCTCCAATAGAAGCACACACAACAGAGCCTGTCAGGACAGACTCGTTGAACTCCTTTCGTTTTCTGTACTTGTCCACTTCATCCTGCCAGTTGTTGCCGTAGAGAACGTCGGCAAAAGGATATGCGTCAAGCTCGCCGGTGGCCAGTCTGTCGAGATCAGCCGCCAGGCGTTCCTGCTGCTCGCGATTAAGCTCGGCCTTCGTCTTGCCCTGACCGAAACCATCGAGTTTCAGAGGTGAAGCCAACCGCTCTTCGGGGGAAAGCTCCAACCATTCATTGTAGCGTCTCAGATACTCGTCCGGCGCTGAACCGTACTTGAGCTTGCAGGAAGCGGCTCGCTGCCGTTCCTTCCTCCGCTCGGTCAGAACCCAGCCAAGCACTGTGCCGCCGACGAGCAGCAGCACCAGACCAAGAATCGCACATTTTTTGAGCATACTCTCAAATCTTAATCATTAAATGCAATGAACGCGGGAAAACTTGTGCTGCCGGGGGTAGTGCAGGTTCGACAGGGTTGTCCATTCCCTCGGCGCAGTCATTATGCGCACCGCTGATGCGATCTGCGCCCGGGAAGCTCTCTTTGATTCCAAATCCAAAAACCCGTCTCATAACTTCTAC
>CAYGZM010000224.1:0-5252 GCA_964354365.1 uncultured Pirellulales bacterium
GCATTGCCGGCCTTTTGCCTGCTGGCAGCCCAAAAGGCGATAAACGCATTTCCGGGCAGATGGAGCACGTTATTGCACCGTAAATAGCGTTGTAGTACTAAACAAATCCGAATTACCGAAACTCAAAATTCAAAACAAACCATAACGTCCTATTTCCACGATGGTTATGGCAGCCGGATTCCAATATCAAGCACAAAAAACAAGAAGTTGAAGGATTGTAGTACAGAGTATTACCGTGTGCGAGATATTGCCTGCGGCGTGGTCTATTTGGACTTCACGAGGCACTTGAGGAAGACTGCAACGGCGGATGTGGCGCCGAGGGCGAATAGAGGCCAGTAGAACTGCGACTTATAGTCCGCACTGGCTATGTAGGGGCCGGGGGTGCAGAAAGAGACCACGATAATAACGGCGGCGAGAGAAAACAGAAGCCAATCGAGGGCAGTCACTCTGATTGGTTTTCCGATAGCGTCGCGGTAGAGAACAGCGGCGCCGAATACGAGCATTATGAGGGACGTGATGAGGGGGTAGAGGACGGCGGAGGCCCAGGTGACGGGGATGAGGAAGAGTATGTCCCAGTCCATAATGGAGGCGGGCCAGTCGAGGATGACCTTTAGCCAGACGTAGTAGAAGATGTCCCAGACGGCGAAGATGACCATGAAGCAGGCGAATCGCTGGCGGCGGTTGCGGCCAAAGAGGAAGGCGGCGGCGAGGATTACGGCTATTGTGGCGGCTTCTCTGCCGATTTCGGTCAGGAGGAGGTATTTTTGCGCGGGGTCGAATGCGAGGAGATTTGGCAGGGGGAACGTGAATCCATTGGGGTAGAAGATTTCTCGCAGATATACCACGACGGCCGATTCGATGTACCCGAAAGCAGCGGCGAAGATGACGACGGCGATGAATCTTTTGAATGTTTCTTTGGGTGACTCAAAACGCATATTGTGCATACGTCAGCGAGAGGCTATAGGTTCTGTAATTCTCTCAGCAGGGCGGGGATGATTTGGTTTTCGGGCACGGTTGCGATCTTTCGGCCTTTGCGATAAATGAAGGCTTTATTTTTTGCGGCGCAGAGTGCGAGGTCTGCGTCTGCGGCCTCGCCAGGCCCGTTGACTATGCAGCCCATAACGGCGATGCGAAGGGGCTTGTCGATTTGGGGCAGGGCCCGTTTGACGCGGCGCGCCAGCTTGACTACATCGACCTCGGCTCGAGCACAGGTGGGGCAGACTATCAATTCGAGCTGCGGCTTGGCAGGTTTGTCAAGGCCGAGCGCCTTTAGAATCTGCTTTGCGATTTGAGCTTCGATGACGGGATTACCTGCGATGCTGACTCTTATGGTGTCGCCGATGCCTTCGGCCAGCAACGTGCCGATGGCGACAGCAGAGGGTATTTGGGCGTCTTCGGGCAGGCCAGCGTGGGTCAGGCCGACGTGGATTGGGTAGTCGAAGGTCTCGGCGATACGGCGGTTTATCTCGATGGTCCGCAACGTGTCGCTGCTCTTTGCGCTGAGGACCAGTTGGGTGAAGCTGCGGTTCTCAAACACGCGGACGTATTTCCGCATCTCGTTCAGCATCAGTGCGGTGCGTTTGCCCGGAGGGACAGGCTGCTTGTTGAGGTCCCTGATGCTGGCCTCGTTGACACCGATTCGGATTGCGACTCTGTGCATTTTGGCGGCGTCGATTATTCGGATGATGTCGGCGCGATTTTTGATGTTTCCGGGGTTGAGTCTGATTTTTGCGGCGCCGGCTTCGATTGCCTCGATGGCGCGTGCGGGGCTGAAATGCACGTCGGCGATAAGGGGGATGCTCACCTTCTGCACGATTTTTGCGAGAGCGGCGGTGTCGGCCTGCCTGGGGACGGCGAGCCGGACGAGCCGGCAGCCGGCCTCGGCAAGCTGATTGATTTGCCTTACGCAGCGTGCGACGTCGGTTGTCGGGACCTTGGTCATCGACTGAATGACGATAGGGGCGGCTGAGCCGATCTTTACGGAGCCGACTGTGACTGTCCTGGTCTTTCTTCTTTTGAGCATTACCTGATTTTAGCTTGTTGGGCAAGCCGGGGCAAACTAAAATGCTTACTATGGGGTTGATGCTGATATATCTCGGTGTTGTGCTGGTTGTTGCGTATTTGGGCTGGGGGGCGATACTGTATCTTATGCAGGCGCGATTTCTGTATCGGCCGGTGAGGGAGGTTGCCTATACGCCGGATGAGCTGGATATGGATTTCGAAGATGTGGTTTTCAAGACCGGCGACGGCGTTGAGTTGAACGGCTGGTATGTCCCTGTTGAGGATTCAAATTATACGGTGCTGTTCTGTCACGGCAACGGCGGCAATATAATGCATCGGCTGGACAGCATAAACTTTTTTCACAATCTTGGCTTGAGCTGCTTTATCTTTGACTATCGAGGGTACGGCAAGAGTAAGGGCAGGCCGAGCGAAGAAGGGACATATCTTGACGTTCAGGCTGCATATCAGTGGCTTATCGAGAAAAAGAAGATGCGGGCGGATGAGATAATTGTCTTCGGCAGGTCTTTAGGAGGGAGTATCGCGGCGCACCTGGCGAGGAAGGTCAAGCCGAGAGGCCTGGTTCTCGAGAGCAGCTTTACTTCGTATGCGGATATGGGCAAGAGGTTCTATCCCTATATGCCTGTTCGCTGGTTTGCGCGGTTCGGGTACAGGACAATCGACTATGTCAAGGATGTCCGCTGTCCTGTTCTTGTGATTCACAGCAGAAACGACGAGATTGTCCCCTTCGACTTTGGCGTGGAGCTTTATGAGGCGGCGAACGGGCCGAAGGAGTTTGTGGAGATTTCAGGCAGTCATAATGACTGTTTTCTAACTTGCGGCGAAATCTACAGAGAAGCCTGGACACGATGGGTGGAATTCCTGGCGGATTACGAAGAGCGGTCGGACCAGCAGCAGGCCTCTTAGCAGTCGATATGAGCAGGGGCTGGAAGAAAGGGAACGAGTATGGGCGCAGAAGAAGCGTTGGGATTGAGAGTGCCAAGAAGACACGGCAGGGTTTCTGCAATTCTGTTTGTATTGGTTGTCTTTTTGTCGGGGCCGTCAGGAGCGGCGTCCGGGATGGAGGATCGGCACGTTTGGGAGAAGGTGGAAATCAGCCTGCAGGCCGAGAAATTGTACGAGAATCCTTACAGGGACGTGGAGGTCTGGGTCGATCTTGAAGGGCCGGGCTTTGCGAAGCGATGCTACGGATTCTGGGATGGGGGCACTGGGGATGGGGGCGAGGTGTTTCGCGTGCGGGTCCTGGCGCCTGCGGCGGGGACGTGGAGATGGAAGAGTGGGTCCAATCAGCAGGATTCCAGGCTTAACGGCAAGAGCGGGAGTTTCCGTGCGGTTGAATGGTCGGAGGCGGAAAAAGCGGAGAATCCGTGTCGGCTGGGGATGATCAAGGCCTCGGCGAACGGGCATGCGTTTGAATGGGCGGACGGGACTCCGTTCTTTCTCTTGGGCGATACGTGGTGGCCGGCGCCTACTTCTCGGTATCGCTGGTACGACGACGACAAGGAGCGGCCGATTGGGCCGGAGGCCGGGCTCAAGGATTACGTGAGGTTTCGCAAGAGACAGGAGTTCAACTGTATTGCGATAATTGCGGCGCTGCCCAACTGGGCGAACGACGATAAACCGTCAACGCTCAAGATGCCGGATGGAACGGTGCTGCGTTCGGCGTGGAGGCAGGCGGGGACACAGAGCGCCAAAGATATGCACGACGAGGACGGCAACAGGGCGTTCCTGTTCCCGGGCAAGGTCCCGGGTTTCGAGGAGTATTTTCCGGACGTGGAGCGGATCAATCCTGCATATTTCCGCAATATGGACAAGAAGATTGACTACCTGAATTCACAGGGATTCGTTCCGTTTATCGAAGTGTCTCGGCGCGATATCGGGCAGGCGTGGAAGAAGTATTATGAGTGGCCGGGGTCGTATGTGCGCTACATTCAATACGTTTGGAGCCGGTACCAGGCTAACATTTGTTTGTTCAGTCCGATCCATTTTGATACGACGGGGGCCACGATACCGCCGGAGGAGTGGAACGAGGCGGCCAACAAGGTGATTGAGAAGTACGGGCGCCCGCCGTTCGGGACGCTCGCTGGGACGAACTCAAATCCTTCAACGCTGCGCAACTTCGGCCATACGGATAGGGCGAAGTGGCTTACGTTTCATCAGATAGGCAACAGGCGGACGCACGATTTGTATCCCTATCTGACGGAGATATTCAACGCTTCGCCGCCCGCGCCGGGTATCAACGGCGAGCCTTATTACGCGGGGATGCTGGACGCAGAGGGAGATACAGAGAAGTCTGATTTGTACTGTCGTTCGGCGATGTACGGCAGCGTGCTGTCCGGGGGACTGGGGGGACATATATACGGCGCGGGCGGCTGGAATGGAGGTCTTTGGAGCGGAGAGGTTGAAGAAGCTTCCGAGACGCCTATCTGGGAGGTCATCAAATGGCGATCGGCGGACCAGATGCGGCATTTGAAGAGCTTTGTTCTGTCCGAGGGGCGCAGGTATCAGGAGCTTGTTCCCGGTGCGGAGCTTGTGGAGCCGAGCAGGTCGGGGGAGGAAGAATCGTGTCTTGGATGGGCGTATTGTGCGAGGACGGCCAACAAGGACCTGTTTCTTCTCTACTTCGAGAAGGATTGTCCCGTGGCGAAGCTCTCCGGTGCGGCTGCGAATAAGAGATACAAGGCTCAGTGGTTTGATCCGAGGACCGGCGAGTGGGCGGAGGCTGGGGTTCTGACCGCAGGGAGTGACGGGAAGATTGTCTTGCCGAATTTCCCGGGAAATAGCAGCAAGTCGGACATTGATTGGGCCCTGAAGCTCACGGCGGCCCCGCGAAATAATTAGTATCTATTGCGCAAAGCCGAAACTGGCAATGTTACCCCTGCGAAAGCAGGGGTCTATGGCGAAAAGACTGGATTCCTGCTTTCGCAGGAATGACAAAGAAGGGCCTTCTTTGTGTTAGATGCTCTAAAGAGATTCGCCAACTTCCGTGAAAGGCGCGGTCATTTCTTCGCCCACTTCAGTTTTGCGATGCGGATGCCGTCGAGTGCGCCTTCGTTCAGGGCGGCGATTTGGCAAGAGGCTATCTCTTCGCGGCGATTCGGGGAGCATAGCGCCGGCCAGCCAGGGCCGGCCGGCGCTCGTAGGAGGGTGATTGAATCAGTTTTTTCAGTCCGGACGCATGTATCATTTGCGCCAGATTGTCGTTTTGAGCCAGTCGTCGGCGAACAGGTCGA
>CAYGZM010000225.1:0-5251 GCA_964354365.1 uncultured Pirellulales bacterium
AAGAGATTTTCTTCAACAATATAGGTCTAACCTGCAATTTTGCAGAACTCATTAGGAGTTTATGAAGGTATTGGTTGCAGAGAAGTGCGGGTTTTGCCACGGGGTCAGGACCGCTATAAGTGTGGCGGAGAAGACGCTGGCGGAACAGAAGGATAAGGGGGCCGTCTATAGTCTTGGTCCTATAATTCACAATAAGGACGAGGTTGAGCGGCTGGCCAGGTCGGGGCTGAGGACGGTTGAGAGCATAGAGGAGATTGATTCGGGTACGGTTATTATCCGCTCTCACGGGGCGGCTCCGGCTCAAATGGCCAGGCTGAGGGAGAAAAGCCTTACCATTGTTGATGCGACGTGCATATTGGTCAAGAGGGTGCAGCACATAGCGGAGGAGCTGGGGATGGATGGCTACCAGGTTGTGATTGTGGGGGAGGAGAACCATCCTGAGGTGCAGGCGGTGATGGGCTGTGCGAAGGATGTTGTTGTGATAGCGGACGAGTCGGATTTGGCCAAGCTGCCGGGCAATGCGAGGTTGGGGATTGTGAGCCAGACTACGCAGGGGCCGGAGAATTTCGGGGATATGCTCGGCGCCATAGGACGGCGGAGCTTCAGCGAGCTGAGAGTCATCAATACACTATGCCAGGAGGCGATCAAGAGGCAGGAATCGGCGGTGCAGTTGTGTAAGAAGGTTGACGTGATGTTTGTCCTGGGCGGACTGGAGAGCGCCAATACGCGGAGGCTGGCGGAGCTTTGCAAAAAGCACAATAGCGAAACGTTTCACTTGCAAAACTGGAAAGAACTTGATAACATCAAGCTTTTTGGCAAGAATGTGGCGGGCGTTACGGCAGGCGCGTCCACGCCCGACTGGATAATAGATGAGTTCGTGAAGAATCTGGAGGCTTTTGACGGCCGGTAGCTCACAATAGGGCTTTGGGCGCCGAGAGAAGGCTTTCGGTGTGCGTCTGCTGCGTTGGCAGATGCGTTTTGATGAATGATTGACTAACGGGATTTTTGTGCAGCGTTGCACGGGGTCTTGCCGGCGTAAATGTGGGGCGCCGGCGAGCGGCGAACCGAGACTCCACAGAAGGATGTCAGTCTTATGGTAGATAGAAATATTGTCAATAAATTAGGTTTGTCGCAGGAGAAACTTGATGAGCAGCTAAAGGAGCTTTTTGGAGAGAAGGAAGGGGAGTTTCTGGAAGAGGTCCTGCAAAGGAAGGTTGATTCGCGATTGCCGGGCGCGATTTTGAAGGGGAAGATCGTCTCGCAGATTGGCGGCGACGTTATCGTGGAGGTGGGGCTCAAGAGCGAGGGGGTTGTCGATGCTGGCGAGTTTGACAGCCCTGAGGACATACAGGCGGGCAAGGAGATTATGGTCCTTCTGGAGGACACGGATTCTGAGAGCGGCCTTGTGCTGTTGAGCAAGCGCAAGGCGGACGTTATACGCGGGTGGGAGAATATAATCGAAACGAAAAAGGAAGGGGACGTTGTGATAGGGAGGGTAATACGGCGGATCAAGGGCGGCCTGCTGGTTGATATCGGCGTGCCGGTGTTTCTGCCGGCTTCACAGGTTGATATCAGGAAGCCCGGGGACATCAGCAGGTTCATCGGCAAAGAAGTCGAATGCAAGATTCTCAAAATTGACGTTGAAGGGCGCAACATCGTCATATCGCGACGTAAGCTGGTTGAGGAGGAACGGCGGAGCAGCAAGGAGAAGATTCTCAATGAAATCGAGGTCGGACAACGGCGGAAAGGCACGGTCAAGAACATCGCCGATTTCGGCGTTTTCGTGGATTTGGGCGGCTTGGACGGTCTGCTGCATATTTCCGACTTGAGCTGGGGGAGGATATCGCACCCGTCGGAGGTCGTGGACCTTGACCAGGAGATCGAGTGCGTTGTTATCGGCGTTGATAAGGAGCACGAGAAGATTTCTCTGGGTCTGAAGCAGAAGACGCCCAGTCCGTGGGAGGACGTTGAGGTTCGTTATCCCATAGGGGCGAAGGTTAGGGGCAAAGTCGTGAACGTGATGAACTACGGGGTGTTTGTTCGGCTGGAGGACGGTATTGAGGGCCTGGTCCATATCAGCGAGATGAGCTGGACGCGGCGTCTTGCACATCCCGGCGAGATGGTGAATCTCGGTGACGAGATTGAGGTTGTCGTGCTGAGCGTGAACAAGGAGAAGCAGGAGATATCGCTGGGGTTGAAGCAGACCGAGACGAATCCGTGGGCGGTGGCGTCTCAGAAGTATCCGTCAGGAACGATTGTTAATACGACGGTTCGGAGTGTGACCAATTTTGGCGCATTTGTTGAGATAGAGCCGGGTATTGACGGCATGATCCACATTTCGGACCTGAGCTGGACGCGGAAATACAGCCATCCGAGCGAGGCTCTTCAGAAGGGACAGGGGGTGAAGTGCGTAGTTCTGGATGTCAATGAGGAGAAACGTCGGGTATCGCTCGGCATGAAGCAGATGACGGAGGATCCGTGGATTCGCGCCATTCCGGAGAAGTATATTCCGGGGCATATCATAAAAGGCAAGGTGGCGAAGCTTACTAATTTTGGCGCATTTGTTGAGCTTGAGCAGGACTTGGAGGGTCTGCTGCACATTTCGGAGCTTGCGGACCATAAGATTGATAAGCCGCAGGATGTTGTGCAGGTCGGCCAGGAAGTTGAGGTTAAGATTCTCAAGGTTGACAGCGAGTCGCGCAAGATCGGTTTGAGCCTTCGACGGGTCCAGTGGGCTGCAGAAGAGCAAGCAGAGGAGCCGGCTCGTCGTCGTCGGCCTACGGCGGTTCAGAGCGTTCTTTCCGATAGCGACGTTGAGCGGCTTTCAAAGCCCAAAGGAAAGGCTGGTGCGGATGCGTCGGGGGGGGCTGAGACGGCTGAGGGCGGCGAGAAGAGCAAGAAGGTGAGCCGGGCGAGTAAGCGCCAGAGTGCTGAGGAGAGTAAGGAAGAGGGCCAGGCCGGCGAGAGCAACGTTGCTGAAGCAGCCGAGGCGCCTGCGGCTGAAGCGCGCGGTATTGCAGAAGAAGACTCCGCCGAGGAGCCGGAACAGGCTCCGGCCGAGGGACCTCAAGAGGGCGAGAGCGGCGAGCAAGAAGATAAGGTTGACGGGACGTAGCCTACTTAGATGAGGATTTGAGGAGGCTGGGCGTGGTGGTTTTTTGGATGTATTGTTGCGAGTTAAGATGGGCATTTTGAGACCTGCGAAAAACGCGTGCGGCCGTAGAAATTTTTGGCGTCGAAATTCGGGCATGAGACGCTTGTAAGTCTTTGTGAATTCAGCGTTTATGTTGTTTTTGGCTGTGCATAGCCAAAAATTTGGCGGAATTTTACAGAATTTTGCTTGACGAGGGCATAGTCAATTTGGTATAAATGGGCAAGTTAGACATTTGGGTATTGTGAATTGTGGCTGCAGGAGGCAGTTTGCGTCTCTGGGCGGAGTAGCTATTTACTCCGTGGATGAGGTTGGTGTGATGATAAGACATTTCATCTGACAACTCAGAGCGGGCACCCGCATGGATGGAGGGTGTGAAAAGCCACATCGCGTAAAACAAGTTCTTTTCAGGCAAGCACAGGGTTTGGTGAAGATTCTTTGTTGCTTGTTTTGTAGAAGGTTGTTTGAGGCAGGCACAAAAAAGTGTTGATTAGGGGTGGTACGCCTGTCACGAACGATCCGTGTTTTGGCTCGTTGCCAAGGCACAATGTGTGTTTTGGCTCGTTGCCAAAGCGATGAAAAGTGTATGTTTTTGATGTGATGTATTGAGGAGGAGTTTATTATGTGTAAAAGATTGTTTCTTCTAGCATCCCTCATTTTGCTTCTTGTTGGCACGCCGAGCGTGTTCGGTGCACCCGTCGGGGTGTTCAACAACACCGAGGATATCGGCGCTGTAGGCGGTATCGGCGGCACGAGATATGTTGCCACCAACGAGTACTTGATACTCGGCGGCGGTTCGGATATCTGGGGCACGGCGGACCAGTTCCACTTTGCCTACAACGAGGTTAGCGGCAACGTTCGCTTCGAGATGACGCCGATGTGGGATGTCGCCAACAACTACTGGGCAAAGATTGAGACGATGCTTCGCGTGAACACCAGTACCGGTTCAGAATTTTATGCGACCGGGACCCGCCGCCAAGATCAAAATACCACTGGGGCTCCCCCCGTGCCGGTTGGCCCGTGGGTGGGCTTGCAGGCTCGTTCGGCGCAAGACGCGGGTGCGTGGGGCGGCACTGAATGGGGTGGCTCGACACCGAGCAAGATCGCGATCCAGCGCGTAGTCAGTGGCGGCTATCAGCTTGTCCAGGCGCTCGTCGATTACGGCACCGGCGCCGGCTGGCAAAACCTGGACACGCGAATTGTGCCCAGCCTTCCCGACGCGCTTCTGCTTGGCGCTGCGGTAACCTCGCACGACAACGCCTGGCTGGCTCAGGCCCGTGTCAGCAACGTTGCCTATACGCAGAACCCGGACCTTGTTGGTATTAGGACCGGTGGAGACCCGCTTCCTGAGGCCTGCGGTACTGTTCCGGGCTTCAAGATTCGTACGCTCAAGCCGGTATTTGAGCCCGACAACTGGGGCTACGCCGGAATGGCCGATCTTCTGGACGGCGTGATTGAGGGTTATCAAGAGGGCAAGCGCATTGACCCTGTCGTGAACCTGCACGATTCGGACGGACGCGGCAACTTCGAGAACGACGTCAGCTTCCCGGGTATCGATGCTTTTGAGCAGCCGACGGTAATGTGGGATGACGGCAGCGGTAATGGCACAGGCGCCGCTGGTGATAACGACGATACCTTCGCGACCGAGGTTCTTGCGTGCATCCAGCTCACAGCCGGTCTGCACATTATCGGGGCCAACAGCGACGACGGGACGATCATTGAGATCGGCGGCGTCGAGATAGCCCGCACGCCCGAGTGGAAGGGCGCTGACAACCAGGACTTCGCGTTCACCGTGGCCGCGAACGGCTATTATAGCCTCCGGGCCCGTTCGGTGGAAGGCGGCGGCGGTTCGAGCCTCGAGCTTACTGAGATTCTGCCGAGCGGCGTTCGCGTTCTGTTGGGTGATGTTGCCAACGGCGCTTCGCCTGTCTATGTGCCTGAGCCTGCTACAATAGCTCTTCTGGGCTTTGGCGGACTGGCAATGCTTCGCGTTCGCAGGAAACGCTAATTCCAAGGCGTGAAGTTTGTTGAAAAGTTAATGCGATTCTGCATGCAGCAATCCGAGGCCTGTGACGGGCTGTTCGTCACGGGCCTCGGTTG
>CAYGZM010000226.1:0-5246 GCA_964354365.1 uncultured Pirellulales bacterium
TGGCATCAATCGACACCTTGACCGCGCCGGCAAGCGTATCTTCCCGGACGCCGCATCGATTGAACCGGCGAACAACATAGAAGTACGTTGAGCTGCTATCGTGCCGAACACAGCCGGGCGGAGAAATGAAGCCGGCATCCGGATTACCCACGCTCAGTATGCTCTCAAAATCGATGCAGCTCATACTGCCTCCGCGATAGAGCGCAGAGCACCCTTCCACCCGCATCCAGAACCAACCTAAGCTCAATGTTGTGCCGAGCTTGAACGCATTTGCCGTCATACCGGCAAAAAGCGCCTCTTCGAGCCACGTCCTCTGCGGCGCGACCCCCGGCGACTCACCGCCGACGCCTATCTCAGCGGTTGCCGCCGCTTGCGCAGAGGCCGAACCGGCGAGCCTTCTCGTCAACCCGACACTGCCGGACGCTCCGGATTCCCCGCTCGACGCGCCCGCCAAGCTCACAACGGCTGTCGTCGGCACATACATCAATTCCGCCCTGGCCGGCCTGTCGAACATCGCAAACGGCTCGCGATACAGCCAGGCAATTTCACCCGCAGACAGGCTCCGGTTCCATATCTGGACAAGAACAATCGCTCCATCCCAGCTATACACGCCCAGATAGTCCCCGCCGATTTGCATCTCTTCTACGGAATCATCAATCCCAACCGCCGAGCTTGCTTCATTTAGATAGGCCCCGTCGCCATAGATTATGTTCTTGCTATTGTGGACGGCCACCACGTGGCGCAATTGGCCGGCCGAGAAAAAACCGCTCTTGCTCACAACGCCCGCGCTGCCCCCGCTAAAACAGAAAAAGTCCAACTGCGTTGTGACTAAGCGAAGCCCAAAGCCCGCTGAACCCGGACTGTTGTCCACAATGTACCTCGTCGATGTGACAAGGTCCGGAATAACCCATGCGCTTATTGACAGCTCGCTGTATTGAGTCCCGTTAAACGTGGTGCTCGCGTCGTTGCCGGCGCCCTGCGAATCCATAGCCGGGCCGAGCCGGCTCGACCGCCATCCGGCAATGCCGTTAAACATTGCATCATTGCGGTAACCGCTGATGTCGAAGCCTTTTAGGCCCGCCCCTTCGTTCATCATCCAGCAGCCGACAAGACCATCAGCGAGGGGGTGGTCACGGAGCAACCGTGCCGCCACAGAAGGTTTCATTTTGTACTTGGTGCCTAAGATCATGATTAACTCGACTGTGCCATAATACCTGCATACTTCTTGACGTGGTTGGCCTCGGTGGAATCAAGAGCGGATCCCGTCTTGTTCTCCACTATGATTCCCCACTTGCTCGGCAGCGACCCGCCAAACCCAGCCGCTACGCTCATAACATCCGATTCGTAGGCCGTCCCCGATGCCGGTGCGCTGATAACGCCTATCAGCTTTGTGTTGGCAAGTGTGCCGGAGAATGCCGCGTCACTACCCGATGCGCCGCCCGAGTAGCCCAGTCCGCTTGAATCGACTGCGCCGTAAGCATAGACATAGACAGCCTTATCACTGCTGGCCGTGCCGCCCGTCTTGACCTTCAACTGCACGTGGGCATCGAGATACAGATTGCTGCTGTTGTCAACCGAAGCGGACTGCCGCTTCGCAGCGTCAGCCAGAGACCCCAAAGTTATCGTGATATCCGCCGCACCAGCGTACTTCGTTTTTATATCCGCCATTGTTAATCCTCCTGACTTATCTACAAAAAGCCCTCTGCGAAATCGCAGGTATCATCTAATCCAGCGATACATCCAGATCGCCGGCTGCAAATTCCGCCGTATCTCCGCTGCCGATTGATTTTGACACGCTTAGCGCCCCGTGTACCAGCATATTGCCTCCTGATGCGGCATCCATAAGGGCAAAGTGCGTCATAGTCCCCCAACTGCCGGTTGCCTCATCGAACGTGATTTCGTTGGCGTTGTCGATAGACCCTCCCGATGCCGCATTCCAATCGGTCCCGGCCGTCTGAGCCCTCGAATAGCCGTTGCCGCTCGGCTCAGATAAGCCGGAGCCGTCATCCAGAGGATTCGCCGTAGATAGCGCCACATAGACCGCCGGCGGCGCGTAACTGCCCTTGCCAAAAACGTGGTCCAAAAGTTCATTTTCCAGATAGTTGCTGAAACTGCCCATTGTTCATCTCCCTAAATATCTCATTATTCCCCTCACACAATAATTGATAAATGTCACTCTGAATCCGGCCATTTGTCTTACTGAGTCCTTCGCCCTCTGTCATGCTGAGCGAAGCGAAGCATCCGGGCAACGTAAGGTATTCCTGCTTCGCAGTCTGGATACTTCGCCCCCCGCCCTCTTCGTCGCTCGCATAGCGACGGCACCGGCTCAAGATAGCAGGAAGTCAAATACCGCGCGACAGAGCATCAATACAGTAGTTCAACTCGGTGTCCTTGTAATCGTGGTTTCCTCCTCGCTCGGCGTGTGCGTAAGGAATACCGTCTCTCCATCATCGCCGTAGTACGCAATCGCCCCGGTTAATTTGTTCTGAACCGCCTTGTTGACAAGCACCTTGGCTGCCTTATCAAGATCTGCATCCGCCAGGGCCGTATCAACTTCTGTACCAACCGCGTCAGCCCAGCCGGACCCTCCCTGTATGATTGTCCCGCCGACAGTCTCGTATGCGCAGCCGCACACCACAAGTTTTCCATCAGCCTGCCACAAATCATAAGGTCCATACCCGGCATTCTCGGAAGCCGATGTGATCGCGCAGCCCTCAAGCACCACGGCCGCATCCGAACCGTTCATCAGAATCCCATACGCCTGCCCGGTGTGCCCGCTGCCGGCAACAGCCCCGAAAGTGCAGTTCTTGAACACGGCCTGCTCGTTCGCCGTGCAATAAACGGCCCCGTTTGCTTTGTCGGTCGTGTCGTTTCTCTCGGCTCTAAAAACGCAGTTGCTGTACGTCCCGACGCCCACTCCAAACAAAGCCCGACAGTCAGCAACGCTTGAGTATGTCCCGTAGCCGATGAATATGCAGCCTTCGACAACGACTCCTTCGGCGTCGCCAAAATTGCCGCCATCGTACTTGCCCCTGATACTACAGCCGTGCAGGAAGACCCTCTTGACGCCATACCCGTACAACCCGTTGTATCCGCCGTAGATGTCACAGTTCTCGATAACGATATTCGTCTTGTATGATACATCAACGGCCTTTGCGCCTGTTGCAACGGCTTCAACCGACAAGTTGCGCAGAACGCTGTTATCAGCCGCGACAATGCCTGAGCCGCTCGTTGGTATGATTCTCGACTTGCTGCGATTGGCGCCAATCAGCGTTAATGCTTTGGTGCCGAAGCTTACGTTCTCGGCATAATCGCCGGGCCAGACAATAATCGTATCGCCGCTCGCCGCCGGTGATACCGCTGCTCCTATTGTCAGCTTCGCATCGTTGGCAAGATTGACCGGATATTGGCCCGCGTGGCCGCCGTTTGAATTATTGCCGCTCTTGGCAACGTGCCAGACGTGGCTTGAATCCAGAAAATACATTGTGCCTCCTTATGCCAAATCCACTATACACTCGGCCCGAACTTCCGCTTATGCTTCTTCCGTCCACGTCCCGTTCTTGGCGATTGTCGCCCAGTCTCCGTTCGTATCGGCAACAAGCGCTATGCACTCGCCGACGGCGTCAGCCGACTTGTACTTGCCCGCAGTCTGGCCGCTGTCGTCCCGAATAGCCGCCGCGCCGGGATCAACACGCAGCCCCTGCGCCGCCTGGACGGCAAACGTAAACACCGTCCCCGCAGGCGCCGAGCCGGGCAGTGTAAGTGTAACCGTCCCCGTCGCGCCGAGGTTGCTGTGAACGCTGCCGGACTCCGCCGCAGTCAGTGTGTCGTTGGTCGTATGAGCCTCTATCGTCTTTTTGACCCCGCCCGCCTCGTACGGCACCACCACGTTATGACCGGCTCGGCAGTCGGTTATCAAATCAATGTCCCCGCCGGAAGTGCTTACCGTCGCCAGCCGAACGTGAGGCGTCGTCGCCATATCCGGGAAACCGCTGTATTCATCCGTCACAAGATTCCCGCTCGAATCCAGGTAGATATAGACGTTGCTCTTGTCATCCGCCAGCGTATTACCCGATGAGCCTTCATAGCTGACAAGCTCCGTGCCAAGCCAGAATTTGCCCGGCTTGACTCCGACGTCCAGCCCGCCCTCGTCATACACCCGCAGGTCGTTCGCCCGCCCCGTGGCCAGAAGCAGCCGGTACAGCAGCTTGCGAAACTCCAGATAATAGGGCGCCGTGCCGGTCGCGATGTACTCTACCCCCGTCTCGCTGTCGGCTTGTATGTTCAACAGCTCATTGTCTGATGGATAAACTTCCGCCATAGTATGCTCCTTATTACTTTCTCCCACGTCTGCAAAAGTATCCTATATTGCTCAAACTGACCGATTCGTCTCCAGCGATAGGCATAAGTCGTGCATCTGTAATAGAATATGGCAAGTTGTCATTCTGAGCGCCAGCGAAGAACCTGGCCTGCGACTTGGTGGTCTCCGCTTATGCTCGGCCCAGATGCTTCGTCCCTTGGGGGCTCAGCATGACAGCCAAAACGGTCAGTTTGAGTATATTACGTGACACTCAGCACCAACTGATTCGTCAACTTCTCGAATGAATAAACGCTCACGTGCTCGGCCGGTTTCGCTTCCGGTATCACCACAACTTTGTTGCTCTTGCTGCTCGCGCTTTCATTTCCCGCCGCGTCATAGACCAGCACGGCGAATCTATAGACCCCGGCAGAAAGTGGCGGACTCACCCATTCGATTGTGTCCGCATCGAGACCGAATAGACCATTACCGAAACTGCCCTTTCCAAATCCCACCGCAGCCGCCGAGTCATAGCCAAAATCCCCGGCACCGAATCTGCTCATTCCAAACCCCGCCTTATCCTGCCACGCCGGCCAGAGCCTGATAGGCCGGTCGCTCAAAGGCTCACTGTAGTCAATCACTCCGGTCCCACCGTCGAAGTAGATTTCAGCCATGGCGTCGATCGGCAAATTCTGGCTGCGCAGCAAAACCATTCGTACGCGCCCGCTGTCACTCTGCGGAGAATCAAGCTCGCCGCTAAAGTCCCCATCCGCCTCGTCCGCTTCCACGGCAAAGACCTCGATCCGAACCGCTGTCTCTAAAGACGTGGGCATCTGAACAATCATCTGCCTTTGTTCGCTCTCGGCGGTCACTCCCGCGTATCGGCCGTTCACGTAAACCTGATACAGCTTGCCGCTCAAACACGACCGCCACGTCACCAGAGCCGTTC
>CAYGZM010000227.1:0-3990 GCA_964354365.1 uncultured Pirellulales bacterium
ACTTGTAAAGCCCTGTTGTGGCGTGACTTACGGCGATAGCGGGCGAAGGGAATCGAACCCTCCTGACTGGCTTGGGAAGCCAGTGCATTACCACTATGCTACGCCCGCAAGGTAACTCAAATCGTCCATACGAACAAGTTTAGGCCATTTGCCTGTCCCTTGTCAAGGGCTTTTGCTGGAAATTATCCGCTGCGCTGGGCGGTCGGGGGAATTCTCCGGCGTCTGTGCGGTTCTGTTGTTCTCAATGGGCAGGCTTTTCGGCTTTCTGTTCCCCGGGATTCTGGGGGGCGGCCGGCAACTCGGGCGAACTCCACAACTGCTCGATTGTGCTCAGCGCCTCGACGAATTTCGCATAGCCCGGGGACTTGACAAGATACATGACGATGCCAAATTTGGCGGTGGCGTCAATGTCCTGCTTTTCGTTGGACGTGCTCATAACCACAATGGGGATGTCTTTCAACGACTCTTGCGTCTTTATGATTTGGAGAAATTCCAGGCCGTTTATTTTAGGCATGTTGAGGTCCATAAGAATCACGCAGGGAAGCTCGTTGTTTTCGTTTTTGAGGTATTCGAGGGCCTGCTCGCCGTTGGTTGTGCGGATCAGTTGGTTTGGGATTCTGAGCTGTTTGAGCGCGCGCTCCACGGTCATTACATCCACTCTGTCGTCTTCAATGAGCAGTATTGGCCTGGTGTCCGGCATTGCCTGTCTCCGTTTGCCGTTTTGGCAGTGTGAACAGGAAGGTGCTGCCCTGTCCTACTTTTGATTCCACCCAGATTTTGCCGCCGTACATTTCAATAATCTTCTTCACTACGGTAAGTCCGACGCCGGTGCTCTCAAATTCGTCGCGGGCATTGAGCGTCTGGAACATCTGGAAGATTTTCTCGAAGTATCTTTCTTCAATGCCCGGCCCGTTGTCGGAGATGCTGAATCTCCAGCAGCCGTCTTCCTCGACGCAGCCGATCTTTACCATTCCCTGTGGTTTGTCCATATACTTGACTGCGTTGCTCAGGAGGTTCTGAAAGACTTGCGTTATGCGGGTCGGCTCGCAGGTAATCGTCGGCAGCTCACCTTCCGTCGTAATCGAGATGTTTTCCGGCGGGGCGAGCGCATCGATGATTTCCGGGACAAGCTGGTTCAGATTCACCGCAACGAGATTTTCTTTTATGCGTCCTACGCGGGAGTACTGGAGAATTCCATCAATCAGGTTGTGCATTCTATCGACTCGATTTGAGAGAAGATTCATTTGCTCCCTGCCGTCTTCGTCAATTTTGTCGGCGTAATCCGACGAGATCCACTCTGTCAGGGTTTTGATCCCCCGCAGCGGGGCCTTCAAGTCGTGTGAGACTATGTATGCAAAATCCTTCAGCTCCTGATTGGCGCTCTCCAACTTGGCCAGGGTGCTGCGTTGTCTTGTCTCGATTGCCTTGCGGACGGCGATTTCTTCTTCGAGATTTGCGTTGGCGGAGGATAATTCGGCCGTGCGCTGTTGTACTCTTGTTTCCAGTTGCCCTTTTGCTTCCATTAATTCCCAGTCTCGCTTCTGTATTTGCTCGAGCATTTCGTTGAATGCGTCTATTAGTGAGCCTACCTCGTCGTTGCTTTGTTTCAGCGCTCGTTTTGAATAGTCCTTCTTCTGCGACACGGCCCTTGCGACGTCGGCCAGGTTCAGAATGGGTCGGGAGAGGATTATCTGCAGCCGCGACGAGACCAAGTAAGCGATCAAGACGGCAAAAACCAGGACCACAATGGTTATCCGGACAGTGCGCATCAGCATCCGGCGCATCGGCGTCAGGTCGGAGCGAAGGCATACGGCACCTATGCTCTTGCCGTCCAGGATGATACTTCTGAACACCGTCAGATAACCATCTGCAAAACTATGGCCGTCCTTTTGCATAAGAGGCGGTTGAATGCCGGCATCGACGCTGCTTCCGTAATAAGAAGCAAATTCCCCGCCGTCTTTTGAGTAAACGCCCGCAAATACGACGGAAGGCTTAACGTGAAGGCCTTTCAGTATCAGCTTTGCATCTTCGGCGTCCTGGAAGGCCACCGCGGCTGTGCAGCTCTCGGCGATCATTTCTGCGTGCACGGACAGGTCTTCTATCATGTGGGTGCGGGAGGCGCGCCACTGCCACAAAATAAAGGCCGCGCCTGCCGACAACAGTGCTATAACACATGTCAGCATGATGATTGCAATCAGCTTGCGCTTTACCGTCATATTACGGATGACGTGCATAGCCGGGCTGCCCGCCTCCCAGTGTTGATGGATCTGTCCATGAATATGCAATTGTGTTGACTTACTTGTGGAATACGGCGCCGGTCATTGGCGAGGGCAGACGCTCGGCCCGTGCGTTCTGCGACCTTCCAGGGGGGCCGTTCCGGGAAGCATTATTTTTGCATATACTCAGGCATTTCGCTCAGTGTCCAGTACAGGTTAATCACACGAATCGTCTCGACAAAGTCGGAATAATCAGCAGACTTGACCATATAGCCTGCAACACTCAGCTCAAAGCTCTCCACAATGTCGCGCTGCTCGTCCGAGGTGGTCAGGACTACAACCGGAATTTTTTTGAGGTCCTCATCGGCCTTGGCTATCTTGAGAAATTCGATTCCATTCATCTTAGGCATATTCAGGTCCAGAAGAATAAGGCACGGGTTCTGAGTGCCGGCATCGCGTAAGTATTCCAGCGCCTTCTCGCCATCGCCGACACGGATCAGCTCGTTGGTGACCTTGAGGTCTTTCAGCGCTCGCCGCACTGTCATTGCGTCGATATTGTCATCTTCAACAAGCAGTATTGGTTTCGGTTTTTTCATCTTTTGACTCCTCTTTTTGTGTTGGTATGGTGAAATAGAATGTGCTTCCTTCGCCTAATTTGGACTCAACCCAGATTTTGCCTCCGTGCATTTCCACGATTTTTCTGACTATGGTAAGTCCCACGCCGGTGCTTTCCATCTCATCTTGCGCACGGAGCGTCTGGAACATTTGGAAGATTCTCTCGAAGTGCTTTTCATCGATGCCGGGGCCGTTGTCGGAGACGCTGAGTTTCCAGCAGCCGTCCTCTTCGACGCACCCTACGGTCACTTGCCCCTCCGGCTTATCCATATACTTGACTGCGTTGCCCAGGAGGTTCTGGAAGACCTGTGTGATGCGGGTCGGCTCGAACGGGATTGTGGGCAGCTCGTTCGCAATTCTGATCGAGACGTTCTCCGGCGGTGCTATCGAGTCGATGACTTGCGCAACAAGCTCGTTGAGATTCACCGAAGCGCGCTGCCCTTTGTCGCGCGTGACCCTTGAATACTGAAGCACGCCCTCAATCAGGTTGTGCATTCGCTCAACGCGTTTCGTCAGCATGTTCATTTGTTCTCTGCCGTTCTCGTCGAGCTTGTCCGCGTAGTCGGCGCTGATCCATTCCACCAGGCTCTTGATCCCCCGCAGCGGCGCCTTCAGATCGTGCGATACTATGTACGCGAAGTCTTTAAGCTCACGGCTGATGCTTTCCACGTCAGTCAGCAGTCTGGCCTGCCTTTGCTCGGCCTGTTTGCGCCAGGTGATGTCTTTGGCTATATGGACGGAACCGGCAACGTCGCCGTTTTCAGCAAATACGGGGGAAGTGGAGACTTCGAGATAGACTCCAAGATGCGGTTCGAAGAACTCCGCTCTGTGTGGCTTTCCGGAGCGCAGGGTCTCCCGGTGAGGGCAGTCCGGCGGGGGCTGTTCTGTTCCGTGGACCAGCTTGTAGCAGGTCATCCCGACGATGTCTTCGGGCCTCATTCCGAAGGCATCAGCAAAGGCTTTATTGACCTTCAAAAACCTGAAATTGTTGTCGTGAAGCGAAACAAGATCAGTAATGGAGTCAAAGGTGGCTTTCCATTCATCTGCGTCTTGCCTGAACCTTTCCTCGGACTTGCACACCGGAGCAGGCGCTCCGGCTCGCTGTGAGGGAGACTTCAAAGCGGTGTTCTGTTCATTACTCATCTGCGTAGCTCCTTAT
>CAYGZM010000227.1:4090-5237 GCA_964354365.1 uncultured Pirellulales bacterium
GGGCGACGAATATCCCTTCCAGGATAGGTCGGCGTTTTCAGGGCGTGAATTACCCAGGGAATCTCTTGTTTTACTACTCAAATAACCTGGGGTCAGAGTTGAGGCGTAAGGCTTGTGGCAATGTGAATACCGGACTTCGCAGGGCGGATCGAACCGGCGTACATCGCAGAGCGTCGCCGGGATTTGCCGGACGGGTTATGGGGTGGATTGAGAAAGCTGCTCAAGGGGCCGGGGGCTTAAGTGTGCGCAGGTCAGTCCCTCGCTTATCGCGTACTTGACCAGCTCGGCTACGCTCGTCAGATGCACCTTCTTCATCAGCTGACTGCGATGCCACTCGATTGTCTTGACGCTCAGGTGCAGCTCTTCCGCGATTTTCTTTGTTGACATGCCCTCCGCGATTAACTGGAGCACTTCCCGCTCCCTGTCGGTCAGGACGGAATAGGCGGAGTTGTTCTGTTCAGGCCGGCGGTTTATATATCCTTCGACTACCACGCCGGTTATCTCGGAGCTGAGGTACGTGTGGTTGGCGGCGACGCTGCGTATTGCCGTGACGAGCTCCTGATACCCGCAGCGCTTCGGCACGAAACCCGAAGCGCCCGCCCTGAGCGCCTCGCAGACGCAGCGCCTGTCCGATTCTTCCGAGAGCATCACCACTTTGGTATCGGGCAGCTCGTGGACTATCTGGCGGGCGGCCTCAATGCCGTTGAGGTTGGGCATGGTAATATCCATAACAACGACGTCGGGCTGCAGCTCCCTGGCAAGCTGCACTGCCGCTCGGCCGTCCTGTGCATTGGCGACAACCTCCATTCCAATTTCATTGTTGAGCAGCGAGGCGACCGCTTCCTGCAGGATCTTATGGTCATCCGCGATCAGTATTCTTATTCCCACGATGGTCTCCTCAGACAATGGACGTTGGTCTGCGTCGAATGGCAATTGGCCGATATCAGTTAAAGAATCCTTCCAGGAATTTGTAAAAGGTGAACGGGTTCCAGTTGCCGACCTTGACCCTGGGCAGCTCATAACGGTTTGTTGCAGCGGCGGCACTGACAGTTCCATAGGAGCCGGCGCACGCCAAAGTGAAGCCAATGTTTTCCAGTGTGGCGGCAGTCTCCATGCCATATTCTTCTTCGCCGCCGAACGGATACGA
>CAYGZM010000228.1:0-5183 GCA_964354365.1 uncultured Pirellulales bacterium
ACGATTTTTTCTTTTCTAAGTAGGCCTAACCTGCAATTTTGCAGAAGCCTTCTATCCAAAGCAACTAACCGCACCAGTCAGTCCTGCTTAGCCTCCGAACGCCCCTAAGCACGCCGGAAAGCCGCTTTTATACAACTTTTTCTCAGAAGTGGCAACAAAAAATCCGCAGAATCAGCCCCCAAATCAGCCGCCCCGCCCACAACCGCACAAACTTCCCCACCCCCAGCAGCCCGTCAACATTGATCTTGTCAGTTGTCATTCCTGCGAAACTTGTCCTCGACTTGATCGGGGAGCAGGAATCCACAACCCTTAGCCGCCTGCTGAGCCAGCAGCACTCACAAATTCAACCGTGAGTGGCTACCAGCCCTCCCTATGAAACCGCAATATCAGTACCGAAAACGCACAAAGCGCAGGTAAATCGCCCGCCCCCTACTCCTCAATGCCAAAGAATTCAAGCCACTGCTCCGTCTCGCCCTCGCTGAGCCCATTCTTTTTGCCGTTCGGCTCCCTCGGAATCCTCTTCTTCTTGCCCAATTCTCGCTGCACCTCGGCCCAGAACACCTCCGATTTGACCGAGCCGGCCCTTCTGGCGCGCGCCGCCTTTCGCAGCCTCCTGTCGCTGCTGACAACAGTGAGGCTCCGCGGCGCCGTATTCGCGTCTATCTTGCCCTCAATTACCGTATCGGTATCGGTCCCGAATCCGGCAAAGAGCACCTCCACGCCGTCTATGTTATCGAATTCGCTCTTGTCCCGAGGCCCGGTCCCGTCAAAGATAAGCTCGCCCGCCTGGCCTATCTGCTTTAGGTAGCCACCCACCGCCCGGCACAAGCCCACGTCGGTAATCTCACTCGGCCCCTCCCTCGTCCCGTCCACCGCCCACAACAAGTTATTGCCGTCTATGATGAACATCCCGCACTCTCCATTCTCTTTCACGATATCGTCAACATACCCCACCGCCCTGCCGCACCAGCCGAACACAGCCTCATTGCATAAATCCTTTAACAGCTATTGCCAGCCCCGGCAGCAGATTGTGAAGCATGTGAATAAGAGAAGTCACGCACACCGCGTGTCGCCACGACCTTTGCCGCCACGCCAGATATGAACAAGAAAAAACGAAGAACGGCCAGAAGACCACAAGCCCCCACGGCGGGCTGAAAAGCGAGTGCAGACCCGCCCATACACCGCACGACATCGCCGCGAGGACATATCTTCGCCTGCTGATGAATGACAACACCTTCAATATAACGCCCATTAGCAGCGTCTCAACAACGGGACTCAGCAGCACAATCATACCAAAGTCGATCACAGGACCAAAGCCGCCCAATTCAGGCCCCGACTCTTCGGTCATCACCCCGGCCGCCCCCAGGCCAAACGAAAGAAGTATGCTCGGCACAAAGCTGATAGCCGCCATCACAAGAGCATACTTCCACACCGGAACGTGAATGTTGAACAGAAATGGCTCCTTCTGTTCTCCCGCCGCCCGGGGATCCTTTGCTTCCTGACCTGCAGAATTCTCACCTGCCGTGTCTGCACAAATAGTCATAAGAAAAACACTCTCACCTCAGCAGCACACCCACAACTCATCAACACAGCAGCATCCGCATAGGATTGAGGGTCCGGTCGAATGGATTGAAAACGAGGCCCAGAATCTCCAACGTCACTACGCCCAGCAGGGGTTCATCGCCCTTCTCGCCGAGAATCACAGGTGTGTGGGCTTGCCCCTGTGGAAGAATGATATATGCCTCCGATACGGCCCTGTCAACCGTTGTCCCGTCAGCTAAGGCAAATGACACTTTACGCTGCGGTTTCAAGCAGATCGCCTTCCAGACCTTTTTTGGAAGAAGCGAATACGTTGCTCCGCTGTCAACGAGAAACCTGACCGTTTCCTGCTTCTGCGACGACGGCCCTTTCACCTGGCCTTCCACGTACGTAATGCCCATGATTCTTCTCCATCGCGCTCGGCCCATTTGCGGCTGCTATCGCCACACGGTCTGCTGAGTCCACAAAACATTATTAACGTCCCAAAGGTTGGGGCAATCTGGTTGTTCAGTTCCGGAACAGCCAATAGCGTTTATCGCTTTATCCGCTACCAGCACAACGGCTCTGGGAGATTCTCGGAGCCGTTTTATTACCTGCTGTCAGCCCTAATGCGATAAACGCTTTCTTACCTGATAGTCTTTTCCCCACAAATCTTGGGACGATGCCAAAACATTATTATACAATCTCCGTATCACGATTAAAAGCCAAAATTGCGCCCCCAAATCCCTCTGCGGACAACATCACTCCGCTCAACAATCATGCCTCGAATCGAATCTCTCCCTGGACGATTGTTTTCTCGACCCTGCCCCTGACCTTCCAGCCGTGGTAGGGGCAGTTTCGGCTCTTTGAGCGGAAGGTATTGACGTCGATCGCGTATTCGGAATCGGGATTTATAATAGTGATATCGGCCTGTTTGCCCTTAGTGAGCGTTCCTTTGTCAATGCCGATTATCCTCGCCGGGCGATTTGTCATAAGGCTGATCAGGGCGGGCCAGTCCAGAATCCCCGGCTCAATCAGCGCCTTGACATAGAGCCCAAGAGCGCACTCCAAGCTCGCAATCCCGAACGGCGCCGCAAGGAATTCCAACTCCTTCTCGCTCTGCAGATGCGGCGCATGGTCGGTCGCCAGCGCATCGACCAGCCCTTCGCCGACGGCCCGCCTCAAGGCCTCGACGTCTTTCGTTCCCCGCAACGGCGGATTGACCTTGTAGTTCGTATCGTATTCGGCGCAGCATTCCTCCGTCAAAAGCAAATGGTGCGGCGTCGCCTCGCACGTAACCGGCAGCCCATCCGCCTTAGCAGCCCTGATAAGCTCAACTGAACCCGCCGTCGATATATGCTGAGCGTGGTAGCGGACCTTCGTCTTCCTGATAAGCTGAATATCCCGCCACAGCATCGCCTCTTCGGCCAGGGCATCTATCCCCGGCAGGCCCAGGATCGTCGAAAAGTACCCGGAGTTCATCACGCCCTTGCCGGCAAAGGCCTCATCCTCGCAGTGCTGAGCAATAAAAACGTCGAACATCTGGGCATACCTGAGCGCCCGCAGCATAACCGCCGGGTCCTGCACCCCCCTGCCATCGTCGGTAAAGCCCAGCGCCCCGGCCTCCGCCATCATACCCATCTCCGCAAGCTCCACGCCCTGCAGACCCTTCGTCATCGCCCCCATCGTATAGACGTGCGTCTTCCTCGCCTTCCTGCCCTTGCGATGCACGTATTCGACATCGGTCTCACTCTCTATAACCGGGTTCGTGTTCGGCATGCAGACAACCGACGTGAAGCCCGCCGCGACCGCCGCCGCCGACCCGCTCGCAATCGTCTCCTCCTCTTCGTCGCCGGGCTCGCGGAAGTGAACGTGAATGTCAATCAAGCCGGGAACCACCAGCTTCCCAGCCGCATCAATAACCGTTCGCCGGTCTTCCGTCCGCTGCCTTCTGTCTCCTGTCTCCTGTCTCCTGTCTTCTATCTTCTCCCCTACCTCCGCAATTCGCCCATCGACCACGAGCACATCGCACTTCTGGTCGATCCCATTCGCGGGATCAATTACACGTCCATTCTGTATTAAAAGGTCCGAACTCATTAAAATAATCAATAATCAATCATAAGTAATCAATCACCGGATGCAGCCGCCTGATTCACCAAAAACAACACTGCCATTCGTACCGCTAGCCCGTTGGTCACCTGTTCGAGGATAACGCTGTTCCGCCCGTCCGCCACTTCGCTTTCCATCTCCAGCCCCCTGTTAATCGGGCCGGGGTGCATCACCAAAATACCGGGCTTGGCCTTCTTCATCCGCTCCACCGTCAGCCCGAAGTAATGCGAATACTCCCGTATCGAAGGAAACGGATTGCCGCCGAGCCGCTCAAACTGAATACGAAGCATATTTATCACATCGACCTCCTCGATAACCTCGTCCAGCGAATAGCTCACCTTCACCGGCAGCTGGTTCACCTCTGCCGGCATCAGCGTCGGCGGACCGACGAATATCACCTCGGCACCGAGCTTCGTCATCGCCCACATATCGCTCCGCGCGACGCGCGAGTGAGCAATGTCGCCAACAATCGCTATCTTCAATCCCTCCAGCGTCCCCTTAATCTTGCGAATTGTATAAACATCAAGAAGCCCCTGCGTCGGGTGTTCGCAGAATCCGTCGCCTGCATTGACCACACACGCCTTGATATTCCTGCTCAGGAATCTCGGCGCCCCGCCCGCGCTGTGCCGCACCACTACAATATCAATACCCATCGCCTCGAGATTTCGCGCTGTATCCAGCAGCGTTTCGCCCTTGCTCACCGAGCTGGCCTTCTGCGTGAACTCAATAACATCGGCGCTCAATCGGCTGGCCGCCAACGCAAAGCTTGTTCGCGTCCGCGTGCTGTCCTCGAAGAAAAGATTCACCACGACCTTGCCCCTCAGCGGCGGCGCCTTCTTAACAGACCGCGTGCTCACCTGCTCGAAGCCCTTGGCCGTATCAAGAATATAGGTAATCTCCTCCTCGCTCAATTCCCGCAGCCCAAGCAGGCACTTGCGCTCCCACTTCAATTGTTTAGTCTTCCATTTTGCCACAGCAGCACAGCATCCTGCATTTCGACATTCCTTGTCTGCTTCACGATCCGCCCCTACTCTATTACAACCTCGTCCTTCCCGTCCGACTCCACGAATCTCACCTGCACCAATTCGCCCGGCGCCGCATCGCTCTTATAGCCGGCGTAATCGGCCTGTATCGGGAACTCCCGCCCGGCCCTGTCAACAAGCACCGCCAGCCTTATCGCCTTCGGCCGACCCAGGTCAATCAGCGCATCCATCGCCGCCCGCGCCGACCGCCCGGTGTACAAAACGTCATCGACCAGAATTATTATCTTATCGTTTACGTCAAACCCGATCTCAGTCGTCCGAACCAGTGGTTGGCCGTCTCCCTGCGGCGAATTCAAATCGTCCCGGTACAGCGTGATATCAAGCGTTCCACACGGAACCTCCTTACCCAGCTCCTCCGACAGCCGACCGGACAGTCTCTGCGCAAGAACCTCGCCCCTGCTGCGAATGCCAATCGTCGCAATCTCCGCTCCACCGGCCTTTTCGGACGCAATCCGGGCCGTCAAATCATCGATAATCTTGCCTATCTGCCTGGAATCCAGTATAACCTTCATA
>CAYGZM010000229.1:0-5166 GCA_964354365.1 uncultured Pirellulales bacterium
GGACAAGACGGTGCGAGAGATAATCTCACGGCTTGCCAAACCCGGTGAGGGGGTGGTCAAAGTCGAGGGGACATGGGGGTCCTTTGCGCGCTTATTGGCGGCGCACATTTCGCGGGAGACTTGCTGGCCCATCCTGTATATCTGCCCGCACATTGACGACGCGGACAAGGCGGCGGATGATTTGAGGACGTTCGGGGCGCAGAAGGTCGAGACGCTGCCTGCGTGGGAGGGCGAGGAGGATTTGGCCGACGCCACCGATGAGATACGGGCCGAGCGGCTGAAGCTCGTATCGAGGCTGAGCAGTCGAATAGATTCCTCGACTCCGCTTCGCTCCGCTCGGAATGACAGTCCCGGCGAATCATCTCGCTCCGACGGCGGCAGGCTCATTATCCCTGCTTCAATACAGGCGCTTTGTCAGCCGGCGCCGAAGCCGGAGGCCCTTGAGGCGAGCCGCCTGGACTTGCGGGTTGCTGGGGAGACGTCGCCGGAGAAGGTCTGCGAGTGGCTGGTCGATAACGGTTTTGAGCGGACCGAGGGGATTGATTTGCCGGGTCAGTTCGCTCGCCGGGGCGGCATTGTGGATATCTATGCGCCGTTGATTAGAGGGACATCGCGTGGCGCGCCTTCGGAAGGAGCGGGGGCGATCAGGGTTGAGTTTTTCGGCGACGTTGTAGAGAGTATTCGCTTGATCGACCTGGATACGCTGCGTTCGAGCGGGGAGTTGGGGAGTGTCGGCATAATTTCGGCGGTGTGCGGGGCGGCGGAGGCCGAGAGAGAGCTTTTTGCGAATATCCTGCCCGGTGATACGATAGTCATTCTCGACGAGCCGGGGACGATTGACGAGGTTGCGCAGGCGTACATAAGCAGGGCCGCGGATGCGAGCCGATTGTACGGCCGGGCTGATATTTACAAAGCCCTGGCGCGGTTCACGCAGCTTCATATCCACAGGTTCGCCACGGAGCCGGGGGACTATCTGAAAATCGAGGTCAGGAGCGTGCAGCAGTTTCAGCACAAGGCGACCTCGGTATGGGCCGGGCACAGGGCTGCGCTGGAGGAACTGGTGGCGGAGGCGAAAAAGGGAGAGCAAGTGCTGCTCTACTGCGAGGCTGAAGCGGAGATCAAGCGGGTCGGAGAGATTGTAAGAGAGATTGGCGGGACGATCCCGAGGGGTTTTGAACTGCTGTTGGGCTATATCAGCCAGGGATTCGTTGTGGACTCGCTCAAGACGATTGTAATCAGTCATCACGAGCTGTTCGGGCAATTTGCGCTGCGTCGTCGCCGTCGGGCCTTGCCGGCGACCTCGCCGGTCGATAGCCTCAGCGATTTGCAGGAGGGGGACTACGTTGTGCACGCCTCTTACGGGATAGGCAAATTCTTAGGGACCGAGACGATACAGGAAAAGGGCGGGGCGGGTGAGTACCTTTCGATTGGGTACGCCGACGGGGTGAAGATGCAGGTCTCGGTGCGCAATATCGCGCTGGTGCAGAAGTTCATCGGGACAAGTCCGAGACGGCCGAATCTTAGCAAGATAGGCTCGAAGCGGTGGCAGAAGCAGAAGGAGAAGGTGGCGGCGTCGGTTGCGGACCTTGCCGCCGAGCTGTTGGAGGTCCAGGCTAAGCGTCAGGCGGCCGGCGGCATCGCCTTCGGGCCTGATTCGGGCTGGCAGGTGGAATTTGAGGAGTCGTTTGCATATCAGGAGACGCCCGACCAGACGACGGCCGCTGAGGAGGTCAAGGCCGATATGCAGCAGGCGGTGGCGATGGACAGGCTCCTGTGCGGCGACGTTGGGTACGGCAAGACGGAGCTTGCGATGCGGGCGGCGTTCAAGGCCGTCGAGGGCGGAAAGCAGGTGGCGGTGTTAGTGCCGACGACGGTGCTTTGCGTGCAGCACGGCAGGACCTTTGGCGAGCGGTTTGCGGACTTTCCGGTGACTATAGAGATTCTGAACCGGTTCAAGACGACGAAGCAGGCGAGGGACATAATCGCGCGCACGAAAAAGGGCAGGGTCGATATCCTCATCGGCACGCATCGGTTGTTGAGCGCGGACGTGGGGTTCAGGGACTTAGGGCTTTTGATAATCGACGAGGAGCAGCGGTTCGGGGTGGAGCACAAAGAGAGGCTCAAGAAGCTGCGGTTCAACGTCGATGTTCTTACGATGACGGCGACGCCGATCCCGCGAACGCTGCACATGTCGCTATTGGGGCTGCGGGACATCAGCTCGCTGGCGACGCCGCCTCTGGATCGGCGCAGCATTGTGACGATGGTGACGAGCTACAACCCGGAGCTTATAAAAAAGGCCATCATTCGCGAGTTGAATCGGCAGGGGCAGGTGTTCTTCCTGCATAACAGGGTCCGAACGATTAAAAAAAAGGCGTGGGAGGTCCAAAGACTCGTGCCCGATGCGAAATTCGGCATCGCGCACGGCCAGATGAGCAAGAGCGAGCTGGAAGACGCGATGATAAAGTTTGTATTGGGCGAGACGGACGTGCTTGTCTGCACGACGATTATCGAATCGGGGCTGGATATTCCCAACGCCAATACGATTCTCATAAACGACGCGGACCGGTTCGGCTTGGCCGAGATGCACCAGCTTCGCGGGCGGGTGGGCCGGTATAAGCATCGAGCGTATGCGTATCTGCTTCTGCCTGCGACACGGCCGATAACGCCTTTGGCGGCCAGGCGGCTCAAGGCCATCGAGGAGTATTCGCACCTGGGGGCGGGATTCAGGATAGCGCTGCGGGATTTGGAGATTCGCGGGGCGGGCAATATATTGGGGGCGGCGCAGTCGGGGCATATCCAGACGGTCGGCTACCAGATGTACTGCGAATTGCTGGCTGAGGCGGTGCGAGGGCTCAGGAATGAGCCGAGCGAGGCGATACCGACGGCGGTCGTGGACTTAGGCTTTGCAACGTACATACCTAAGAACTATATACCGATCAACAGGCATCGGATGGATGCCTATCGCAAGATAGCGGTGGCGCGAAATGATGATGACCTCGGACAGATCGGGAGCGAGCTAACGGATCTTTATGGTCCGATGCCCGATGAAGTGAACCTCCTGCTCGAAATGGCCGAGCTTCGCATCAAGGCGAGCAGGCACGGTATAAAGAGCATTGTCGCTTCGGGGCAGGATTTGGTATTTTCATTCGACAAAGACGCAGACGGACAGGCCGAGGCTTTGCTCTCGAATACAGGCGGCAAACTCAGAATCCCGGAGCCTCAGACCGCATATCTGCGATTGGAAAAGAAATACTTCGAGCCGAGGACGTTGATAACCATCCTGCGAAAGATGTTCAGCCACGAAGACGCCAAGGCACGAAGGGATCAAACAGGATAAAGGAACAAGACATGAATGAGGCGAATGGGAAAGAGGCTAAGCCTAAAATGAACGGCCAAAAAGTGAAGACTTCAAGATTGTGGGTAATAATCGTAGTGGTGATTTTTTTGGGCCTGGGCATATTCTCTTTTATATGGCCCGGCATAGATCGAGAAAGACAGACCCAAAGAAGACTGCTTTGCTTCTCACACCTTTCAAATCTTAGCAAAGCGATGTGGATGTATTGCGATGATTTTGGCGAATACCCGACGTCCGACAAGTGGTGCGATTTGCTCTTAGAGCATGGTAATGTCATTGAAGAGATGTTCAAATGCCCGGGCAATAAGAAGCAACGATGTAGCTTTGCTATGAATCCTAACGCCAGGCGAAATGCGCCGGGTGATGTAGTTGTGTTATTCGAGACTAAGGGAGGTTGGAATCAGGTTGGCGGGGTGAAACTTCTGGCGAGTGACAATCACAACGGACGGGGGTATAATGTGTTCTTCAATGATGGGCATACGGCATTTGTTAGCGCAAAGAGCACGGAGGAGTTGAACTGGGTAGAGCGAAATTATCGACGGCCGTTCTATTGGGGGGATAAGCAATACTGGTTGGAGAATATGATCGTGTATCATGGGTTCAACAATGAGGAGGTAACTGCTGCGACCGGATTTTCCGAGAAGGAAATTGAAATGGCCAATGCTATCCTGCCTCCCGTGTCCGCCAATGAGGAGATAGTTCCTGCGGCTGAGTTATCCGAGAGACAGACTGAAATGGCAAAAAGGGGTATTGCTTTTCGCGCGTATAAGCGGCTTAAGCGTGCTGAGGATGCGCCGATATTGGTACTGCCTTATCCGGGCGGGCGGCATCCGAGAACAGGGTTTTTGGAGGGGGCGATTGACCCGCAGAGAGAGACGAAGTTCAGCGTCTTTACGCCGTGGGATGCAAATAGCTATGTCGTCGTCGATGTGCCGGAGGCGATATGGTCGAGTTTGGGGCTGACTTATCTGGCGCATACGCATATTGATACGATATGGACCAAGCAGGGGATTGAGCTGGAGAAGCTGGAGTGGAATCGGCGGCCGGATGGGGGGTTGGATATTAGACGCAAGCTGCCGAACAGGATTGAGTTCGCCGTTGCGGTAACGCCGACCAAAGACGCTGTTTTGATGGAGATGCGGCTTGCGAACGGGACGGGAGAGAAGCTGACGGACCTGCGGATACAGAACTGCGTAATGACGAAAATGGCCAAAGGCTTCGAGCAGCAAACGAACGAGAATAAGGTGCTGAAGGACCCTTACGCGGCGTGCCGGTCGAGCGACGGCAAACGCTGGATCATAACTGCCTGGCAGGGCTGCCACCGGACGTGGGCAAATGAAAAGTGCCCGTGCTTTCACTCTGACCCGAAATCCCCCGATTTGGAGCCGGGCCGGGAGGCAACGCTAAAAGGTTGGCTGTCATTCTACGAAGGAACGGACATCGAGGGAGAATTCAAGAGGATAGAAGCGACCGGCTGGCGGGAGAAGTAACCACGAAGGCGCTAAGATAAGAAAGAACAAAGGAAAATGGCCGTGCCACAATAGAGGAGTTGAAATGGTAGCTCTGAACGGGTATGATAGGGGCGGTGAAACAGTGAAATAGGCGTACCGAATGGACTGGAGGCCAAAGATGGATAAATGTACTCAACGTATTTCGGTCGTAATGGCGACCATACTGCTAATGGCGGGTTCGGGCTGGTCTGCGTCCGAAATGCCCAAGACGCTGGAGATCGGGCAGAGCGCGCCTGATTTTAATCTTCCCGGCGTGGACGGGAAGAACTACAAACTGGCGGATTTTGCACAGGCCGAGGT
>CAYGZM010000230.1:0-5150 GCA_964354365.1 uncultured Pirellulales bacterium
ACTCCTTTTTACCCATCTCGTGGAAGGCCCGCTCCCACAAATCGTAGATATAGGTGAGCACGTTGGTCTTGCCGCAAAGGGCAAGCGTGTTCTTATCGCCCTTGCCGCGCGCCTTCTTGCCGTGCTTGCGGGTGTACTCGAACGCATACTTCAAGCAGCGGTCCACCTGAAAGCGTGTATAGACCGCCGACTGCACCGCCACCTCGTTCGGCGTGCCCTTCATCGTGAATCCGCCCGTGCCGGTGTAGGCATCGCCGGTGTTCTCTCGCACGACGACAAAGTCTATATCTTCCGGCCCTTTGCCTTTGATCGGCGTCTCGACGCCCGGATAGAGCCTCACCGGGCGAAGGTTAATATACTGGTCCAGGGCAAAGCGCAATTTTAAGAGTATCCCCTTCTCGAGAATCCCCGGCGCGACGTCCGGATGCCCGATTGCCCCAAGCAGAATCGCATCGAATTTGCGAAGCTCCTCGATCGCGCTATCGGGCAGGGTCTCGCCCGTTCGCTTATATCTCTCTGCGCCGAAGTCGAACTGCGTCAAGTCCGCTTTGAACTTGAACTTCCCGGCGGCTGTTTTAAGAACCTTCACCGCCTCAGCAATCACCTCCGGCCCCGTCCCGTCACCGGGTATTACCGCAATCTTATATGTCTTTGCCACCTGCAAATCTCCTTCGTCGCAACTCTACTTGTGTCCCTTGGTTATGTGCTGCAGAAGACCTCCATCGTTGATAATCCCAACAGCAAAATCCGGTAGCGGGCTAAACCTCATATTTATACCGGCGGTTTTGTTCTCAATCAAGCCCGTTTTGAAATCGACTTCCACCTCGTCGCCGTCCTTGATTTTTTCCGGCGCGTCGGTCGATTCAATCAGATAGAAGCCGCAGTTGATGGCATTGCGGTAGAATATCCGCGCGAAGGATTTTGCAATTACGGTCTGCAAGCCCGCTCCGCGAATCGCCCAGACTGCGTGCTCACGGGATGAGCCGCAGCCGAAATCCCCGCCGGCCACTATCACGTCGCCCGGCCGGACTCTTTTGACGAACTCCTCATCGAGGTCCTCCATACAATGCCTCGCCAGCTCCCGCTCATCGTCGGTATTCAAGTACCTCGCCGGTATAATCTCATCAGTATTGATATGGTCCCGTTTGTAAACATGTGCTTTAGCCATACTCATCCCCTTTTTCAACCACAGATTGCACAGATTTCATACACAGATTTCACAGATTCTGAACAATCAGTTAATCACTCTTTTGTACTGCAAGGAACCGACACCAAAGTTCAATAGCAGCCCCAGCTTCAAATCCGTTGACTTAAGGTAGTTCAAAACCTGACCCGTTTCCATTGCCGTCAACTCCTTAATGGCTTTTAGCTCCACCAACACGTTGCCTGCCACCAGAAAATCGCACACAAACTGCTTCACTTTAGCGCCTTTGTAGAAAACGTCCAGAGACTTTTGCCTCTCGAACTCGATCTCTTGCAGGCGAAACTCGACAGCCAGCGCTCCTTCGTACACACTCTCCAGAAATCCGCAACCGAGCGCGTTATGCACCTCCATAGCCGCACCGATTATTTTCCTGGTCAACTCTTTGTGTGGATATTGCTCTTCCAACAGACCGCCCTTTCTCTCATATCAGTCAAAATCTGTGCTAATCTGCGACAATCTGTGAAATCTGTGGTCAAAAATGATCTCGTGAATCTGCCAATTTGCCTTCGACCGCGCTTGCCGCGGCGGTGGCCGGGCTGGCTAAATAGACTTCACTCTTGGGGTGTCCCATTCGGCCGACGAAGTTGCGGTTGGTCGTGCTGACGCACTTTTCGCCTTCGGCCAAGACGCCCATAAAGCCGCCTAAGCAGGCCCCGCACGTCGGCGCCGCAATCACGCAGCCAGCGTCATAGAATATATCGAACAATCCTTCATCCTTCGCCAGTTTCCATATCTCCGGCGTGGCCGGGACAATCAAAGTGCGAATGGCGACCTGTCTGCCTTTGAGAATCTCCGCCGCGATTCTCAAGTCCTCGATTCGTCCATTCGTACAACTGCCGATGTAGGCCTGGTCCATCGCTTTGCCGGCGCAGTCGCTTATGGGTACGCCGTTACTCGGCAGATGAGGCAGCGCGACCATCGGCTCGATTTTTGAACAATTGAACTTCTCGGTTGAAACGTACTTAGCGTCTTTGTCGGATTTGTAAATAGTATATCCTTTTCGGGAGTTCAGATGTTCATCAAGGTATTGCATAGTCGTATCGTCATAGGCGATAATTCCGTTTTTTGCGCCCGCCTCGATGGCCATATTCGTCATTGTCATCCGCCCCTCCATTGACATCTCGTCCAGAGCAGGCCCGACAAACTCCATCGCCTGATAATTCGCCCCGTCCGTACCTATCCGCGAGATTATCGCAAGGATAACGTCCTTACTATAGACACCCGGCTCAAGCGAGCCGTTGAGCACTAACTTGATTGAGGGCGGTACCTTGAACCACAGTTTGCCGGTCGCAATCGCCGCGGCCAAGTCCGTTGAGCCGACACCGGCGCCGAACGCCGCAAACGCGCCGTAAGTGCACGTATGCGAATCGCCGCCGACAATCACTTCGCCCGGCCGAATGTGCCCCTGCTCCGGCAGCAGCGCGTGACAAACCCCTGCCCTGCCCAGCTTATAGTAGTGCTCTATCTTGTGCCGCCTGGCCCATTCATCCAATCGCTTGTGCAGCTCGGCGCTCTTGACATCCTTGGCCGGCTGAAAATGGTCCGGCGTAACCACAATCTTTTTCCTGTCGAATACCCTGTCTATTCCTTTTTCGATGAGCATCGAAATCGCCGCCGGGGCAGTAACATCGTGACACATCACGACATCAATCTTCGCATCGATCAATTCCCCCGGCCGAACCGTCTTCTTCCCCGCCGACTTAGCCAATATCTTTTCCGTTATCGTCATTCCCATAACTTCATATCCTTCAAAACGTCATTCCGCGGCACCGACTCAACGGAACCACGCCGATCTCAATCCTCTGTCATTCCCGCGAAGGCGGGAATCCATAGTTAAATCGTGGTTCCACTTGAAGTTGACATCTATTGAGTCCCAATTCCAGTATTTCGTTCTGCTTTGGTAATAAGTCACGTAGGGTGGGCTTTAGCCCACCAGCTCGGCTCTATATGAGGTACCGGGATTGTCATTTCGAGCGGAGGCTGCGAAGCAGCCGTAGTCGAGAAATCTGATTTCTTAACGGATTTCTCCACTTCGCGATGCTGCGCATCGCTTCGGTCGAAATGACGTAAAAATTCTCCATAAAGCATTTTGCCGTTCGATTCTTTATTTTTCTCTGTACTCTCTGTGGCCAAATTTGAGTTTTGGTCATTTATATTTGTTTCGGATTTCGGATTTCATTCTTCGAATTTCCAGCCTCAAAGTTCAACTTTGAGGCTGGTGTCGTCGCCTTTGCTTTTCGCCGAGACCATTCTGTTTATCGCATCGACGTATGCCTTGGCGCTGGCCTCGATGATGTCGGTCGAGATGCCCCTGCCGACGAACTTCTTGCCGTCGTCGCTGATCCGAACCGTTGCCTCGCCGAGCGCCTCTTTGCCGCCGGTCACGGCGCGGATTGTGTAGTTCTCTAACTTGGGCGACAGGCCCGTCGCTTCCCGAATCGCTTCGTAGGCGGCATCGACCGGCCCATCGCCGCACGCCGCCGCCTGCCGGGTCTCGCCCTTCGTGCGTATCCGGACGCTCGCTGTCGGCAGCGTCCCGGTGCCGGAGACAACGTGCAGATACTCCAGCTCGTAAGTGTGCTCGACGATGTGTATCTCTTCGTTGATTATCGCGGCCAGGTCTTCGTCGAACACCTCTTTTTTCTTGTCTGCTATCTCGATGAACCTCTGATACGCGTGCTCGACTTCCTGCTTGGCGAGTTTGAAGCCCAATTGTCTGCATCTTTCCACGAATCCGTGCCTGCCGGTATGTCTGCCGAGCACCATCCGCGAGCCGCCTAAGCCGATACTCTCCGGCGTCATAATCTCGTACGTGGTGCGCTCTTTGAGCACACCGTCCACGTGCACGCCCGCCTCGTGGGCGAATGCGTTTGCGCCGACGATTGCCTTGTTCGGCTGGACAAGAAAACCGGTAAGCTGCGAGACAAGCTGGCTCGTGCGATAAATCTCTGTGGTCTTGATGTTCGTGGTCAGGCCGCCGGCGCTTTGGCTCGAAAAGAAGTCCGGGCGGGTGTGAATGGCCATCACGACCTCTTCGAGCGCCGCGTTGCCGGCACGCTCGCCGAGCCCGTTGACGGTGCACTCGACCTGGCGGGCGCCGTTGCGCACGCCGACAAGAGAATTCGCCACCGCCATACCCAGATCATTATGGCAGTGCGTGCTTATGACGCACCTCTCTATCCCGGGGACATCGGACCTGAGCTGCGCAATTATTTGCCCATACTCGTACGGCATCACGTAGCCGACCGTATCGGGTATATTCAACGTTGTGGCGCCTGCCTCGACTACCGCGGCCAATACCTCAATCAAAAACGGCATCTCGCTGCGGCACGCATCTTCCGGCGAAAACTCCACGTCATCGACGAAGCCCTTTGCGAGCCTGACGGCCTCAACGGCCATTTTCAGCACCTCGTCCGGCTTCTTCTTGAGCTTGTGCTTCATGTGGACCGGCGAGGTCGCGATAAACGTGTGGATACGCTTTCTTTGGGCGGGGGCTATTGCCGTGCCCGCTGCCTCGATGTCACCTTCGCTGGCCCGAGCTAACCCGGCTATCACCGGCCCCTGGACCTGCTCAGCAATGAGTTTGGTCGCCTCGAACTGAGCGGGCGAAGAGACCGGGAAGCCCGCCTCGATAATATCGACGCCCAAAACCGCCAGCTGCTCGGCGATCTCCAGCTTCTCGGCTATCGACAAGGAGGCCCCCGGCGACTGCTCGCCGTCGCGTAAGGTGGTGTCGAATATCAGAACCTTTTCTTCAGACATCTGCATTATCTCCAAAAATTCTCACCCTGAACGCGGCTGATTATGCCCCAGGCAGGGTAAAAATGCCACGAATTTACGAAAAAAACGGTGCTACAACGGGTTTTTGTAGAGGGAGTATGCTGCGCCTACCGGCGCAGGAGCAGGCTAAGGCCCAGACCGGCCTGAAATGAACAACGAATTGTGC
>CAYGZM010000231.1:0-5141 GCA_964354365.1 uncultured Pirellulales bacterium
TTTGGCTTCGGGCGGCGTTTTGACGCGGCGCAGCTCCACGCCGTCGTAATAAAAGATGATAAAGTCCGAATCGACCATGACGCCGTAGTTGTGAAAATCGTCGGTCATTCCGGTAACAAGATAGGCCCTGCCGTCCGCCTTGTGCCTTTTGTCCGGATACCAAAGGTGCACGTTTGTGCATAATGCGTTGGGGTTCACGCCATATTGCTCAAGCACGTCGATTTCGATGCCGGTGACCGACTTGTCCAAAAGGGAAGGCCTGCCGAGCAGCCAGAAAGCCGGCCAAGTGCCCAGGCCCTTGGGCAGTTTGGCCCGCATCTCAAAATAGCCGTACTTCTGGGCGAAGCCGTTGCCCTTGGGATCCAGAGAGCTCAGCAACCCGGCCCGCCAGCCTTTCTCATCCTTCCTGGCCTCGATTCGCAGGATGCCGTTCTCGATGGTGAACGGAAAGCCATCCTCCGGATCGGCGAATCGGGCGTCTCCGAAATCACCCGCGTAGGGCGTATGTGAGATCCAGCGCGTGTCGGGGCCCCACGCAGAAACACTGAGCGGTTCTTTGAAATCCTCATCAAATGTCAGATGATATCCTTTGAGGTTCAAGGTCGGAGCCGGGAGTTTGGGGACAGGCGCTTTGGCGTCAACCTTGAGTACGCCGATTCTGTATGCCGTCGGGTCGTTTTCCGCCGCTACGACACCGTCGCCGACCTTTAGCGGCTGACGCTTTCCTCCGTGTTTGGGGTCGTAGATTCCGAGCATGATACTGTACTCGCCCTCGGGCGTCGCAGTGGGCACGACAATGGTATTCTCGTATTCAACTCGCCCTGACCAGACGGCGGTGGCGACAGGCGGGGCGTGATCGTTTTGAAAGGCCATTCGCCCATCAGCCCCCCTGAAGTGCACGAACACAGTGAAATCTGTGCCCATTGGAACCGCATCCCAGCGATAAGTCAGATACGTTCCAAAGCCTGGCCTGCACGAAGGCTGCGAGAGCTTGCATGGCAGAACCGTTGGGGTCCCAGCAGGGCCGGTTGAGAGAGTGCAGGTCGCATCGTCAAGCCAGAGCGTTCCTTTCGTCGATCCGCCGGCGAGGCTGTCGGTTCCGACGTTCAAGCCGAACGCCTTTGCCGGGCCGTGCCACTTGCCGTCATTCGCGCCACCCCAGGACTCTTCGCCCACCAGATCGCTGACGCGCAGGACGACTTCCTGCCACTTATCTGTCTTTGCCAGCGGTATGCGCTTTTTCTGGTGACATTGGTCGGTGTCGTCGAGGATGCGCACGCCGATATTGACCACGCCCCTGCTTTTTACCCACAGGCGGATTTCTTTTAGGTATGGGCCTTTGAAATCCGGGAGAACCTTCCATATTCCAACGTATGCTCCGCCCTTGCTGAAATCGGCGTCGAGCCTCAAACTGCCCTTGCCGCTGTGTGCCGTGGTCGTGTCCCATTCGAGCGAGCCCTTGGCGCCGGGGAACTCCCAGCCGCCGACATACTCCCAGCCTTGAGGGGCCGCCTCAAAATCATCCAGCGATATTGAACTCGCTTCCTCAGCCGGCGCTGGCTGAGCTTGGAAGAACTGCATGAACAACGTGAACCATATCAATGCCATTATCGTTGGCACATATATCACAATCCAATGCGTTTTGCAATCTTGTGTTGCCCACACCTTGATAAATAATGTATAAAGAGAAGATGAAGTTGCACAGAACAAGCCCGTATTTCGCCACAGTAATCTAAAGGGAGGCGACCGTGAGCAGGACATGGATTTTCTCGGCAGTATTGCATAAGACAAGAATGAAACAGAATAACATACTGACCATCCATAGAATTATAGCCGCAGGTTTCATCGCGTGCTTCACGTCCTTGTCGTCACTGGCTTTCGAAGAAGAATTTGTCGGCCCCTTTACGAGTTGGCGCAATCTGCGGCGCGATTACGGTGCCGCAGGGGACGGCAAGGCGGACGACACGACGGCGTTACAGCGAGCGCTTGATGAGTTGACCAAGCATAAAAAGGCGTGTGTCCTCTACATTCCCGCTGGCACCTATCGGCTTACGGCGACCGTGCAGACAAAGCGAAAGGAGCACACCGACTGCCAGGGCGTGGCCGTCGTTGGCGAGGACCCTGCACGCACCATCTTGTCATGGGACGGGCCGAAGGACGGCACGATGTTCCAGTGGGATGCTTGGTATTCGCAAATCTCACGCTTAACATTCGATGGTAGAGGCCAAGCAGGGACGGGATTGCTATATGGACCAGCTTTTTCCACGTATAACGAAACCAGCGATCTTGTGTTCCGCGATATCAAGAATGGTCTGGTCTTTGGAGGAGAAAAGACCAACGGCCAGGCCGAGAACGAAGTGCTCCGCTGCTGCTTCATTAACTGCCAGATCGGCGTGCAAACAGTGAACTGGAACTCGATGGACATCTGGGTCTGGTATTGCCAATTCGAGGACTGCGGGCGAGGCATTTTCAACGTTATGGGGAACTGGCACGCATGGGAGAACTTCTTCCTACGCTCACGCATCGCCGATGTCGGCATATTGAATCTTATGGCATTCTCCGTCGTGAATAACACCAGCTTCAACGCCCATCGGTTCCTGGACTTTGAAACAGGCCACACTTGGGGTTCACCCACCAGCATCACCGGCAACCGCGTGCTGGACCCGACAGGCGACTTTGCTATTAAGCTCTCGAATGCCGGGCCGTATCTCGTTGTGGATAACTACTTCCGATGCCAAGGCAAGACTCGTGCCGCACAAATGACGTGGGCTGATCAGACGTTTGTGGGCAACACCTACACCAGCATCGATGCAGTGGCCGAACGCGGCAGGTTCCGCCGCATCGCAGAGAAAACCGTGGATGCTGAACTTATACCTGACGCATTGCCTAAGCTCCCGCCGACACCGCCGCAGCGCAAACGTAGGGTCTTCGAAGTTGCCGCCGGCGCAAATTCCGGGGAAATCCAACAGGTTATGAACGAAGCGTCCAAGCTTGCCGGCCAGCGACCCGTAGTGCATTTGCCGATGGGTAATTATTGGTTGGACCAGACCTTGGTCATCCCGGCTAACTGTGATATCCAGCTCGTTGGTGACGGCGCAGGCGAAACCGCAACCAGGTTGAACTGGGCAGGGGCCGAGGACGGAGTATTGCTCCGGCTTGACGGTCCAAGCCGTGCAATCTTACGCGATATTTACCTCCATGCGCCAAATGCACGCGGCCTGGTAATTGAAGACGCCGACCAGCGGGGTGGACGCATCTTCGCTGACCAGCTCAACGTCAGCGGATCGCATCAGAAACAGGAGCCGAGGGCTGCGGCGTTACGCGTCAACGGCCTCGTCCAAACCGATGTCCTGTTGCGTGCATTACAGGGCAGCGGTAACGGCGGCGTGTGGGTGGAAGTCATCGGTGATCCGAACGCCGCAAGTGCTGAAAACCAGGTCTCCATCTTCACGGGAGCCACGGGATCTGCTGCCGGACAATATGACGTAAGCCGTGGCGGCCGGCTTATCGTACGGGGCGTTTATCACGAGCGCAGCAGCGATTCTCTCAACGGCTTGCACCTGGCTGACAGTGGCGCCCTTTGTATCGATGCGACGCGTTTCTCGTATGCCACCTCTGCGAATGCAGCAACGATCGGGGCGGACAGCTTCCGCGGCTTGTTCACGCTTGCTACTTGCATGCTGATGCCCGTCGAGACGAAAGAGTCATGCCGCTTCGAATTGCGCGGGGACGGCAGCAATGCCAGTGTGTTGGCGCTCAATAATCAATTCTGGGTGCACCAAGGGGGCGCCAGTGCCGATACCGTATGGGGCTTAACCTGGCCAAGCCTCCCGCTTGCGGTGGATTGGTGGGCTGCAACATCAATACCAGTAACAAGGAGGCGGCGCCCAAGGGCTTCGAATTCCTGGCCAATGTCGGTGACAGCACGGATCCTGCAAAATCGAGTTCCGGCTCCGGCCCACTGGATGCCCGTGGAGATGTAAACGATGCGACTATTCTCAAGCATCTCGCTCCGTTACGGCAAGCCCGCGTTTGGCTCCCCGGTGAGACGCCGGCCGGTGTGACCGATGTGGGGATTCACCGCGTAATGGTTACCGCTGGACGTCCTGCTGCCGTGGAAATACGCGCGGGACGTATAGAGCAACCTGACAATTCTATTTTCCGGAATCAGAACAACGGACGTAGCCGAAATGCAACGAACATGAGCAGCGGTCATTGAAACCGTTGTACAATCTTCCACTTTCTCATAAGCAAAGGCCAGCAAGGTAGTTATGAGATGAGCATTTTTTCAGAATTGGCAGATAATTGGCCCCCAGGTTGTAGTTCGGTTGTAGGTGTGCCACGAAAGCTGATGTGGGCAAGCTGGCTAATCCAGCCTGGCCAAAGGCTAACCACCAGGCCAGAACAGAACTTTGCACGTAGGGCGGTAACAAACTGCGTGGAGCCAAAGGGATGGCGAATTGTCGGCCATAACGAAAGTGAAGGTTTGAAGCTCCGAAATCGAACATAATTGCATTGGGACAAGGTGTCTACAAGCCAGACTGTGGCACTCCTCAATCGAAAGCGAGGAGAAACAGAGAATACAAAGTATGCCTACGTGAGAGAGCTATACTACATCTACTCGACGCGCCGACGGCGATAATCGGCCCATCCAAGAGGCCACCGGTGGGTGGCTACGTAGCCTGACTCTACTGATGCTCGCGCAAATGCCGCAGTATTAGAGTGTCCACATTGCTTGTACATACAGGAGGACAGTCGAGGCATCAGACTGCCAGGACCAACTCCCGGCATAGTAACCGAGCAATCGTGGCAATTGCGGGTAAGCCGAGCCATTTGGCAGGCTGCGTGGACGGCTTATATGTGTTCATCACTATCCTCCAGAGCGATCTTGAGTCCTTGACGTTCAGAGGATATCATGAGTCCCTGGTTTGGCAAAGGTTAATCAACTGTTTTTGCCGCTCATATAAATATGTGTACGGTATGGGCTTCGGAAGTTATATTTCTTGATAGTCCAAGGTGTATTTCGTAGGATTGTTGCTGGCGTACGGAAACAGTTGTATTATACTGTGTGACCGTGTAGATCGGGAATGTCAGATTAAGCACGTTAGATTCAGAATCGATATGACTCAAAGCAATTATCC
>CAYGZM010000232.1:0-5114 GCA_964354365.1 uncultured Pirellulales bacterium
TACTCGAAGGGGTTGACCTTGTTCAGCTCGCAGGTGTGGATCAAGCTCATGAACAGATCTCCCACGCGGGCCCCGTTCTCGGTTTTGTAGAAGTAGGCATTCTTGCGATGCAGGATCGCCTCGCCCAGGCCGTTGTTGGGCTCGACCTTGCGTTGCTCAATCTGCTCGGTCAGCCAGGTCTTGAGCTCGGCCATCTTCGGGCCGCTCTTGGCCTGATGCCAGTCTAACCGCTGCTCGACAGAGAAGAACCGCTCCCGATGGCTTTGGTGGAGTGGCTGGGATTGGGATTGCGGTTCTCTTTGTGGTAGTAGAGGAACCGCCACAAAGCCTCGATTCCGTGGCAGTCGATGCAGAGCCTCTCGTGTGCCTCAGTCCTCAGAAACTTGTAGGGAAACCGAGCCGGCCCTTCCCCTACATCGGGGGTCGAGGGAGGTGTGTGAAACTTGTGGCATGTCAGACAGGAAATAGATCCGGTACTCGACGGTTCCCCGTAATGATCGAAGGTCGGCATATACTCCGGCTTCAGGGGATCAGTGCGGTTCAAGAGGGCCACATTGGGGTGTTCCGCGTATTTCGGAATGCGTGTTTCCGCACACCCACCTTCGCGATGACAACAGGTGCATAGCCCCCGGCCGAAGTCCTTCTCGGAGGTTGAGCTTTGCACCCAAACGCCGGCGTCGTCAGAAGCGCAGTGCACCAGGTGGCAATCAATGCAGGGATCCTTGGAGACAAAACCAAGCTTCTTCGCCCACTCACCTGAGCCGGGGTCGTGCAGAGAGCCCTTTATGCGCTGCTTGTCCTCGTGGCAGGCGCCACAAAGGTTCGAAATGGAACCGTCCGGGGGAGTAGCAGGTGTCCGCGCCCAGAGATGAACACCTTGAGCATTGTGGGTTGTGTGGCAGACCCGGCAGGAACCCACAGAAGGATGCAGCCCGAGCAATTGACGGACCTTTGGCTCAAACTCGGCTGGATTGTGGGGACCTGTCAGCAGGTCGGCCATCTTGTCGTGACAAATAACACACAGTTGCGAACCCTCGGCTCGCAGAAATGAACGCGGCGTGTGAACTTGAGAACCGACATACTGAGGAGGCGCCTTTACTGAAGAATGATTCGGGTCTTCCTCCGGACTCAAAGATGTTATTGGGCTCGCCCCTCCGGTCGCGCTTTGAGACGAGCGGGGGGTGTGCGGGTCGTGGCAGGTCAGGCAGCCAATATGACCCGTGGCGGGATCCAGCGGGAGCGGGATGGACATCTTCTCCGGCAGCGGTATGCCGACAGGGTGCGCCTCAACATACGGGCGATTGCGCGACCCTGGTCCGCCTGCTTTGTGGCATTCCATGCACGCGGCGCTATGCGGCAGGTTTGCGTCCGGAACGTCCCTTGCCCAGCCATGAATGCGGTGGCATACACCGCAGGGGCCTGATACCGAAGGCTTTTGCCCGGCGGCATTGACGGTTTCAGGAGAGTTGATGCGGAGATCATGAGGCGACTCGATAACCGTTTTTTCATCCTTGTGGCACTCAAGACAAAGGGAGCCATTCTCGTTCTTTCGAATCAGCAGCGGCCTGGCGCCTGAAGCGTCGTGCAGCCGATGGCACGAAAGACAGTCAAGCTCACCGTCTGGACCAAAGGTGGCTCTCTCATCAAGCAAGGTGGCGGGGGGCTCAAAGCCGGGATAGGTACGGCCAATACGGTGCACCGGCGCGCCGGATACAGGTTCGGCTTCGGGAGCCTTGTCGGTATGGCAGGTAATGCAGAGTTTCGAGGGTGGCAGGACCAGCATCCAGGCGTTTCTCGCCCCATGCGGCTCGTGGCAGGTCTGGCAGAAAATCGTATGGCCGTCGGTGGAAGTCTTTCCGCCAGCGTCCAGGATCGCCTGAGGCACCGGAGAGTCTTTTCGCCCGAGGGGATGTTGACAGTCGCTTTTCTGAGCGTGTTCAGGATGGCAGGCAAGGCAGAGGGATGAGTCAACGTTGGGCTGGCGGAGGAAAACCACCGTCTTGAGGTCGGAACTATCGGGCACCGCATGCGCCGTATGGCACGTTGCGCACGTCATGCGGCCCTGATCGTCCAGCGGAAACTTCTCCGTTGGAATGTTCACCCTGGGAGAAGGCAGGGAATCGGTGGTATGGTGGCGAGTTGACCAGACCTTGAAGCGCGAATCAATCACGGAGCCATCGTGGCAGGAAAGGCACATGTCCCCGCTTCCGGCTTTGCGTTCGAGGACCCCCTCCATAGCATCTCCCTGCGTAGCGGATCTGGCCAGGGCGTCCACCCAGGGAATGTGACAGATGGCACATTCCCTGCTCGAGTTGCGCGCGGCATCCTGGCCGCAGAGAGGCCGAGCTGCGCCCAAGATGAGAAGCAGCAGCGCTCCAAACCGGCATGTGGGCCTGAGCAGAAATCTCGGTCCGGCCATCCCATTTCACTCCAAGTCCATCCGGCAGACCCTGTTTGCCTTGAGCTCGACAACGTATAGTCGCCTGTTTCGGGCGTCCACGGCGATTCCCGTGGGTGCGGCGAGCTGTATTGGCTCTCCGTTCTGGCCGGCCAACATGCCGAGGAAATTTCCTCCTATGTCGAAGACCTGGACCCGATTCAGGTAACTGTTGGTCACGAAGACTTTTTTTCCGAGAGTCGCCACGCCTTTCGGACGGAATAACTGTCCGGGTTTGATTCCCCAGCCCCCAATGAAGCCGACGAATTTGCCGGCGGAGTTGAGGACCTGGACCCGAGTGTTGATTGGCTCGACAACAAGCACGTAGCCATCTGCGGAGGTGTCGATAAGAAACGGAAAGCGAAACTGCCGTTCGCCCAGCCCGGGTCCGCCAAGGGCTTCCTCAAAGCTACGACTGGAAAATTTCACACCCCAAGGCCCGCTGCTTCAACACCGCGGTAAGGTTCTCCCCGGCATGGCGGTGGAGCTTGTCGTATTGCTCCGGGCTCAGGCCCGACCTCACACACTCCAGGATCGCCCCCAGTTCGCTCATCTGAAGCTCGATCCGCTCAGGACCCCCTTGCCGGCCACGACTGACGATACCACCGAGAATGAATCATTTCATGCACCCTTGCCGAAAGGACACCATATAGCTAATATAAGGCTTCTGCAAAACTGCAGGTTGGGCCTACTTAGAAAAGAAAAAATCGTTTGTTGATTTTTTCTTTTCAATGGTAATGTATTGTCTCGTAATCGCTTAGGTAATTATTGAAGAAAATCATGAAAGAGATTTTCTTCAACAATATAGGTCTAACCTGCAATTTTGCAGAACTCTTTATAGCTAATATCTGTAGGGAGTTAAAACAACACGCCCGGCAGGATTCGGACCTGCGACCTACGGATTAGAAATCCGTTGCTCTATCCAACTGAGCTACGGGCGCTCTTTTCTTAACTCGTTGTAGTATAATGACTTCCTGTTTACCCTGTCAATTTCTTTTCCTGCGGAAAAAGGCGGTGCACCAAAGTGCACCAATTTCTTGCATAGACCATGGGCTTTGGCCAAAGAGCTTCTCTTCCTACAGATCCAGAATCTCGAACCTATCATAGACTGCGCCGGACACAGGAGGAGGCCAAAAATCAGCAAATATGTCCACGATTTCAACGGACTGTCTAAACCAATCATCAATACGTAACTGGGAAAGACTGTCTTCACCAATTTCTTTGTCACAGCAACTGTACTTATAAGAGGCATATTTAACGTCTTCCTCAGCTTTCATTCTGACAAACGTAACCTGCTGGTGTTCATCTATGCAGAGATATCCTTCTTGCCTTACTGTAAGTGAACTTTCGCACTTTTGATAATTGATTATGCAGCCGCAGCTACGGCTTTGATAAAGAACTCGATAATTCGTGCAGGTACGGTATGATTGCCGAACATTACAATAATTCGTTTCCGCCACAGCACCTTTCTCAATGTGGCCAACGCATCCTGAAAACTTGGATGGGTCTTGGCAGCGTACCACGGCATGATCGGGATGCTGCTTTTCCGATAGCCATACCGGATATACCACGCCCACACCACCGAGTACAGCCACAGACTTATCACCGCCGCACGCTCCGGCCCTTGGCCTTCCCATGTCTGCGGCTCCTCGCTGCCAAGCGACTGCTTGGTATTCTTGAACGTGTCCTCGATGCTCCAGCGACCGGCAAAACCGCCAATGACCTCGGCAGGCGTAAGTTTCAGATCGGTCGTAAAGAAAAAGTCGTCCTTTTCTTTGCCGGCGGGGTCGCGGCTTATCACCAGCAATACCGGCAAGTGAGAAACCTTGTACCAGATTACCACCCTGGCATATACCAGCCGATATTTTGTTCTGCCGCGTTCGCAGGTTTTTACGCGTTTCCAGGATTTTACCCGAGATGCTATTTGAGTTGGAGTTGGCAGTCGCCTGCCCTTTTTGCGATTGGGCCCTCTTTGATGCTTTTGTTTCTTCCCGGGCAATTCGTAAATAGCCGCATCGCGTCGCATCCGGCTGATCAGATGGGTATATGCCGCAGCTCGACCGGCCAGCGTAGTGTAAAAGCCGTCCGCAGAGGTCATAAACTGTCTTTGAGGAAACCAGCCCTTTACTTCCGCAAGCATTTGCTGGGCAAGTTCGACAAGCCCGGGGCCGTTTTTGCGATGCAATCTCATATTGATGGGCAGTCCCAGCGGCTCGCCGCCCCAGGGAGGAATTACCCGCAGGGTCAGCACCACAGGGTTGAGCCCCCAGCAATGGACGAGGTGGGAAGCGGTCGAGTGTATTGCGTCCCGCCACCATCCGGCTCCATTGACCTTTCGGCCGGTACGATGAAAGATGGTATCGTCCATGTCCATCCACACAGTGCCGGAGGGATAAAACATCCCGATGAGCAACTGCGCCAGGAGTTTCCACAGGCCGGACGGCTGCCAGCGGGACTTTGGAAACATGCGATGGTAAGCATCGTGCGGGCGTCTGCTTTTGGGTTCCGCAAACGGCATGATGCCGGTGATGGTTCGCCGGCAGGTACACAGTATCCAGCCGGTTATCAGATTGATGAAAATCTGAGACGTTGGTTGGGTAAATACGGGCGAAAAGCTCAAGATTGATGCCGGCGTCAAAAGTTGTTTTAAGCCGCAACATAAAATCGTTGAAACTCT
>CAYGZM010000233.1:0-5091 GCA_964354365.1 uncultured Pirellulales bacterium
GGCGTCTGCGGCAGGGCGGTTATCTTGAGCAGAAAATCCTTGCGATACGCGTATATGCCCAAATGCCGCTTGTACTGTCCGATCTGGCCGATGCCTTTGGCGTCCCTGTCGTAAGGAATCGGGGCACGGGAAAAGTAAATCGCTCTACCGCAGTTGGCGTTTAGCGGACAGCGTTTAGCGTCCGGCTTTTTCCTATTCGCTTCACGCTGCACGCTCCACGCTACTATGACCTTAACGATATTGGGGTCGGCAATCTGCTCGGCCCGATCGAAGTCCGCGGCCAGCGTCGCCATCGGGTAATCCGGGTTCTCGATCAACAGGCGGGCCAGATAATCGATATTCTCCGGGTCGATTTCCGGCTCATCCGCCTGGAGGTTCACCACGATATCGGCGTCCATCTCCTTCACCGCCTCGGCGATACGGTCCGTTCCGCTCTGGTGCTCGACGGCCGTCAGAACGCACTGCGCCCCGAAGCTGTATGCCGCTGCTACAACCTTCTCATCGTCGGCTGCTATTATCACCCTCTCGGGCAGCCTGGCGAGGCGGGCCCGCTCGTAGGTATGCTGGATTAAAAACTTGCCGGTATCTTTAGCGAGAACCTTACCTGGGAATCGGGTGGAACTATAACGGGCCGGGATACAAGCTACAACTCTCACGCTGCCTCAGACCTTCTTATGGCCGAACGTTTCTTCACCGGGCGAGCCAAACAAATCAGGGACTTCCACGCGTCGCAGTGCTCACGCGACAGGAAATTCCAACGGGCACGTATCATAAACCCCAAACCCGGCCCTGTCAACGCCTCACGAAGATTCTTCAGAAAAAAAAACGCAAAGTTGCGAAACCTAATATATACTGATATTCATATTAGAGGCTCTAACAAGACCTGACTTCAAAACAAGGAGTTCGCAGGGGGCTATTCTAATAGATTCCTCGACTGCGCTCGGAATGACAAGGGCTGCGCTCGGAATGACAAGGGCTGCGCTCGGAATGACGCATTGGGTTTTGTTAGAGTGCCTTAAGCAGAAAGACGCAGGCTAAGCGGACCCCACGATGGACGGTCTAAACCAACATCCAGGTCGTATAGATTGGAACATAAGACCGGCAGATGTCTTCGACCCTTCAGTTCTCACCCTGCTGGTTTCAAACGCCGTTGTCATTGTCTGGGCCATGGTCGAGGGCTGGCCGTTGGCCTTTGTGATGTGCGTTTACTGGACGCAAAGCGTTATCATCGGCGTCTTCTGGCTCTTCACAATCCTCACATACGGCAGAGTCTATAAAAAACAACCCCTGGATGGCTATGAACACTATTCAATACTCGATTTCGGAGAAAGGGCCACGGCCGCCTCGATTTTCGCCTTTTACTATGCTGCGTTTCATTTTGTGTATCTTCTTTTCATCCTGGGCATTTTCGTCCGGCCGATGTTCAACACTATTACTGACACCGCGGGCGGAGCCGAATACAGGATGTCAGAGTTCCCGTTCATTACCCTGACTATAATCGCAGGCGTTTTTTTCTTTGACAGGCTGGTCACATTCTTCCGGGAACGAAGGGAAAACGCCGGGAAACAGGCCAACATTGCCAATCTCATGTTCTACCCCTATGCCCGAATCGTGCCAATGCACGCAGCAACAATCTTCGGGGCATCCCTCGGAAAAGGCAACCTGACGGGAAAGTCCGCCTTGGTTTTATTTCTCCTGCTGAAAACGGGGGCCGACGTTTTCATGCATATCATCCAGAAGAAGGGCTTCGCATCCGATACCAAGGGCCCTCGGATCGACGATTCGGCCCCGAGGGTCACGTGGACCCCGGATGGCCCCGCCCTCGTAATGCCCGATGGGCGCATAATACCCCTGACCGACAGGCCCGACATCGTGGAGAAACTCCAGACGATAAAGCAGTTCCCAAGCGACGTTCGGCTCGAGGTCTGCCGGAAGCTCCTTAGACTCGAAGAGCCGCCCCCAAAACAGACTCCGCAACTGAAGTGCCGATGTGAAGAAACGGATTTCATAGAAGGCGAAGCCGCACAAAAATACGTTGATGGCCATCTCGAATGGCTGGAGACTGCCGAGGGCGGCTCGTCCCGGTACATCTGCCCGGAGACTAAGAAGATGTGGGTAATGGTCGCGGGCGTATTGAAGGCCGAGCATCCAGAGGCCGACAAGGTGCTGTGCCGTTGCCGCGAAATTGAGTGCCTGCAAGGCCCGGATGCGCATCGTTACGCCAAAGAGCACTTAAAGGCCGTCGAGACCGACGGAGGCTGGCGGACGGTTTGTGTCTGCCCATACACCGACAAGCGATGGCTCCTTGATTTCACGAAAATCACGGATGTGGACCAGTACAAGTATGCACGGTTGCGCCCGATGCCTTTGAAAGAGAACAACCCTGGCCGCACTTGCATACAAGATGGTTGAAACGGCACGCACGCCGGCGAGTTTGGATTCTGCCTCAGTTTCCTGGCGAGCTTCCATCGGCGCTTAATTTTTGAAACGGCCGCTTGTAACAATGCCGCCGAGCCGCTATACTCTGCTGACCGTTGGTTATGTGCTGATTGTTGCCGATTGTCGGTGTTGTCGAAAACACAGATTTAGGGAGTGTGACCTATATGAAGAAGGCCTTAATAGTCGCCGCCGTTCTCCTCATCACGGGTGTTTTTCTTGCCGCGGTTGGGTGCAAGCAGAAACAGGCCGCAAGGGCCCCCAGCCAAGGGGCCGAGGGGTCTGGCGGGGACAAACAAACCAAGTATCGTATCGCGGTAATCCCCAAGGGCACCACCCACGTCTTCTGGAAGTCCATACACGCCGGGGCCATCAAGGCTGAGCAGGAATTCAAGGCTGCGGGCATTGAGGTGGAAATTATATGGAAAGGTCCGTTGAAGGAAGACGACCGCGAGTCTCAAATCCGCGTCGTCGAGGATTTTGTTACCCTCGGAGTGACGGGGATAGTCCTTGCGCCGCTGGATGACGCCGCACTGCGGGCGCCCGTCAAGGACGCCGTCAACAACGGCATTCCCGTTGTCATTATCGACAGCGACTTGAAGAGCGAGGACCACGTCAGCTTTGTAGCTACCGACAACTACGTCGGCGGCAAAAAGGGCGGCGAGCGGCTCGCCGAGGCGCTGGGCGGAAAAGGCAAAGTCATTATGCTCCGATACCAGGAAGGCTCAGCCAGCACAATGAACCGCGAGCAGGGCTTCCTCGACGTCCTGAAAGAGAAATACCCCGGAATTGAGGTAGTCAGCTCGAACCAGTATGGCGGCGCCACCACCGAGAGCGCTTATCAGGCCAGCGAAAACCTCCTGGCGCCCCTTCGAACGCCTGACGGCGGCTTGAGCATCGGCGGAATCTTCTGCCCGAACGAGTCCACTTCCTTTGCGATGCTCCGCGCACTCGAGGATGGCGGGCTGGCCGGAAAGGTCAAGTACGTCGGTTTTGACAGCTCGGACCGCCTCGTGAAAGGTCTTCAAAACGGCTACATCCAGGGACTTGTCCTGCAGGACCCGATCAATATGGGCTATTTAGGGGTTAAAACAATGGTCGCGCACCTGCGGGGTGAAAAAGTCGAAAAGCGAATCGACACCGGTTCCGAGGTGGCGACGCCGGAGAATATGAACGACCCCAGGATGAAGAATCTGTTGGAGCCGGATTACAAGAAATGGTTGAAAGAGTAGATTCCGACAGGTCCGGCCTGCGGCTTGAGATGACGGGGGTTTGCAAACGCTTCGGCGCGACCGTGGCGCTTGACGATGTTGGCATCGAGGTCGCCGCGGGCCGCGTGCTGGCGCTTGTCGGCGAAAACGGCGCCGGCAAGAGCACGCTGATGAAAATCCTTTCCGGCGCGATCAAGCCTGACGCGGGCCAAATGTCGCTTGACGGCGAGCCATACCGTCCCGCCAATCCCCTTGAGGCTCGAAGGGCCGGTGTTGCAATGATCTATCAGGAGCTTTCCCTGACGCCGCACCTCAGTGTCGAGGAGAATATAATGCTTGGCATGGAGCCGGCTACCCTCGGCGTCATACACCGCAAAGAGGTCCGCCGCAGGGCAATCGAGGCCATCAGCCGGTTCGATAATCCCGAATTGACCCCGGATGCCCGCGTCGGCAGGCTCTCCGTCGGCTCCCAGCAGCTGGTCGAGATCGCGCGGGCCCTGGCAATAGGCTGCAGAGTGCTCGTCCTCGATGAGCCGACGAGCAGTCTGACACAGCAGGACGTGGACCGATTGTTCGAGATAATCGGACGCCTCAAACGCCAGGGCAAGGCCATAGTCTATATTTCACACTTTATCGAGGAGGTCAAGCGCGTTGCCGATACGGTGACGGTCCTGCGCGACGGGCGCGTCGCCGGCGGAAGCGATGTCGCCTCAATAAGCACCGACGAGATAATATCGCTTATGGTGGGCCGCCAGGTTGAGGACCTTTATCCGAGGTCGCCGCGCCGAGCCGGAGAGGTGGTTTTGGAGGTCAAAGACCTCGCAGGCGTCGGCAAACCTACCTCGGCCAGCCTGAAATTGCATCGCGGCGAGGTCCTCGGCATTGCAGGCCTCATTGGCGCAGGGCGCACCGAATTGCTCCGCAGCATCTTTGGGCTGGATCCTGTGCGTACGGGGCAAATCAAGCTCGGCCTGTACGCCGGACCGGCCTCGCCGGTCAGGCGGTGGATGCAGGGGGCGGGCATACTCAGCGAAGACCGCAAGGAAGAGGGTTTGGCCCTTGCCCTGAGCATATCCGACAACGTTACGCTTTCCAGGCTTACAGGCTTCGGCCCGCTCGGTTTGGTGCTGCCCAGCCGACAGGACAAGGCCGCCAGACGCTGGATAGAAAAATTAGGCATCCGATGCCGCAGCCCCAGGCAATCCGTCCTGTCTCTTTCGGGCGGAAATCAGCAGAGGGTCGCCTTGGCAAGGCTGCTGCAGCACGATGTTGATGTGCTGCTGCTCGATGAGCCGACGCGGGGCATCGACGTGGCCGCAAAAGCCATGATCTACAAACTGATTGATGAATTGGCCGGCGGCCAATCGCCAAAGGCAGTGCTGATGGTAAGCAGCTATCTGCCCGAATTGTTGGGCGTCTGCGACCGAGTCGCCGTGATGTGCCG
>CAYGZM010000234.1:0-5090 GCA_964354365.1 uncultured Pirellulales bacterium
AGGACCGGGTGGTTGATTATGTTCGGTTCAAGGGCGAGGAGAACTTCGTATCTTTAGGCCGTTATCCTGATGGCGGGTTGTATTGGTTTCATACGCCGGCGTCTCGTGATCTGACGAACAACGGCGGGATTGTTGATATAGTAGTCGATGAGCTGATGTATCATCCTGTCGATCCGAATGAGGAGTACGTTGAGCTGTATAATCCGACGGGTGGGAGAATATACTTGGAGAACGCCGACGGGACGTGGCGTCTGGATGGTGCGGTGGATTATGTGTTTGCGCCGGGTGTGTATATTAACGCGGGCGACAGGTTGATAGTAGTAGGATTCGATCCTGCGACGGAGACGGCTCGGCTGAATGCGTTTATTTCGGCTTACGGGACGGGCGCATTAACGCCGGGCGTTGATATTGTAGGTCCGTGGTCCGGGGTGCTGGCGAACGAGGGCGAGCGTCTTGCGTTGAAACGTCCCCAGGCCCCCGATTTGCCGCTTGAACCGTTTTCGTGGGTGGTTGTTGACGAGGTGATCTACAGTTACGTTTCTCCGTGGGTGGTTGAGCCTGATGGGCTGGGCGCCGCGTTGCAGCGGAATTATGCTGACCGGCACCATTCGGGCAACGACCCGGCGAACTGGCGGGCGGATTCGCCGACGCCCGGCCGCAATCCGTAGATTTGCAGGCGTACCTCAATCATTTAGGCTGCATGCAGACAACTGCGATTAGCATTTGAAGAAAGGCGAGTAAGGATGCAGAGAATGCCCAAGTCTAACAGTGCTCTGCTGCTCACCCTGACCCTGGCCTTTTTATCCGCCGGCCCGGTTATGGGCGTCTGTCCGGTGGGCGATTTGAGCAGAGACTGCGAGATCGGCTTCGAGGATATTCAAGTCTTTGCGGAGCAGTGGCTGACAGACGGGGGCTGCGTTGAGCCTAATTGTGCCGATCTGGATGGTGTCGATGGGGTGAATATATTCGATTTTGCCTTGCTGACACAAAACTGGCGTCAGGCGGGGGACCCAATAGTAATCAACGAGTTCATGGCCTCCAACAGTAGCTTCGTACAGGACCCACAGCAGCAGTATGACGACTGGATAGAGCTGTACAACGCTGGGGAGGAGGCAATCGATGTCGGCGGGATGCACCTGACGGACAACTTGGGGAATCCAGGCAAATGGCAAATTCCCGCTGATATTCCGGAGACAACGACCATTCCGGGCCACGGTTATCTGTGGATATGGGCCGACGAGGACACGGGGGACTGGCCGGGCCTGCATGCCGGCTTTGAAATCGATGCCGAGGGCGATGAGATAGGCCTTTTTGACAGCAATGGGACGGAATTGGTTGACAGCATAGCCTTTGACAGCCAGACGGCGAATGTTTCGTATGGTCGTTATCCGGACGGGGGTCATAACTGGCGGTTCCTCAGCGCGCCCAGCCCAGGATCGCAGAACAAGGGGGCCTATCTTGGTGAAGTTGCCGAGCCGCAATTCAGCCACAAGCGGGGCTTTTACAACGCGCCCTTTTCTGTGACTATCGCCACTGAGACCGAAGGAGCCAAGGTGTATTATACGCTGGACGGGCGTGAACCCTATACCATAGACGGACGGTTCCTGATAGGCATACTGTACAATCATCCTGTGCCAATCAGCGGGACGACGTACCTGCGGGCGAAGGCCGTCAAGGCGGGCTGGAAGCCGTCACGCATCAAGACGCACACGTACATATTCGGTGCAAGCAACGCGGTGAAGTCGCTGCCGATAGTGTCGCTGGTGGGCGACAGGGGAAGGACATTTTACGAGCCGTCCGGCGTAATGGCGATTGTGGGCGGCTACTACAGCGGCGGAGTGTGGACTTCGGGGGGCAACCCCTCGGCGTACAACAACCCGATTCAGCGAGGTATGGCATACGAGCGCCCGGTATCGTTCGAGTTCTTCAATACGGACGACGGCTCCGACGTGCAGGAAGACTGCGGGATCAGGGTGCACGGAAGCGAGTGGATGCGGCCACGTTATACGCGGTGCGAGGGACTATGGACGGGCAACTGCAAGTTCAGCTTCAGGCTGTATTTCCGCAGCCAATACGGTCAGAATGAACTGGAGTACCAGCTGTTCCCATACGGGCTTGACCGCTCCGACAGCATAGCTCTGCGGGGCGGCCACAACGACCAGGTCAATCCGTTCATCAAGGACGAACTGCAGCGGCGTCTGCATATGGATATGGGTAATGCGGCAAGCACGGGCAGAGGCGCAAATCTGTTCATCAACGGCGAATACAAAGGCTATTATAATCCCTGCGAGCACATCAAAGACTCGTTCTGCCAGGAATACTACGACAGCGACAAGGACTGGGACGTGATGACGATGAGCGGGATCCGGGACGGCGATACGCGATCGTGGGACGCGATGATAAACTACGCGAGGAATCACGACCTGTCGAACGACACGTACTATGCGGAAGTTGCAAGACGGCTGGATATTCCGGCGTTTGCCGACTATCTGATTTTGCAGCTTTGGTCCGGGAACTGGGACTGGCCGCAGAACAATTGGGCCGCGGCGTGTGAGCGGTCCGACGAGGGGAAGTGGCGATTCTTTATCTGGGACGCCGAAGGGGGTATGTTCACAGACCACCTTAATATCGTCTATTTCGACCGGCTCAACACGCAGAGCAACGCGAACGGCTGGCTGTACCGGTCGCTCAAGTCCAGCAAGAATTTCAAGCAGACGTTTGCGGATCGGCTGTACAAGCATTTCTACAACAACGGCGCAATGACGGATGTGAACATAAGGAAGCGCTTTTTCGAGCTGCGGGATGAGATGCTGGGGGTCATTCCGAGTATGGATATGTATGTTCTGAACACGTGGGTGCCGAACCGTTTGGGCGTCTTTTTGAATGCGTGCATCGGGGAAGGTATGTTCACGCTGACGGGCCCGGCGTTCAGGATCAACGGCGTTTATAAGTACGGCGGCGAAGCGTCGGTTGGCGACAGCCTAGCCATAGCGAATCCGCACGGCGTCGGGACAGTCTATTACACTCTCGACGGCAGTGATCCGCGTGTGCCGGTGGCGCAGGCGTCGCCGGGCAGCGTCATTATGTTGGTCCCTGAGAATGCAGCGAAGCAGCTGCTTGTTCCAGCCGGGCCTGTTGATTCCGGCACCGGGTCAATCCTGTATGAGTACTGGACAGGGATAGGCGGGACTGCGGTATCGGACCTGACATCGCACCCCGATTACCCGGGGAATCCGTCCGGCAGGATGTACGTCACGAACCTCGAAGGACCTGCAGATTGGAACAGCAACTATGGCGCTCGCATCAGCGGGTATGTGCACCCGCCGGAGAACGGCAGCTACACTTTCTGGCTTGCCACCGATGATAACGGGGAGCTGTGGTTGAGCAGCGACGGTGACCCCGCCAATAAGGTCCTGATAGCAAGCGTCTCGAGCTGGGCCGCCTCGCGTGAGTGGGGCGGGTTCTCCGAGCAGCAATCGGCGCCGATATGGCTGACCGTCGGACAGAGATACTACATTGAAGCGATGATGAAAGAGGAAGGCGGCGGTGATAATATTGCAGTGACATGGCGCGGCCCGGGGGTCGGCTCCGACCCTCCGCTTACGGGCGACCCTCCGATTGTAGGCCAATATCTTTCTCCTCCCGGCGGCTTATGGGCCAAGTCCGATTATGATGCATCGGGCTGGCAGAGCAGGCCAAGCGGCGCGAGCGGCGTAGGTTATGAAACGCGGCCTGGCGATGCGGTGAACTACGTTGATCTGATCGACACGAGTGTTGAAACGGAGATGTACGGCAAGAACACCACGTGCTATATCCGCATTCCGTTTACGGTCAGTACGCTCAACATAATGGACCTGACGCTGAACATACGGTATGACGACGGCTTTGTAGCGTATATCAACGGCGAGAAGGTTGCCGCACGCAATTTTGAAGGGACGCCGCTCTGGAATTCTCATGCGGATATCGGGCGCGACGACTCCCAGGCGGTCAACTTTGAGAGTATCGATCTTAGTGCTTATCTGAGCACGCTGCGGCCGGGCGAGAACGTCCTGGCTATCCAGGGGCTTAACGCCGCCCCCGACAGCTCGGACTTTCTGATTTCAGCGGAGCTGTTCGCATACGCAGCGGTTGTTGCGCCTTCCGGGAGTGTTTCGCCAACCGCCATTAAATACGTCGGACCTCGTGTGCTGACCGAGAGCACACAGGTTAAGGCGCGCGTCTTGAACGGTAGTACGTGGAGCGCGCTGAGCGAGGCGGTCTTTGCCGTCGGGCCGGTTAAAGAGAACCTGCGGATTACCGAGATTATGTACCATCCGCAGGAAACGGGTAATCCGGACGATCCTAACGAAGAGTTTATTGAACTGCGGAACATTGGGCCGGCCCCGATGAACCTGAACCTCGTGCGGTTCACCAATGGCATCGATTTTACGTTCCCGAACAGGGTGCTTGACTCCGGCGCCTATGTGGTGGTTGTAGCGAAGGAGTCGGCGTTTGATGTGCAGTATCCGGGCTCCGGCGGTGTGGTGGCCGGGGAGTACACGGGCAGGCTTGATAACGCCGGCGAGCGAATCATGCTCGAAGACGCCCTTGGCCGAACGATTCACGATTTTGAATACAAAGACGGCTGGCGCAACATTAGCGACGGCCAGGGCTTCTCCTTAACGATAATAGACCCGACCAACCCGGACCCGAATAGCTGGGGGCGGAAGGATTCCTGGCGTGGCAGCGCGTATGTGGGCGGCTCGCCCGGCTGGGACGACAGCGGCATAGTCCCCGATCCGGGCGCCATCGTAATTAACGAGCTGCTCGCCCATTCACACGCTGTGGCCCCTGACTGGATCGAGCTGTACAACACGACCGATGAGGATATTGATATCGCCGGCTGGTATCTGAGCGACACGGAGATTGACCCTAAGAAATACAGGTTCGCCGACGGGACGAAGATTGGCGCGTATGACTATTTGGTCCTCTATGAAGATGCCAACTTCGGCGAAGCGAGCACGGATCCGGGCAGGCTCACGGGCTTAGGCTTCAGCGAGAACGGCGACAATGTGTATCTAAGGTCGGCTGAGGGGGGTATTTTGACCGGC
>CAYGZM010000235.1:0-5084 GCA_964354365.1 uncultured Pirellulales bacterium
ACTTCAACAGGGTGGATGACACCGGCAAGGCCAGAGAGCTGCACATCGAAGAGGCGCTCCAGAGCATCCACTTCGGTGCATCCGATGAGGAGCTTACGGTGACGACGGTGGGCCGACTGGTGGACTGCCCATACTTCAAGATTGACAAACGTCAGCAGGCCGGAAATTGTGAGCTGCTTCTGTCGGCGGGCAAGATGAAAACGCTGATGATCCTCTCCGGCTCCGGAACAATCGAGGACGCCGAACGAGATTCGGTCGAGTTCGTCGCCGGTGACACGCTGCTCGTTCCCGCTGCGTATGAAGGAGCAATACGTTTTAGAGCCGAGACGCACTACCTCGTTGTCACTATTTGAGCGATTGTCGATTCGCGGACGAGAGCCCAAAATTATAAGTGGAGACAGCTAATGATCAAAGCCGGCAGAAGACCTATGACCGACGACAGTATTAGACTCGGGTACATCCTCGTTTTCGCGGCGGCGGCGGCGCTCTATGTAGCGAGCTGCGCGCCCGGACCCGTTTGGCAGGACAGTGGCGTGATTCAATATCGCGTCTGGCACAACGATATCGAGGGGAAGCTGGGCCTTGCATTGTCACATCCTCTTTTTTACATAATCGCCATCGTCGCCAAATACGCACCGCTCGGAGAATTCGGCTACCGGGTCAACCTGACCACGGCCCTTATCTCCGCCCTCGCCGTGGCGAATCTGTTCCTGCTTCTAACATTATGGCTCAGGAGCACTCTGCCCGCCGTCGTCGGAGCATTGTCACTCGCTCTGTCCCATACCTTTTGGTGGCATGCAGTCATCCCGGAGACCTACAACCTGAGTATGGCGTTACTTTTTTTTGAACTGATAATTCTCCTTCAGTGCGCCAGAACCGGACGCGTGACCTGGCTGTACGCGCTGGCCTTTGTCAACGGACTTGCAATAGCCAACCACATGCTGGCGTCCATCCCTCTTGCGTGCTACCTGATCCTTGTCGTAGTCCTGCTGGTCAGAAGGCGGATCACGGGCAAAAACATCCTGGTGATGGCCCTTTTATGGATTATCGCTGCGCTGCCTTACGAGTATTTGATCGTAAGAGACATTTTGCACAGGGGCGATTTCTGGTCCACTATGAGTTCGGCGGCCTTCGGCAAAAGCTACAAAGCCGACGTCCTCAATACTTCCGTGCCGGGCAGGATAGTCAAAGAGAATCTGATGTGGATGGCTCTAAACTTCCCGACGCCAAACGTCCTGCTCGCGTTTGTCGGCATATCGGCTCTGCACAGGGCCTCGCCAAAACGGTGGTTCGCAAGGATCATCCTGGCGCTTCTCGTGCTGTTTCTGCTCTTTGCCTTTCGATACACCATTGTTGACCGGTACGCGTTCTTCATCCCCTTCTACTGCATCGTTTCAATTCTGATTGCCGTAGGGGCCTGCAGCGTGCTGGCCCGCAGGCGCCGAAAGTCGCTGGGCCGCGTAATAGTAGCGCTTTGCTTTCTCACTATCCCCGCCTACATAGCCGCCCCGAAAGCCGCAAAGTGGCTGGGAATTACCAGCGGACGCGACAGAAAAATCCCCTATCGGAACGATTACACATATTTCCTCAGGCCCTGGAAGACCGGCTGCCGAAGCGCCGAGAGATTCGCCGGCGAAGCATTAGGCGTCGTCGATCCTAACGCAGTAATCTTTGCCGACTCCACAACGGCGCCGCCGCTCTTGTACGACCAGGAGGTCAACGCAAAGCGATGTGACGTCAAGATCATATCCCTCATTGGGACAAGTGCCGGTGCGCCGGACTTCAATGAGCGGACCGTTGATAAACTGTTGGCCGAAAGAGCAATATACGTGGTTTCTCCGGTCAGGAGATATTATCCGGAGCTCTTACACGAACGATGTGACTTCGAGCCCGCCGGCGTCATCTACCGCGCGGTTCCAAGATAGACACCGTAGAGACTAATATGCGCACCAAAATAAGCTCAGCCAATCCGTATGGATATAACCGCTGGGGTTTTGCATGGGAATGCATCCCGGCCGAAGGTTCCGCACACTTGGACTTCGGATGTAACGACGGGCAGTTTCTGAACACCCTCAAGGACAAACGCGTCGGCCGATTGGTGGGAGTGGACGTGTCCCGCGATGCAACTGAGCGGGCAAACCGCCGGTTCCCCGACCTGGAGATTATAAATATTCGCCAAGCGACCCCCCTGCCGTTCGACGACGCTGTCTTCGACTCAATAACCATCCTCGACGTGCTCGAGCACCTCAGCAGGCAGACCGAGCTTCTGACCGAGTTGAACCGGCTACTCAAGGATCAGGGCATATTGATCGTCACAGTCCCTGGAAAGCACCTGTTTTCATTTCTCGATATGGGAAATTTGAAGTTTCGCTTTCCGAGATTGCACCGTTGGTATTACCGCCTCGGCCACTCACCAGAAGAATATGAACGCCGGTATGTATCGAATCCGGACGGCCTGGTCGGGGATGTCTCGGCCGAGAAGCGATGGCACGAGCACTTCAGCCGGCGCAAGCTCGGCGACCTGCTGGCGCAGGCGGGCTTTACCGTGATCCATTTTGACGGCGCAGGATTCTTCGGCCGGGTAATTGGCAACGTAAGGCACCTGTTCCGATGGCTCAAGCCGCTGAGCAAGGCCCTCGGCCGACTGCAAAATCTCGATGCAAGGTCGTTCGAATCAACCAACCTGTTTTGCAACGCCCAGAAACGCCGGCCCGAATAAGCCGCCGACCTGCCTTGTTGACAGCGTCTCACCGCCAATGTATCGTATCATCGATGAACAGTCTACGCCTCGGCCCTGTAGTAATAAAAGGCTCAAGTTTATGAGCAAAGTCGCAATAATCAAAACGACACCTCAGACCATTCTGCAGGACGTGGCCAGAGTAATGGATCTGGCCGGCGTCCGGAATGCACTCGATAACGGTGTAACCACGATTCTGAAGAATAACCTGTCGTGGCACCTGATGTACCCCGGCGCCAATACAACGCCCTGGCAGCTCGAAGGCACAATACTCGGTCTGCGCAAGTTCGGGTTTGAGGACCTCGTCTGCGTTGAGAATGAAACGGTGGTCACCAGCGCCAAAGCCGGAGAGATGCTGAACAAGCAACGTCCTGTCTGTGAGCACTACGGGGTGCCTATCAAGTACAATTTCAGGCCAGCGGATATGAAATGGCGGCAATACAAGCCCAAGACCGAGATGATTGTCCTGGATAAAATCTTCCCCAAGGGCATCCGCATACCGGATTATTTCCACGGCAAGAACGTGGTCCATCTGCCCACCGTCAAGTGCCATATTTATACGAATATCACGGGCGCTATGAAGAACGCCTTCGGCGGCCTGCTCGACAACAGCCGCCATTACTGTCACTCCACAATCAATGAAGCGCTCGTGGACCTGCTCGCTATTCAAAAGGAGATCCACAAGGGAATCTTCGTCGTGACCGACGGCACAACCGCCGGCAACGGCCCCGGCCCCAGAACGATGACGCCTGTGGCCAAGGACATCCTCCTGGCCTCGGACGACTGCGTGGCAATCGACGCGGTCTGTGCGAAAATCATGGGCTTTGAGCCTATGGATCATAAGTTCATCCGGCTGGCGCACGAGCGCGGGCTCGGAGTCGGCAGGGTAAGCGAAATTGAAATCGTCGGCGACATCGACGTCCGAAAGGAAAACTGGCGATTTGTTACGGGTGACAACGCCGCTTCCAGCGTAGGCAAGCTATTCTGGTTCGGGCCGATGCGGTGGCTCCAGAAGCTGATGTTCCACACGCCAATCGTGTATTCCTTTATTTTTGCATCGGCCATCTACCACGATAGAATCTGGTATCCGCTCAAAGGCAAAAAGGTCGTCAACGACTGGCTGACCAACAGTCCCTGGGGCAGACTCTTCGCAAACTACAAACCCGGAATTTGAGGCGCTGGCGGAAATGCAAGGGGGAAATCTAAGGAATTCAGGGACGCGACGGACCGTTTAGCAGGGCCGCCTGAGCCGTGCGGCCTCTAACGAAATTGCGCCTTGAATCGACCATAAGACCGCGAGGCAGGGCCGCGTCAAAAGACATGGAAAGGGCTCTTGACCCTATTTGGCTGCGTTTGGCGCCGGTTTCTTCTGCTCTTCCTCGATGACGGAATCGGGTGAGCTGGCTTGTTCGTTCATGAGCTCCTCAAAATTCTCACGGCCCTCCTTGAATTTCGCCTCAGTGCTCCTACTTGTTACATCCGCCAGGTGCTCATCTGAAGCGCCCAATTCCCCGGTGAGCTGCTCTATCTGCTGCTCAAGCTGTTCGCGGCGCTCGTTCAATCGTTCATGCTCTTCCGCCCAGTACGATGCCTGAAACCATTGCTTGGCCAACTGGGCCGATTCATCGGGGCTAAGCGGTCCTTCTGTATTCCTTCCCTTGGCAGCCCTGTTCATCCATTCAGCTCTCTTTGCCTCCACTTCAACGATCGCTTCCACCACACCTTCCAACTCCTTTCGGCATTGTCCCAGCTCATTGTGGGCCTCGACCCATTGCTTCGCTGCGTCTTCACTCTGCCCGTCGCCTGCCGTTTGCTGCAGTTGCTCGTTGGCTTCTGTCAGTTCAGCTATCTGTTGCTTCAGAAGGTCCTCGGCCCTACTGATCTGCGTTAGCTGCTGTTCAAGCTGTTCGGTATGCTGCTTTAGCTGGATCTCGGCCTGCTCGTATTCGGTCAGCCCATGTTCGAGCTGCTCGTTGGAGCGGCTTAGTTCGTCCAATTGTGCAGTCTGCTTGTCGAATTGCTTCTGGACTGTGCGAAGCTCATTTTCAAGCTGCTTGAGCTTAACGGTTCGCTCTTTGAGCTGTTCGTTGGCGGCGTCCGCCTGTGCGGCCTGCTCGCCAAGCCGTTTATTGGCTGCTCTTAGTTGAGCCAGTTCGCCGGATTGCTGCTCGACTTGGGCCTGTATCTGCCCGTATTCGACGATCTGACCCTCAAGCTGCTCGTTGACGGTTTTAATCTCATCGGCCTTATGGGTGAGGTGATTTGCGTGATCCTGCAATTCGCTAAGCCGCGTCTGTAGCTGTTGGTTTTCGGCGGTCTTGTTTTTGAGCTGTTCACTATCGGCTTT
>CAYGZM010000236.1:0-5043 GCA_964354365.1 uncultured Pirellulales bacterium
TGAATCACTGGAAGAATTACTCCGCCGCCTACACGCGCCAATACGTTCAGCCCGTCCTCTACAACCGCGCCGGCTTGGTGGACATTCCCAAGCAAACCGAGGACGTCGCCGCCGACGTGCAGATGGCGCGCGACTGGAAGCCCGGCACCATTGATGAAACCCAGATCAAGCGCTCCGGCACGGAGGCGGGATTCAGGAAGTGAGTTGAGACACCCGTACACTATTCGTCAACATGAAAAAGACCATCGCCTTAATCGGCGCGCTGTTGTGCAGCCTGTCCGAAGGGCGGCGACCGAGATGCTCTTCAAATTCAGCAGTTTCAATATGAGTAGTTCCTATTTGGAGAAATAGAAATGAGAACCACACAAAAGAAATTGTCTTTCTTGGCCCTGTCAATGGTTTTGATCAGCGGGCAACATAGCTTATCAGCCGCTTCGGTTGAAGGGGCGTTGAAGGCATGGTATCCGGTTACCATTACATTCACTGACAAACAGGCCAGTGAAACGGAGGCAACCTTCTGAGATCATCGACTGGATGTAACGTTCAGCAAAGGTGACAAGTCGATGCGGGTGCCAGGATATTTTGCTGCCGACGGCAACGCGGCGGAGTCCTCAGCCACCAGCGGCAACAAATGGCGGGTAAAATTTACGCCTAACGAGGCCGACGTATGGACTTATTCCGTCTCATTTCTTGAGGGGCCGCAGATCGCGGTTCCGGCTGACAGCAGTCCGACTGCGGGGAAATCGGCCGGTGCTCCCGACGGAGAGAACGGCTCATTTACCGTGCAGCCTGCGGACCCTGACGCGCCGGGCTTTTACGGCAAGGGTATGCTTGTTTATGTTGGCGAGCACTACCTGCAGTTTCAGGGCAGCAAACAGTGGTTCGTCAAGGCCGGACCGGGAAGCCCGGAAGACTTTTTCGGCTACCGACAGAAACTGGTCGAAGCGATTCTTAAAGCCTTTGGGATCCTGTTTACAAACGATATATTGAATGAAGATCCGACAGGAGTTGTATCCGAGTCCTTTGGCCCAAGCTAAGTAGAAACGCAAAATGATTCATACAAGAAGTCCCATTTTGACGACCTTGTTAGTAATGAGAATGAAGGCGGTGGAACCGCCGGGAGGTTGTCATGGGACGAACAATAAGAATGACAGATACCCAATGGGACCAGTTGGATCATATGCGAATGAGCACGCCATCGGCCGATGTCTTTCGCAACTGCACGATTATTTTGATGTCCGCCGTGGGCCGTTCCAAAGCCTCGATTTCGAACGACCTGGGCTGTTGTACGGATACTGTCGCGCGTGTGCGCAGACTGTACCGAAAAGGTGGTGCCAAAGCCTTGCTCCCGATCAAGCCGCCGGGGCGACCCAGCCGGGCTACGCCGGAGTTTATCAATCAGATGAAAAAGGCAATACAAGCCAATCCTCTGACTCTGGGATATGGTTTTTCCACCTGGTCTGTGGCAAGGCTGGCCCAGCATCTGGCCAGGGTAACAGGGATTCGGTTCGGCGACGATCAATTGCGAAGGCTCCTGCACGAAGAAGGATTTTCCATCCATCGGCCCAAGCATACCCTCAAGGGCAAGAGGGACGAAAAGGCATACGAAAAGGCCAAAAAAGACCTTGGCGGCTTGAAAAAAAGCGATGAGAGATGATGCCGAGGAGGCTCTGGTTTTTCAAGATGAGATGGAAATCCATCGGCATCCTACGTTGACACGGATGTGGGGACCTGTGGGCCAGCAGCCCGAGATTCCCGCTCCTGGCAAGAACGAAAAGCGGGTAGTTTATGGTGGGGTAGACTACAAGAGCGGCGGGATCACCTACACTGTAGCGAAGACTAAAAGCGGGCAGAACTTTCTTGTCTTCTTGCTCGTGCTGGCAGCGGCGTATGCTGGGCGAAAGGTTCGGCTGGTGTGCGACAATGGGCGGTTCCATCAAACCAAAGCGGTGCGGCAATGGCTCAAAGAGCATCGAGATCAGATTCGGGTGTTTTGGTTGCCGCCGTATTGTCCGAGCTTGAACATGATCGAACGGCTGTGGGGTCATATCAAGCGTACGGTATTGGCCAATGTGTTGTTTGTCACGATGGACGATTTGGTCGCTGCGTTTCGCCGCGGCGTCGCCCGCATCAACGGCCATCGAAACAGAATGGACTTCATCTTCAATCATGATGATGTTCACAAAAAGGCTGCATGATGGTTTATGCGTTTCTACTTAGTTCCCGTTCCATAGTGTTGGGATCAAACGTCTCAGTTTGCCACATTTCTGTGTCGTTCACTGCGGTACTGGGTAAGAAATTAAAGCCGAAAAGCCAAGGCTGCTTCGCGTACCATTCCCATGCCTTGGCTTCAGGCCATCTTGTAACTGGATCTGAGGATTCGGCTGAAAGCAAGCTGGCCATTCCAAACAGCGAGATACACCCTGCGATGCTCCATACACTCATTCTTATCATCTGAAACTCAGTAATCATTTTCGAAGCTCTACAATGTTTAGCCTCTCGGCGGTTGCGTCGTGCAATTTGAATGCTGATTCGTTAGAGTGAACTTTCGCACTTTTCAACTGGCTAATTTCAATGAGCTATAACCAAAAACATACCAACCTTCCGAAGAATTCTTTTGAAACAGAAAGAAAGGAAGGCTGGCATGGATATTTCGACTGCTATATCGACATGGACGGGCATAATCCAATACTTTTTCCCGGTGTTCACCGCGCCAACAGCGGGCATCTTTATGAGTCTGGTAACCGGCTGGGTGCTTTGTACGGCCAAACGCACAATCACAGGCATTGTGCCCTTCGCCGACCCGCAAGGCCACAGAACCCACGATGCCTATCACCGCTTCTTCCCAGATGCGGCCTGGGCAACCAGCCAACTGTGGAAGCTGCTGACCCTTCTCTTGGTGAAGATATTTTATCCCAGCGGCGTCATACCAACCGATCTGGACGACACGCTCTTTCGCCACAGCGGGCGCAAGGTCAACGGCACCGGCTGGTGGAGAGATGCCCTTCATTCGACTGGCGGCTGCGTAGTCTATGCCTGGGGTCTGAACCTGGTGGTCCTTACCTTGAGAATACACCCGCCCTGGGGCGGCGAACCACTGGGATTGCCGATCAATATAAGACTCCACAGGAAGGATGGCCCAACATTGATAGATCTGGCCCAGGAGATGTTGGCGCAGGTCGCCCAATGGCTGCCGGAGAGGCGGTTTCACTGCCACTGCGACGGATTCTTCGCTTCTTTGGCCGGACGAGACATACCCAACACACATCTGACCTCTCGTATGCGTCGGGATGCAAACATTTACGAACTGCCGGCCAAGAACAGAACCAAACGAAGGGGGCGTCCCCGCAAAAGGGGCAGCAAGTTGCCCGCCCCGGAGCAGATGGCCAAGCGAGTGCGAAACTGGAAACTGGTAGAGACGCTCCAACGAGGCAATATCAAGAAGCGACTGGTCTATTGCAGAAATGTCGTCTGGCATCTTGTGGGCTGGTGGCTGATAAAGACGAAGTATTTGTCTTTGGTCAACATACTGGCGGGGAAGGAGCTGGCGCCGGAGTTTATGCCGTACTTCACTTCGATAGAGCCTATCGTTGAAAGCATTGAGCATTTCCTAAGAGACAAGGACAAGCTGGCGCGACTGAGCAGGGAGCTGACGGAGCTGACTAAACCGTTGGCCGAGAAGAAGGCCGGCGAAGAGGTCGCTCGGATTGTCGCGGAAATGCTCGATTGAACGTGTGGTCTTCCAGTCTTTGCATAAACCCATCCTCGGTGTCCGGGGAGACTTTGTGAACCAAAGCTCGAATATACGAAGATTTGATGTGACGGCGACTATGGCGGCCATCGGTGCGATGTCCTTCTGGGCGCTGGGGCCTATATTCATAAAGTATCTCACGGGGCATCTCGATGCGTGGACGCAGAATCTGCTGCGTTATTCGGTGGCCTGCGTGTTCTGGCTGCCGTTCCTGGCCCTTTCGGCTCGCAGAAAGAGGCTCGATGCAAGGGTGTGGCGGCGAGTATCAACGCCGGGTTTACGACAAAGGGACGACTTGACATACAGGAGCTCCAAAAACTGATAGAAATTGCCGGCGGTTCACGGTTTGTGGGTCCGGATAAAGTTGAGGCAATGTTTCACGTCATCGAGAAGTTGGTCGGTGGTGTGTTCGTATTCGACATTGACGTGACCGCGGAATTTCTGGCGCTTCAGTTCGGCCAAGATGCCGGCAATGTTGCCGATTCCTTGGCCATAAGGCACATCAAAACTGTCGAACTTCGCTTCTTTTATGTCTTTCAGGTGAACCGACAACACACGACTCTTGAACAGCTTGATGGTTTCGACCGGGTCCACGCCGGAAAGGGTGAGATGGCCGGTGTCCACCGAAAACCCCATTCGCGGGTCGCGTTTGTCCATCAGCGACAACAAATACGCCGGCTCCCAATTCCGGTATTCGGGCCGTTTCGGGTTCTTCTGATGATTGTGGAAACAGAGTTGAATGTCGTATTCCTTGACCATCTTCTCCACAACGTCGAGGCACTCCATGGGCGGTTCGCCGGTCAGGCCTCGCAAATCGAGCTTGCGGGCAAATTCAAACAGCTTGCGCACATTCACCTCGACGTTGGCCTTGTCCTGAAACGGCGCGTCGTTGAAGTAGGCGTTGACGGCCCGGACACCGGTCGCTTTCAGCTTCGCCTTGAGCGCGGCGATGTGCTCGTCGGACAGATTCATGTCCAGCACAACTTTGGGATTCTCGGGGCTGAGTTTCTGCCAGAGGAAGAACTCAATGACCTCACCGCCGCAATCTTTCGTCTTCTCGATAGCCTCAAACGCCGTAAGATGACGGAACGTGTACGCAGAAACGCCGAGTTCGATTCCCTTGGGACGCGGCGCGGCGTGAGAGGTGAACGCCGCCAGACAACAAACGGAGAGAAGAATGTGTGTTGTGTTCATGCCGTTATTCCTGATCTACCTGAGTTGTTGAAACCTCGCTGGTATCGCTCAATATTCCCGCTTCTGGTTGATGCCCGGCTGCGGGACGGGGTACTTGC
>CAYGZM010000237.1:0-5022 GCA_964354365.1 uncultured Pirellulales bacterium
GGCTTAATCAAACCGGTGTTTCAGTTGGAAATCAAAATTGTGCGGCCTCGACAGTATGGACATGCAGATATGGGCAATTCGCGGCTGCGACGCCCTATAAATAGTCGATAGTATGCAGCGTACTGCATTTTGCAGACAGCTCCTATGACCTGACGGCCATTCACACGATGACGTTGGCAATGTTCCGGGAGATGATTTCTGTGGTTATCGGCCGTTGTTCAGGGCCTACGTATCACGAGAGATGCTTTCAGGTTCCCGACTGATAATCATGCCAGCCGGCCGGGGCGGGAATGTACTTGCCCCTCAACCAAATGTCGCCGGGAAGGATGCCCTGCAGCAATCGCTCATCGATATAGTACTGCTTGTAGTAGCCGTCTTTGCCAATCAGCCCGACGACACCGCGGATTGCCTCCACAAGAGTTCCTCGCAGAACCAGGTAGTCCTGGGTCTGCGTTTCGCTGGCTTGCTTCCTGCCGCCATAGTATGTGGAGCCATCGTACCTTGTGACGTTCTCCGCTCCCCATCCTCCGCCGCCAACGGTTATGGCAGCCTCAACGACCGTCGGGTCCGGCAGGTGTCTCTCGTATATCTCGGCGTCACTCGAGTCCGGCACGCCGATAGGAACGTACTGATAGTCTGTCGGTACTTCGGGCATGCCTTCGGTCTCAACGTAGGTGTATTCGCTCATGCCGGGATCGACCACCTTGACCACCCCTTGGGCAATCAGGCCCAGGATGTTGGGGTTGTCCATAGATGGTCTTCCGTCGGCGTTGCGGGGACCGTCAACAACAACGGAATCGGCAACCCAGATATTACCCGTGGCTACAACGGTGATTTTGCCCTTTACGACCTGGTCGCCGTTGTGCGTCGTCGCGTCCCCGCCAATTATAACGTTTCCATCGACGAATATCTGCCCACCCGGCTCGGATTCGACCCCGCCGATGTTCTGCGTCACGTAGGTGGCGGCAATGTCGCGGACTAACCTCTGCCCGGTTGCCTCTGCATCGGCAGGGATTACATGGTATGCGTAGGTGTCGTATCTCTCATAATTTATGCCGCCGGTGCCGGGCTTTATTTTGAAATCCCATGTTTTGGTCTCACTATCCTGCTTGAAGCCGCGAACCGTGCAGTTGTTGCTGATGCGGACCTTACCCGCGCCGTCTGCACCCACAAAAAATTCGAGCTGAACAGCGGCATTGTGACTTTTGACTTTGTTCGTGGCGACGGGGGTGAACTGGTACTGTGGGTCCGTGGCGTTTTTGAAACGCTCGACTTTCATCGCGACGGAAGCGTCATCGGTTACCCTGCTGTCGGGCTGGTCGAAACAAATCCCTCCTTCAAACGTGTTCATCACGCCGCCATACTTGTCGGCTCCGCCACCGGTCTCTCGCGACTCGCCCATTGCAGCGTTCCGGAGAAATCGCGGGGCGCCCGTTATGTAGATATCCCTGTAGTCCGGGCTGTCACGAAGGTCGTTGATGTGTAATGGTATGTCAACTATCTCTCCGTCGGCAAAATAGACAGGATAGGAAGAGGTCTTGTTGGCCCCTGATGGGACCCTGCACATCCCCATATCCCAGCCGCTTATCGCCTGCATAACAAGGACTTCAACTGTCCTGCCGAAGACGCCGCTGCGGCCGTCAGATGTGACGCGATAGACCGGACGAGCGCCGGCAAACGTATATAGCTCAATTTTATAGCTGCACGCACCGTCAGGAAAACTCAACGAGCCGGTTGTCCCGGCCGCCTCGTCCTGCAGGGCGGTCAGCAAATCCGGCTGGCGGCCCATCCAATAAACCGCATTTTCGTATCCGGCCTCAGCAGCCAGCAGCGAGACCGCCTCATTTTTGAACTTGATCGCCGCGTATCTGGTTTGCCCGGCAACCGTCAACATACCCAGTCCGAGGATGGTCAACACGATCAGGGACATAGCGGCCAGAACGTATGCCGAGCCAAGTCTGTATTTTTTGGGCGTGAGTCCGCACTTTACAGGCAATTCGGTCGATTTTAAGTTTCTGGCGCTCACGATCGTTCACCTCCGATAATGTTCCGGGGTATTTACCTCGGCCATATGTTTCTCATCAGGGTGGCGGTCATCACCTTCAGGGTCTGCTCGTCCGCCGGGTCCGTCAGAGTAACATTTATCCTCACGGCTCCCTGGCCCATGCCGTTTAATGTCGTGTGGCTGAAAGCGGCCTTTCCGCTCTCGGTGGAGACATTTTCCGCGAGGACCTGTGTGGTGACACCGGCAGTGTTTCTCGCACCTCCTCCGGCCGGCGCAGCGCCGGGCGGATACGGGCCGTAGTCAACTTTCAGCTCGTCGCCGTCCAGGTAGAACAGTGCATAAGCCGTTGCCGGCTTCTCGACATCCACGATCCCGTGACTGTCCGTCTTGTCCAGCGGGACGTCCCAGTATCTGAATTCCACAGCATCGCCCCAGACTACCTCCTGGGGGTTTGTTGTCTTGGGTGTCGCCGGGGTAAGGTTGTTGCCGTTCATTTCATAGACTATGTAACTAAGGCGGTTTGACTTTCTTCCCATACTGCCGAACGCTATGGAGGCAGCCATCGCGTCCTGTTTGGCCTGCTTGTTGGCCGAAGCGAAGGTCTGCAGCCAGGCCCTGTTGCCGCTGACCAAAACCACGCCAACCACCAGCGTAAGGACCAGGAAGATAATGGTGGTAATCGACAGCTCGACCAGGGTGAAGCCGGAGCAAAATCTCAGGATGGTGAGCTTGTCGAACCATTTACATCCGTTTTTTTTTCGCATTCGAGACAGACTCCAAATACCCGGCGCCAATTTCTTATCCGCCTGAGGCGTCAACGCGGACATACGTTGTTAGAGTAATAGGCCGGATGCCCCCCACCCAACTCTCTGAAAAGGTCGGTGTATTGCCGATTACTTCGCCAAAGGCAACGCAGATTGAAAGCTGCCGCAGCTTGATTCTCGCCGTGGTGTCTTCGTCTATGTCGTTGTATTTGAGCATCACCACCATAGGCAGGCCATCAACCTCGATGGCATATACCGCCCCGTTGAGCGTCTGGCCGAGCCCCGTCGGCACGGAAAAATTGGCCGGCGCCGGTAAGGCCGACGAGAAACCGAATCCCAGGGCGAACGGGTCATATTCAGTTGAGCCGCCGGTGCTCATCCAGTCCTCCAACAGCAGTTGTGCGGTGCGAGTGGCGGCTATTTGCGCCCCTGCAACTCGGGTGTGCCTGGCGGCGTGGTACTGATAGCTCAAGCCGCCCAAAGACGCTATGGTCACAAAGACTACGGTGACCATTGCTTCAATTAGAGTATTCCCTACGATGAACTTGTATCGTTTCATAGCAATGCCCGCTGACAACAATCGATTATCGGCTTAATCAGATTGGTGTATAACCTGGAAACCAAAACTTTGACGCCCCCACCCGGTCCGCTGGACTCACGGCCGTTTGGCCGCCTGCTATGGCAACAGAATCCGGCACTCCCGCTTATCCAAATTATGGCACAGAAACTAAAAGATGCAAATACTCAAACTGACTGCGGGTCAGTTTGAGCAAATAGTATTTCCCTGACCGATACAAGTCCTATAATGAAAATCCCTCTCGGATTTGGAGGATTTATGATTGTGAGTCAGCGTGATGCCGGCGGATAGAGCGCTAACCGCCGGAGCGGTAATCGTGCCAGCCGGCAGGGGCAGGAACATATTTTCCCCGCAGCCATATATCCGCAGGGAGGATGCCTTCGAGGAGCCGCTCATCGAAATAGTAGCGTTTGAGATACCCGTCGGACCCTATCCGTCCGACGACGCCTCGGATGGCTTCGACGAGAGTGCCCCGCAAATAGAGGTAATCCTGCACGACGTCTGGGGCCGATTGCTTTCTGCCGCCATAGGACCCGAGTTCCACGTTTTCCGCGCCCCATCCGCCTCCGCCGACGGTTATGGATGCCTCCACCTCCGTGCGATCAGGGAGGTGCCTCTTGTGATAGTTCGCGTCACCTTCCGGGGCAGCCGGATAATCGGGTCTGCCTATTGGAGCATATTTGAATCTCTCCACCGTGGCGGGAGTGAATCTGCCTGTACCGAGACTGCTGTCGGACATACCCGGATCTACAACCTTGACGACGCCCTGCGCAAAGAGGCCCAACATGTTTTCGTTATCGCCCGTGGGCTTTCCATTCGCATCGTGAGGCCCGTCAACAACAACGGAATCGGCAATCCAGATATTACCCGTATTATCCGGATTATCCGGACTGCGCGTCGCCACAACCATAATGTTACCCTTGACGACCTGGTCGTTGTTGTGCCTGGTGCTGTTGCCGCCGATAATCACGTTGCCTTCAACAAGTATCTGCCCCCCGCGCTCGGACTCGTACTCGCCGTAGGACTGAGTAACGTAAGTCTCCTCAATCGGGACCGGAGCGCCGCCACTACCCTCGGGCGCTAAATGATAGGCGTAAATATAGTATTTCTCGTACGTTTTTCCATCGCTCCCGCGCTTTATCCGATAGTCCCGCGTCTTGCCGTCGGAGTCCTGCTTGAAACCACGAACGGCGCAGTTGTTGGTGATGGCGACCTTGCCCTCACCGGCGTCATCGACAAAGAATTCAATCTGTACGGCAGAGTTCCATTCATCGGTGGGCTTGTAGGTTGCAACGGGTTTGAACTTGAATTCATCCTTTGTGCTTTCTTCGAAGCGATAGACCTTGCTCTGCACCGCCGCCTCGTCCGTTATTTTGCAGTCGCCCTGGGAAAAATATATCCCCCGTGGAAAAAGGCCCATAACAGAGGCATATTTGTCCGTTCCTCCCGATGTATAACGCGGCTCGCCCATAGAGGCAAGCTGCTTAAACTGCGGGCTGCCCGTTATGTAGATATCCCTGTAGTCGGGGCTGTCTTTTAGATTGTTGATGTGTATCGGTATGTCGATTATCTCCCCGTCGGCAAAGTACACAGGCTCCGTACAGTCTATACCTGTGCCGGTGCTGTCGGCGACCCTGCACATCCCCATATCCCAGCCGCTTATCGCCTGAACCACA
>CAYGZM010000238.1:0-5010 GCA_964354365.1 uncultured Pirellulales bacterium
CCAATAGAAAAAACGTGCATAAAAAACAAGAAGATACAAGATTGTATTACAGAGAGCACCGAGGAGAAGAAATCCGAAATACTAAGCACGATCCGCCAGAACAACGGCGGACAAGAATCCGAAATCCACCAAGGGATCCCTGACGGGACAAACTCAAAACCCAGATGCCCAAATGACCAAAACGGAAAAGAATCGCGGAGAACGCAGATTATACGAATTTGGGCATAAGAGTATATAAGTGTATGCGTATGTACTTATGGGGTGCAATATGAAGCGAGGTTTTGGGGGTAGGCAGTTACTTGGTTGCTTGGTGAAGTATTGTCCAATGTTGCGGATGAGGTCTTTTGGGTGCCCAGGAGGGCGAGCCTGCCCTGGGCCCAGTCGAAGGGTCGGAAATCTCAAAATCACTCCCCAAGCGAAGCCAGAACTCGTCGTTAGTCTCCCGGAGTCGTCCCGGACAATTCGTCGTTAATTGCCCGATGCCGTCTCGGAATTCACCGGAACGGGGCGGTTCACCGGCGGCCTTTTAGGCCAGCCGAATGAAACCGCATGTTAGGGACTCTATGTATGAATATGGAAACGGACTTCAGAGTTCTTTGGCTACTTCTTCCATCATTTTAGTGACACCTGACGGTCCATCATTAAGCATTCTCTTCATGAATTCCAAGCGCATTCTTATTGAGTGTTGCATCATCTTAGCGTAGGGCACGTTTTTCGCATCTTGCAGCTTCTGCTGGCAGTTTTCTAGCGCACCGATGATTTCTTTTGCAATATCTGGACTGATGAAATCGACGCTGGATGAAGAAGCACCCAAGAGGTCCATAAAAAGTTGACGTGAGAGTTTGCAGCACGACATTGATCTATCGTAATCGCTTCGCCGAGAAAGGCCAGCAGTTGCTTTGCGCAGCTCTCGAACAGTCTGAATGATTCCTGGCAAAGAAGATGATGCGAAGGAGGTCACGACATGGCATGAGAGGAGAGTATCTTTGAGCTTTGAGTAACCCCCACGACGATAAAGATCAACACACTGCCATTTATTCAGTCTTTTTGGTATTTCGCAGGCAGTGAGTCTCACAGGAACCACGAATATGCTATCCTCTGGGAATTCCGTTGCGCAGTCCATTGCGAACCGAATTTCCTTCTGCACGTATCCTCTTTTGGTGATCGAGTTTTCTGAGAGGCACACTAGCACCACATCTGATTCCTTGATTGCTGCTTGTATCTCTTGCTCCCAGTCTTGTCCAGGCAACAAGCTCTTTTCATCAACCCATACCCTGAACTTGTCTTTGCCTAGTTTGCGTTGTAGTTTTCTTACTGCTTTAATATCCTCTTTTGCGTGACAAAGGAAGACTGTTACATCGATATTCCTGCGTGCTGTCCTACCCATAGTCTGGTCCTTTGCGAAGGAGCCCAAAAATGATTATCGAGCGTTTATAAAACGACAAATACAGATTGATTCTGCTTATACGAGAACCCGGCGCAGCATTTCTTCCGTGCTGATGTTCATGGACGGCGTAGGAATCTTCGCTGCGGCCGCGTATTTTGGAACCCACTTGCGAACAACCGCCTCCAAGTACCGGCGATATTGTAGCTTGTGAGCAACAGCAGATTTTTGGCGTAGCTCACGCTGCTCCATGATGTACGGCCAGAGCCGGAAAGTAACCGAGAGCAAGACACCACCATAGAGGTTGAACGCGTCTTTGGATGGCAGTTGCCCGCTTGTGATTGGGTACGCCATACGCTCTAGAGTCGCGAGGGTTTCCTCTACAATCTCACGATCTGCCTTGCCACTCTCTGAGTGCAGATGCGCGAATCGCAACCGATCCTGAGTCGCGTTGTAAATGAACTCTCGCGCGAGTCGCGCCGCGTGCGTGTCGAACTGTGCATACAACGCACTGAGGGCATCCAACCGTGCTTGCCTCCGTTGCAGAATCAGTTGGACCACAACAATCGGCAAGCCAACTATCGTGATAACAAAGCCAAAGGTTGTGGCTACCCATGATGCAACCTCCCATGGTTCGCAGTTCATAATATCTCCTTTTTGCAATGCGCCTAACATTGATTATACAGTTTTATACGCCTTTTACCCGCCGGAGTTTCCTCGCCGTAGGTGAGGCGGGCTGATGTACTTTATAAAACGCAATAAGCGTAGGAAGCAATGGACACTAAAGATATTTTTACTTTTTCCATGATTTATCGATACCGAAATACCGCTTGCCCTAGCCGGACTCTGACAGTCGCGCCCGCGCGGCTTTCAGAGGTACGGTTCACGGCGTTCTTGCGCTTCGTTGTCCTTGCTGCATCACTTCAATCTCGTCCTGATCAACAGATAGATCAGGCTGAACATGCGATGGAACAAATAGTCTTGGTGGACGCTCTCTCGGACTGGAACCTTGTGTACCTCCGAATGGCGAATCATGAATCTATTACCGATGTCCGTCAGTTCGCGGGCTTCTACCTCCAGTATAGCGCGCAGTGTCGGCTCAGTTGACACCTTGTCCAGAAGAGACGCAACTGAGCGCTTCTTGTCCGTTGGATCATCGAGAGACTTCAACCGCTCCCACGCATCCCAGAGTCTCTCAAGGGATTCACCTCGGAGTTTGGGGTCCGGCGAGAGGAACTTCTTGCGGGCGTCTTCCAGCATATCGTCGAGTGTTGGGTCGCCGCTGGCGGGAAGTGGTGATCGAATTGATTCAGCTAGAAGCGGGGGGGCAAGGCGAATTACGCTTCCGTCCCCCTGAAGCTCGAATGCAAGCCCGTTCCTCGCGAAGATTCTGTTGACTCTTTTCCGAAATCCCAGCCTGCCCCTCTCTCGATCGAATGACAGGTGATGGTGCTTGAAGAAACTATGATAACTGTCCCGGATTGGCTTGGAAACATGCGCATAACAGAACTGCACGAAGTCGAGAACAGCCATAGTATCTGGCGCAAAGGGTTTTGTTCCATAAGACCAACCTCCTTCGTCACGATGGGTTGTCTCGAGGGGCCACCGAATATCTGGGACTTCGGCTTGCAGGGCAAGGCCGAAAGCTTCCCGATCAGTGCCCGTGACGCATGATCCATCCGGACACACATCTGGAAACTCTTCGCCGAAGCCCCCGCTTGATACAAGCGAGTTCACCCTCGCAACGATCCCGCCCCAGACTTGTGGGGAAACCGTGTCTGCCGTGCGCGGCGTCGGCCCCGTCTCGCTTTCGCTGAAGTACTCGAATCTCATGTCATATGCCTGGACACCCAACAACACTTATATAGTTTATCTAAACTGAGAAACCTTGTCCCCGCATGCTTCTGGCGGGGAACAGACTGTTTACGCCAACCCGCCAGTCTGCATGAGGCGGATAAAAGGCGGGTAAAAGGCGTATAAATCCGGCAGTATAAGACCTTCCCGTTGCTTCTTCACCACCGCATTATCACGATTCTAACCATCAATCATCCTTAATCGACAATCAATTGAGAAACTCGCCGCTTCAAATTATAGCCATCCCCCCGAGCGCCCGCAAGACAATTGATTAAGGATTATTGATCTGTGATTCCGTCCTTAAGGCGGAATACATCGGTCCAGAATTGGATTCCCGCCTTCGCGGGAATGACAATTTCAAAGCGGGAATGACAATTTCAGAGCGGGACCGTGCGGCCTGTGGCCGCAGACAAATCCGAAGCACTAAATCCGAAATCCTAAACCCGCAGGATGGCTGGCGCCACAAATCCGAATCACCAAAACTCAAAATTCAAAACAAATTACAGTGTGTAGATTTCAGCTATGTACATAATGTCTTAAACAGCAAGAAATTAAGAGGCTGTAACAAAACCTGACTTCAAAACAAGGAGTCCGCAGGGGGTGTTTGAATAGATTCCTCGACTGCGCTCGGAATGACAAAGGCTGCGCTCGGAATGACGAATTGGGTTTTGTTAGAGTGCCTAAGTCGCATTTCTGCAAAACGCATGAAATATGCGGGCTAATTACCCTCGTTTGGGGTGCATCAGGGCGATGAAATCCTCGAACAGGTAATTCGAATCGTGTGGGCCGGGCGAGGCCTCCGGGTGGTACTGGACGCAGAATGCCCGCTTCTTTGCACAGCGAAACCCCTCGACCGTATGGTCGTTGAGGTTAAGGTGCGTCAATTCAACGTCTTTGCGTTTGAGGCTTTCAATATCGACGCAGAAGCCGTGGTTCTGACTGGTTATCCCGATCTTTGCGGTTTTGAGGTTCTTCACGGGGTGATTGGCACCGCGGTGGCCGAACTTGAGCTTATACGTCCTGGCCCCAAGCGCCAGCGCCAGGAGCTGATGGCCCAAGCAAATACCGAATATCGGGACTTTACCCAAAAGCCCTCTTATCGTCTCAATCGCATAGTCAACCGGGGCAGGGTCGCCCGGCCCGTTGCTCAGGAACACGCCGTCCGGCTTTCGCCGCAGGACTTCTTTTGCCGAGGTCGCCGCCGGCACAACGGTAACATCGCACCCGTGTGAGACAAGCAATCGAAGTATGTTCTGCTTGACGCCGTAATCAAGGGCCACGACCTTGTATTTCTTGTGCGATTTGAGCTCCTTGTTCGCCAGGACGTCAATCACACCCTTATCCCACTTGTAGGGCTTGGCGGCCGTAACGTCCCTGACGATGTCCCTCCCCACAAGGCCAGGATACTCATCCAATTCACTTTTCAGCTTCGCAATCTCAAGCTCATCCGAAGAGATTATGCCCCGCATCGCCCCTTGGGTTCGGATGTGCTTAACCAGCCTTCTCGTGTCAATACCCTCAAGGGCGACAATGTTATTCCTCTTGAGATAGCCGTCAAACGACTCTTTATTCCGCCAGCTGCTCGGATAGCCGCAGTTTTCCTTTACGATAAAGCCGCTCGCAAAGACCTTTCGAGATTCCCAGTCTTCTTTGTTCGTGCCGACGTTTCCTATGAGCGGATATGTCATCGTTATTATCTGCTCGTAGTACGAGGGGTCCGTCAGTATCTCCTGGTAGCCCGTCATACTCGTATTGAACACGACTTCTCCGCA
>CAYGZM010000239.1:0-4970 GCA_964354365.1 uncultured Pirellulales bacterium
ATTGCCCTTGGAGAAAGACTATGAAATCTCGAAAGTTGTCCAAAGACCGCATACCGACACTGATTCGCGTCCTCACGTTCTGGTCGGCCCTGACTTGCTCTTATGGCCTCGCCGAGGCGGCCGACTGGCCCCAATGGCGAGGGCCCGACCGCGAAGGAAGGTCCGCAGAGACCGGCCTCTTGAAACAGTGGCCCGAAGGCGGACCAAAGCTGCTCTGGGAGATGACCGGTCTTGGCACGGGCTTTTCGAGCGTCGCTATCGTTGCTGGCAAGCTCTACACAATGGGCGATATCTCGCTCGATAGCGGCTCGGAAAAAGTCCAGTGCGTTATTGCGTACGACCTCGGTACGAAGAATCGGTTATGGGCGGCGCAGGTCGGCTCGCCCCACAGCGACGGCCCTCGTTGCACGCCGACCGTCGATAACGGTTTGGTCTATGCTGTTGGCACTTCGGGCAACGTAGTCTGCATTGACGCCGCTGGCGGCAAAGTGCTCTGGAAGAAGAATTTCCAGACCGACCTTGACGGCGGCGAAAACCCGGGCTGGAAATTCAGCGAGTCCCCGCTCGTTGACGGCGGCAAGCTCCTTTGCACCCCGGGCGGACGCAAAGCCGTTATGGCCGCCCTTGACAAGAAAACCGGAGATATTATCTGGAAATGCTCTATGCCCGATATCGGCAGCAAAGGAAACGACCAGGCCGGCTATTCCTCAATTGTCACCGCCGATGCCGCCGGCGTCAAGCAATACGTCCAGTTGACCAACAAGGGGCTTGTAGGTGTCGCTGCGGAGGATGGCCGGTTCCTTTGGGGCTACAACAAAATAGCAAACGGGACCGCAAATATCCCGACGCCCGTTGTCCTCGCGGACTATGTCTTCTGTTCGACTGCCTACGGCGCCGGCAGCGCGCTGCTCAAGCTGACGCCAGGGGGCGACGGCATTACCGCACAGGAGGTCTATTTCCTCGACGCCGGGACCTTCCAGAACCATCACGGCGGATTCGTCCGCCTCGGCGACTACATCTATGGCGGACACGGCCACGGGCAGGGCGCCCCGACCTGCATCGAAATGAAGACCGGCAAAATTGTGTGGCAGGCAAAGCAGCCGGGCGGCGGCTCATCTGCCGTCCTGTACGCCGATGGACACCTCTATTTCCGCTACGAGGACAACACCCTCGCGCTGATTGAGGCCGATCCCAAGCAATACAATCTAAAGAGCACGTTTAAGCTCCCCCAACGCCAGGGTATGAGCGGCCCCGGCTGGCCGCACCCCGTCATCGTCGATGGTAGCCTCTATCTCCGTCACGCCGACGTCCTCCTGGTCTATGACCTAAAGGCCGGCTAATAGAGCAGCCTCCGCGACATATCCTCTGCGTCGCAGCCTCCGCGAGATATTCTCCGGGTGGCAGCCTCAAGCCCGAAGGGCTTGGAGCTGGCCTTCGACTCAATGACTGGTCATTCCGAGCGCAGTCGAGGAATCTATTAAACAAAAGCAATGTAGGCTCCGATCTTTCGCACCACTGACCGCTACTTGACGCGCTTTAGAAACGGTATCACCTCTTTTGAGTAGAATGGCTCTTGAGCACACCAGAAGATATAGTCAACCTTCAGATAGTCCGTCGCAAATTCGAGCAACTCGGAGATCGTCGCGCACTTTCCCGTCTTTGGGTTTACATCGCTATAATTGCCCTCCTGTACCGCGATTCCGGTCGGTACAATCCCCGCAGCGTTTCTGATCAGTGGGTAAGCATGGTTCAACTGCCCGGGCCGGTAAGGCAAAAGATCAGGGCCGCCCACGCCGACCTGCAACTCTTTCGCGGCGCTATAGACCGCTCGCAGGTAGCCTTTATCGTCCCCCGGCAGCCATTCGCCCGGCATGAAGTTGGCATACTGCATCGCGACCGACTTGCGAAAGGCCCGTTTCAAAGCCTTCATATTCGTAATGATTGCGTCACGATAAATTTCAAAAGAGAAACCTTTCGGAAACAAACGTCCGGTGCTGCCAACCTCAATTGACGTTTCGGCGAAATTTACCCCTTCAATGCGGCCATCAAACTCCCTTCCCAAGGCGAATAGGAGTTTATGCAATCGCTCCTGCACCGCAGGGTCCCAGCGTCTCGCCATCCAGCCCTCGACTGTGGCGTGTTCTTCATCATCGCCTTTAATCTGGTACTGCTTGTCGGCGCCGCCGTTGTACAAAGCATCCTGTAATAAGTAGCGCGGCACATTTATCCGCGACTCGCTGAAGGTAACGTCCTGGAGCTGAATGAATAACTTCTTCCCCTTCGAGGCCAGAAATACTACGTCCTCGCGAATGGTGCTGAAATCGTACTCATCCTTTGCCGGTTCCAGCTGCCGCCATGAATACGTCACCTGTGCGCCTTCCAAGGCCTTCGTCTCGAGAAATGACGACGCCCCTTTAATCTTCTCCCTGTCCTGGCCGAAGAAAACGTAATGATGCTCCGGCTTGGCGCTGACACTGGCGCAGCAGACCCAAATCAATAAAACGCACCCCACGATTTTCAGAGTATTATTCATATCGCGTCTCTTTCTTGGCATTGCGAAACAATCTAATAATAATTAGACTGATCGGCATAACACAACCTCCTTGAATTAGTTCAAAGCCCGCCTACCGGACTGCGAATGCCCGCCGGACCTCCGGGACATTCTCACCGGCCGCTATCGCTCCGGAGCGTATCCCAACGCCGTCCTGGGAAGTTTTAGCACCGAACGTCCAAGCTCATCGGCGGCAATGAAGCGCAGCACAATTGCCGTCCGCCGCACCCAATTGTTGGGCGGCACCTCACCTTTCAATCTTGAAAAGTTTATCCCTCTGTGATAATTTCAGCACCATATACGTATCTTTATTCAACTCATCCGGCAACTTGTCTTTCAGAATTGATGCAACAAACTGTATCCCCTTTGTATTGACAAGATTGGCAATCCTCAGGAGTTGATTATCATGCATCAGTTCTTTTTTATCATTGAGGAGAAAGTGCATGCAGGGGATATTCTCTTCATCGGCAAAGAGCGTGTAGGCGATATCAAAACAGGATATTTCACCCTGTTTTTTCCCCGAACTGAAATTGAGGTTAAATGCTGTGAATTCGTAGAGGCGGCGTCCCTTTACTGTTTTTGTTTCAGCCTTTAACGCATACTTTTCACCATACAGCTCATACGACACAGATGAAAAATGCCGATTGAACTTGTTAACCTGTTCTTTGATTTTCAGAGCAAATTCATCGGAGAAAAGTTCTTTGTCAATTGTCGCAAGTTTTTCATTAAGTTCAGTTAGTTTTGACTCCACGGTCCTCAGCTGCTGCAGGGTGTTCTCATATTCACCCTTCGTATGGTGTTTGGTATTAAGCTCTACAATCAACTGTTCAAGCACTTCAAAGGAATCACTTTTGGTGATAACGGTACTCAATTCTGCTTCTTCTACCAAGAGGCGATTCAGATACTCCCGTTTCGCGGTAAGCTCCGTATTAATCTTTGGCAAATCCTGTGTTATAAATCGGATCTTTGACTCCACCATCCTGTTGTGAAAGTCATGAAGTTCCTGAAAGGTCTTCTGAATTCCGCTCACCAGAGATGTTGCCTGCTGATATATCTGCTGCAATTGCTGCACATCGATGCTAGATATACCCGATTGCATTTCCTGCTGGGCTTCTAAAATCAAATTTTTCCGTAGTTCAACTCTCCCGATTTCAGATGAAGTGAGATTAATATGATATTTTACTCTGTTCAGTTTATCCAAATCCGATTCAAAATTCGGATTCAGGTTGAGTGATGCCTTTCGAGATTCAAGTTCCTCTATTTCTGATTCAAGAAGAGCCAACGCTGTTTCGTATGCCGATTTTGTCTGTTCGGACTCAAGGCGTTTCTTGAATTTTTCTTCAATATCGATTTGTGAACGCAACTCCTGCTTGGTATCTCCCTGTTTGAAATCGCAGCCGAAAAGAAAGAGATAGAGCGTCTCATACTCATCATCACGGGTCCAACTGTCGAGATTCTTGAGGGTGTTGTTGATACTCAAATCTTTATAGCGGATATTATGAGCAATAATCTGCCGGAAAGTCGGTTTGCTCCCGTAATGTCCGGGAAACAGAAGAGAAGTTAGAGTGTCTTCAAACTCCTCATCAGTTTTATTGTGCCCGTCTATCCGTTGAATTTTGTCTTTGCGGGGCAGAAAGTTTCGTTCAATGAGCACTTCCCGAGACTCTTCCTGCGAAAGGTCTTCTCTAAGCACCAACGAAACAAGAACTTTATGGTTAATCAGAAAATCTTTTACGAGTTTGTACTCGTTCCGTCTGTTTTCGTGATCGGAATATATTCCCTTTGCCCCCGCACCAAGACAGAAATCGATTAGCTTCAGGACAGTTGTCTTTCCGACATTGTTTCCCGTCTCTTTACCGCTGACAACGGGTGTTTCGTCAACAATGAGGTTGAGCCCAGCACGAAATTGAATATCGCGGATTATGGTGCCATCGCCATGGGTAATGGTCAGTGATTTCAAGAACATAGTTTCACCTTGCCGCGGTCATTCAATGTGATTAAATTGAGAAGAAAAAGCCAGTCGAGACACAGTACAAAAACAGGCATGCTCATTTCTCGTTTAGTTGTTGTCTGTATGTACAAGTCAAACATGTCCAACTCACGATGCTCCTGAATAGCCCTCAGCACAAACGCTCCGTTGAAGTAAATGGTTTGCTCAGGGTGAATGTTGTCAGGAACGAGCATTGGTATTTCCTAAAGGATTTTTAAATATTTTGCATCGTATGAAGGCGTCAACAACAAGAATTTCCACACATAACTTAAGTTCTTCATCAGGAATAGGTGTGTAATTAGCGCTCGCCCGAATCTTCCGAGCAACTTTTTCGATAATAGCAAAAAAACACTGATCGGGAGAATCAACTGAGCCTAGACCCAAAACAAGCGTGTTCTCTCAGGCTTCCATGCAGTGGAGGCGATGATT
>CAYGZM010000240.1:0-4963 GCA_964354365.1 uncultured Pirellulales bacterium
CTGGCCGGCCAATTCGCCACCGTCAAAATCACTAAAACGACCCCGCTGACTCTCTTCGCAGGGCTTGCGCCGCCAACATAATAGACGCCCGCCGAACCGGCAAAGACCCGCTCAGCCCGGCCCTCGCAGCAAATTCATTATGCTGGCGGGCATCTGGAAGATGCAAAAATATGTGAAGACCCCAAACGCAACAAACAGCCCCACGGCTAACGCCCGGCTCGGCCGCAGGACCTCCCACGCCTCCCTCGACAGCACCTTCGGCATCACCAGAAACAGCCCAGCCGCAACGCAGATCGCCTGCAGCGACGTCAAAAGAATCCCGTCCAGCAGCGCCGCAAACCTGACTAAACGCACCGGCTGTTTTCCCAGCGTAAAAACAATTATCATATTCGTACAGATAAAATAGAGCAAGAACAACCGAAATTGCGACTTCCAGGTCAGCTTCCTCGCAAAGCCGGGTATGCAGATTCTGAACGAGTCGGCCAAGAGTCTCGGCCAGCCGGCTAACTGCCCGATCTGAGTGGAGATAATCGCGGCGGCCCCTGCCAGTATGAACAGGAATCCGCCGACTGAACCCCATCTCGACGAGAAAAGCGTCGAGAGCGTAAGGGCCACCTGCGGTCCTTCCGGCGCGACCTTCTCCGGCCGCAGGATGCCCGCCCCTGCTATGAAAAATGCACTGGTGACGACGATCCCTATCACCATCGCTATCGACGAGTCCAAATAAAGCACCCGGCACCACCCCTTGATTCGCTCAGCCGTCTCTCGCGTCATGCTTCGCAGCCCCGCCACATCCGCTGCTCTGCCGTACCCGCGACCCGCCGACGCCCCGTAACCCGCCCCGATCACCCAATACGTGTACCATACCTGGCTCGCAAACCCGCCGGCGCCCCACCCCAAAAGCGGAAGTATCTCCCTCCACGGGTTCGCCGCAATCCCCTTCTCAACCGCCCACGCGGGAACCTCCGGCACCGAAAAGCTCAGGCTCGCTAAAAACTCCCTAAACCCCGGAAAAACGTGCACCGTGACATACAGCACACCCACCACAATAATCAGCACGCAGAAGCTCATCACCACCTTCAGCACGTCGAACGCCCCCGACCACACCACCGCCACCGCAAAGAATGTCACGCCCCACGCGCACAGCACCGGCAGCCGCACCGCAATGAATGCCGGAAAAAGGCCTGCCGGCAGCAGGCTGCTCACAAACACTCCAGCCGCCGTAACCACCGCCCCGATCGAGAATGTGCCCGCGATAAACTGCACAACCAGCACCACCCACACCGCCCAGTGCCTCGGCAAGAAGGAAAAATCAGGCATCCGGTCGAACATATCCATCATCCCCTCACCCGTGCAAACCGTGTACCGACCCCCGCACATCCCTATCCAGAACTTCAAAAATATCCCCAGCACAATCGCCCACAGCACCGTCGTCCCCAGGATCGCCCCCGTCCGCGTCGCTAAGATTACCTCCCCCGTCCCGATATACTCCGCCGCCCAGACAAACGACGGACCAACCAGCGCAAACGCCGCCAGACCAACCGGCGGCCTTCTAATACCCCCTTGCTCGATTTGCCCTGCATTTCCCGCCATAACTTCGATCCTTCACTGCGCAAATTTTCACTCCTGCCGCCGCATCGCACCGCGCAATAAACCCCGGCAGGAATCCTCACTACCTTACCCTCCTCCAGCATCACTGTCCACAAATTTCCCACTCAGGATTTGTCATCCTGAGCGCACCCCCTGTCATTCCGAGCGCACCCCCCTGTCATTCCGAGCGCACACCCTGTCATTCCGAGCGCAGCCGAGGAATCTATTAAACAAAAGTCATTCCGAGCGCACCCCCTGTCATTCCGAGCGCACCCCCCGTCATCCTGAGCGTAGCCCCCCGTCATTCCGAGCGTAGTCGAGGAATCTATTAAACAAAAGTCATTCCGAGCGAGGCGCAGCCGAGCGAGGCAATCTCATTTTGGGGAATTCGTATTTTGGTCCTTTGAATTTGTTTCGGATTTCGGATTTCGTGCTTCGAATTTATGGCTCCACCCCCCTGCTCCAGCGCAGTCGCCCCGTATCCTCATCGACATTCGGCTTGCGGAATACGAACAAATGTTCGTGCATTATCAGGTAGAACTTGTCCTTCTTCGCCCTCGGCCGCCACCGCTCCGTCATCTTGCAGTTGTGCTGCACCTTGATTATATCCTCCTTCAGAATGAACCCCGCCCTCAAGAACCGCCGCATCACCCCGAACGCCAACGGCACATAATGCCTCCCCCTCCTCGTGTCCCCGATAAGAATCGCGCAATACCTGTTCGGCCGCAGCACCCGGTAAAGCTCCCCCGCAATTCTCTCTATCTCATCGCAGAACCTCGGCAGACTCCCTATATTCGACAAATCTCCCGCAATCTTCCCCTCCGAATAGCTGATGATATTCATATAAGGCGGATGAGTCAGAACAAGATCGATACTCTCATCTGCGATGCAAGATAAGTCCCGCGCATCGCCCACCCTCGCCTCCTGCTCGCTCGGCGGGTCATGCTTGAATCGCAGCCCCTTCTTCGCCAATTCTATCGCATCAGGATTGATATCCAACCCGATAGCGTTCCTCGCCAACAGTTTCGCCTCGATAAGAGTCGTCCCCGCACCGACCATCGGGTCAAGAATCATCTCCCCCTGCGCAGAATACATCTCAATAACGTTCCTCGGTATCTGAGGCGCAAAATTACCCCGATACCCAGCATTATGAGTCGCCCAGCTCCCCCGCTCCGGAAATGACCATACCGTCGTGAATTCAGGTTCGTAATCAGAAATCGACCTATCGCACACGTCCACTAGCTCCCACCCACCACCACGGCTTCTAGTAATCCCTTTGTCACCATCTCTATGTTCAGAATCCAATCAATATGATTAAATGTCTCTTCCAAAGGCCGACGCGTGGATACCCAACCATGACCATCCGTTATCCAGATGAAGTCATGTCCATCCTCTTTCCAGAAATCGAACATTGCTTTGTATTCACCCGCGGTTGACTTTAGCTTAGAACCTCCTCCGCCATAGAAATTCGTCTCGATCAGGAAGAGATGTCCTCTCTTGTTTATCGCGAAATCCACTCGTCTTGAGGATTTATCCACCTTCAGCCGGACACCCCACTTCTCCATAATGCTCTTGGCAGAAGCGCCCGCCAGATAGTTTAAATCTGTCCTTGCGCAAATGTCTCTGACGAAGAACTCCACGATTCCCTCCATAGCTTTGCCACCACGATTCTTCCTCCCGTTTGAGTCTAACCCAACCTCTACCCCTATGACGTAGTCAACGACACTCTTGATCCGTTTGCTACTCAGCAACTCAAGAAACCCCGTCGACCTCGCAAACTCAACAACTTTCTTCTTATCCAAGCCACCCGGTCCTGCAAAGTCGAACGTCTCATATACGAACCTCTCCTTCCCGTAACCTGTTAGGATCTCAAATTTCTTCTCTCGGCACGCAATGAGAACCGGCACAAGCCGTCCAACTGAAGGGTGCTTCTCGAGCAGCAAACTGAACTCATTCTCGATGTTCTCTTTCCCTATCAGATAATTGAGAATGTTCAGATCAATTTCGACTTCTCTAGCGTTTCCCAACACCTTCCTCCAGTTGACAAAATAGTCCCATCCGGTGATCTTCTCCTTGAGAGTCCGCATCAGATACTCAAAGACCTCCGCCGCGTTGGAACACCCTATGACATCCTTGAACATCCTCTCATACTTCATAAAAGACGCCTCCCGCCTTCGATTCGGCCCTGGCATAATTCGTAACTATAATCTCATTGATCTGTCCCCTGCGTGATCCCTTGCAGTTTATCGCCCTCGCCGCCTTTACTCGCTCTATTGTGAAGCCCTCGTAATGGTCCTCGAAAAAGTGGTCACTTGGGTCTTCGTTTTTGGGGTCTGAGTTGCTCAGAAGAAACTTCGCGCCTTTCCTCTCAGTCTCCCTGCAAAACTCTGCAAGCCGAATCTGCGATCTTTCGTCGAAGTCCTCTTTGGCGTAAGAAGTGAAACTCGCTGTGCGGCTTAGCGGCCTGTACGGAGGATCGAAATAGACAAAAGTCTTATCGTCGATGTAGCTCGCGCTTTCCTCAAAGTCCGCGCAAATTATATCCGCCTTCTGCAAGACCTCAGATACAATCCGCAGGTTTTTGGCATCACATATATTCGGCTTCGTATAATCGCCAAAGGGGACGTTAAACTCTCCCTTGCGGTTCACGCGGTACAAGCCGTTGTAGCACGTCTTGTTCAAAAAAATGAGCTTCGCAGGGTCCCTGTCGGTGTTGAAATCGGCACGTACACGATAGTAGAACTCCTTGCGCTGCGATTGATCCTTTCTGAGAAACTTCCTTTGAAGTGCATTCAACTGGTCAATAAGTGTGCCGACATTCTCCTTGACAGCGTTGTAGCAATTAACCAAGTCCTCGTTCACATCGAAAAGATAAAAGCGTTCGATGTCGTGGTAGTTCTGCGCAACGTGGAAAAATACTGCTCCGCCCCCCACGAACGGTTCCACGTAAGTGTCGATTTCGCCAGCTTGGATTTCCCTCTTTGGCAGGCGCGCGTCAATTTCTTCAATGAGCTGGCCTTTGCCACCTGCCCACTTGAGAAAGGGTTTGGCTAACCGTGCTCTTTCAGCAACTACGCTCACAGCAAATCCTTTGCCTCAACCTTAAGCGCCTTTGCGATGCGCTCGACGTTTAGCAGGCTGACGTTCCGCTCGTGCCTCTCGATCGCTCCGATATAGGTCCTGTGCAAATCCGCCCGCCGGCCGAGTTCCTCTTGCGTCCAGCCCTTCTCACGGCGCAAAGCTGCCACGCTGCGCGCAAATGTTTTGAGTATGTTGTTTGTGCTCATGGGGGCAATTATTGATCAGGCGGTGCGCCGGAGTCTATGAGACTATAAGTAGCATTTTGAAATCCCCCCGCGAATTTATTGCTCGC
>CAYGZM010000241.1:0-4954 GCA_964354365.1 uncultured Pirellulales bacterium
AATCCTGTGGCATAGGGGTCGGCCACGCTGTTCTCATCGCCGAAGGAGCTCTTCTCCGCCCCTTCCAGAAAGACGTTGTAATCCGACGCATAGCCTGAGGCCGTTTTAACTTGGTCGAGTCCGTATCGGACAAAGATGTTGTTAAACCACTTGTCATCCTGGGCGGTGCCTGACTTGCGTCCAGCCACTTTTGTCGTATGAGGTTTGTAATACTCAGAACGGCGCTCGGTGTCGGGGCTATACTCGTACCCACAATCGACAAACAGATTGTGCGCGAACACGGTAGCCTCGGAATTACTCCTGATTGGCTGGCCGATGAGGACGTTGTTATCGACAAGTGTGGGGCCATGGTTCATCTCGAGGAAAACAGTGGCCGCTTCGGTGTTATAGATGAGGTTGCCCGTAATCCGGATGCCCTGGTTGCCAAAGTCAATCCAAATCCCAAAAGCACCCTGCTCTTGTCGGTAAACTCCGCGGATCAGATTGCCACTAATGACAGTATCCACACTATTGTGAAACTTGATGGCGGCAGTCTCCCAACCGCCGAACTCCCTGCGATAGTTGGTGTCTTCGATGAGGTTGCCGCAAATCAGTGAGCGAGTGGCCCCTTTCTGGCCGGCGATACCCGCTTGTCCGCAACGCCGGATGACATTGTTGCGGATGATATGGTCTCCATAGGCGTCGATATCGCTGTAGTCAACGCCAGGCGCATGTCCCAAGATAATCCCAACACAGCGGGCGTTGGTGATCTTGCAATTCTCGATAATCCAGTGCTTTCCCATCCGTGGGCCGACAGCACCTGTTTGGAGCTCCAAAACCGGCGGCGCCCAGTTGGCAGCGGCGTGCATGAAATGAAAGCCATCGACGGTGATGTATTTCAAGCCGGTGATTTCAGGCATGAAGATGCTCTCGCGGACGTTAATCTCCACCAGTTCCGTATTAGGATTTACCTCACCAAAGTTCGCCCAGATGGTCGTTATATTCCCACTCACCTGACAGCGCCAGGTATGCTTGGCCTCAGTAACCTCCTGTGCGGTCTCTTTCTCGTAAAAGGCCTCGCCATTGAGATAAACATCCCCGCGATGATGCCACTTACCATAGTTCAGCCAGCCGCCGGAAACCACCAAGGCATAGGGATTGTATTCACCGAAGAATGAGTTCGGCAATTCGACTTTCCAAACGCCAGAGGATTCGCGTGCCCAGGACGTGATACGCTCGGAACCTTTGATAGTGACTTCCTCGCCGGGCGCAGCTCGATAGGTGATGCGCTTGCTATCATCGCTGCCACCATTGATGGGCTTGACCCATTCTCTATACGTTCCAGCGTGAACGGTGACTATATCTCCGGGCTGCGCGACAGATGCGGCCTTGTTGATGGTGAGATATGGACGCGTGTCACTTCCGGAAGCCGAATCGCTGCCTGTTTTTGCCACATGAATCTCACTCGCCCATATACCTGAGCCTCCTAATGCAATCAAAGAGACACATACCACTATTGAGAAGAACCATGATTTAAGCTTCATTTTTTGGACTCCACATAACTTGAGTTTCAGTTTAACGGAATACCTGCGCTACCTGCCATGATTGGCCATGCAGCCAAGCTGTGCCGTTGCATGATGATATCACAGTCTTGCAAGGATTGGAATGAAGGAATGAGGTGGCGCACGTGTAACCACACCAGAGCAATTCAAAGATAGAAAACTTTATATATAAGAGCCTCTCAAGGTCTCGCAGAGGTGATGCATATGCCGAGAGGAAGGCCGCCGAGCTGTCCATACTGTGGCAGCCACAACAGCCAGAAGAAAGGCTTCAGAAAGACGAAGAGCTTGGGAGTCCGGCAAATAAGGCTCTGCAAGGGCTGCAAACGAAAATTCACGCCGAGGCATCAGACTCCGATTCAGCAAAACGCCGCATGAACATCATCGCTCTTGCATTTGACATGGCAAGAGCCGTTGAGGACTTCATCAGAAAGGCAAAGAAGTTCTTCTACGGTGTCATGCTGCTTGGATACCGATGTCCAAAGTGTGGTGGACCCTTTGCAATGATTGCAGAGGGTAAATGCAAATGCGCTTCGTGCGGGCTGGATATTGACCCTACGGTTCAATTTCAAAGGTGCTTGGCCTGTGGTGGCGTGCCGGTGCTAAAGGTGCGGAAATACCAGTGCAGGCAGTGTGGTAGCGACATTAGGTCTAATTTCCTGTTTGATGGGTTGGTTTTCGATGCTGATTACTTCCAGCAGAAGATGGCCCAATCCAGGCAAAGAAAGCAAGAGCTGAGGGAGCGAGTCAGGCAGATGCTGGCGGAGACGAGGTCCGTACCGCTGCCACTTGCGGCGGTTGACCTTGATTCCGTCCCAGGTCTCGTCGAAGCCCTGAATGGTCTTACAGCCGGCTTTGATAAGGATTTGATTATCGAGGCGAGGACTGAGTTTGACCTGAGATGCTATGAAAGACACATACAGGCTCATATTCGTGACGTTGCCTCGAATTTAAGGGAGATACCGCCGCTAAGCAAAGACAGCCGAAAGGACCTGGTTTGGCGGTTCATTGCGATTATATTCCTTGCCCATGCCGGAGTTGTAGATATCTGGCAGGAAGGGCAGGAGATCATGGTGATGAAACACGAGACTAACCGAAAAGGACAAGACGTTCCTGGAGAACTTGAAGAACCTGATGGAATCGAAGGATTTGTGGGTGGAGTTGAAGCCTGGTAGGCCCAGCTATATGGTTCTTAGAGGGACGTACGGCGAGAAGATCCACAAGACCTTTCGGATGTCAAGGCAGGGAGTAAGGTGGCGGTTCCAGAGGCTCTTCAACAACGTGTATGTTGAGGCGTTTGAGACGATTCTTATGATAGAGAAGACGTTCGGGACCCAACTAAGGGACGATGCGGTGAGGATAAGCAGGGAGAGGTATGCCTTGAGGCAGCAAGCGCTGAGCGCCGGATTTCAGTCGGCCGGAGGCTTTTCCAAGGAGTAGGACTACACTTGTCGTTTACACTTTTGGCGGTTGTGTTTGAGGGTGTTCAACAGATTCTATTGCGTTTGTGGCTTTGGGTAGATGGCCAAACTCAGGCCGGAGGATTCCAAGGTAGGGTCAGGCTGAGATCGGCGACTCGCGGTACCTTGGCAACCACATTTGTCAAGAAGCCCGGGTCGCTGCTTCGTTCAGAATCCCCGCTTCCGAGAGGAGTTGGCAAGGCAGATGATTCCGCAGGGGCATCCTCGGCAACACTTTTCAAATGCAGAACGGCATCGCCCTGGAAGGGCGGTATGAACTGCTGGGAGCCATTCCCGCCGTCAATTCTCCCTGCGAGGTGGAATTGCCCACGGCTGGGGTCGTACCAGCGTACCTTCAGAGTCTTGCCCTTTGCGGCAGCCAGGTCAACAGTAGAAACGCTGCCAGTCCATGCATAAACGACATACTCCACGCCCGGCTGTGCCAAGCAGAGGCCCGTGCTGCTAAGCTCTCCGTGCGGCGCCATCTCCCAAAACCTGACGCCGGACCCGTTAAAGAAACTCGCGGCGTGTCCAATCAGGTCGTAGGCCGCATCGCGGCTTTTAGCGTACTTTGCCATTCCGCACTTCGGGGCCCAGCCGAAGCTCGTATCGTCCTGCGCCACCCAGCCGGAACCGCTTAAAGTGCGTTCCCACACAGCGACGAGCAGCATGTCCAGCGTCACCTCATTCCCAATCGTTGCCTGAGGACCACCGAAATTCGGCACTGGTTCGCTCTCGAAGATCACTCGTGCTGGCTCCGTTTGGAATTCCTTCGCAAATGCCGCGTAGTGACCCGTCCACGGCTTCTTGTGGAAGCTCAAGATGTCAACTGCGGGATTCTCGCGAGGAGTGAAGCTCGCATTTTGTATGTGATCGGTATTTGTCATCAACAGTGCCTTCGTGCGCTTGCGAAAGAAACGAAGGAAGTGTATCTCGTGCCGCCGGCGTTGCTCCTTGTCATACCATTCACCCTCGTTCAACATCTCAAAGATGACGTTGGAGCAGTCTCTCAGTTCGCTGCAGAGCATCTCGGCGAAGCGCTCCTGAAAGTACTGGTTCTTTTGCTGGCGTGTCCATAGCGGGTCATAGATGCCCGGCATCTCCTTGTTGTAGTCGGCCAGCTCGACGAATTGCTGTCTCTCAGTTAGCGGCCCATTGCCCAGCTCGGCGTTGAACGGATGGTGTGCGAATCTCGTTTTCGTCCATCCGTCCTGTACCGTGATGATGACAATAACGTTCTTGCTCTTGGCATATTGGACAAACTCCCGGAGACGCTGGAAGTACGCCGGGTTAAACTGGGTAAGGTCGAAGGTGCGGTCATCGGGTGAGCCTTTCCACGGCCAGATCTCAGGCGTGTCGTAGCCGATCCGCTCGTCCGCTCGTTGTGCCTCGGCGCTTGTGCCGATATAGCTCCAGAGCAATACCACGTTGATTCCACGCGCCGCAAGAGCATCGAGATAGGAGCACTGGTCGAAATCGGCCCCACATTCCATCCAGCCTTGGGTGACCGAATCGCCAATCGGAAGGATAATTTTGTCGCGGAACTCCAGATAGTGCCGATTGTCGGAAACGCGAACCGGCTGGGATTGGGCACCACCAGCACATATCAGGATGACCGCCGCAGGCAAAAGTAAAACTTGCGTGGCGATAAAGAAGGGTTTCATATCGACTCTCAAGACAGCTGCGATCCAAGAAACCACCGCAAATCCGTCTGCCCTTACCGTCTTGATGTCCATCATGGTCTCCTGCCGTTTCTTTTGTTTTGGGTCTGTGCGTATGTTCGCGGTCCCTTGGATTATATGCGTCAGGCGCTCTGCAAGCCACAATATCCTGCCGGTCGTCGCGCTTGCGTGGTGCTGAATAGTGGGCTCAAACGCTGAAATCAAGACACACGGATAAGGAGTCCGGAACCCCGGTTTGTAAGTGCTTGTCACAAAACGACTAACAATTGACATT
>CAYGZM010000242.1:0-4930 GCA_964354365.1 uncultured Pirellulales bacterium
ACCTTCACAAAGCCGCCGGATAGGTCACCGCCGACTACCTGTTCTCCCCAGCCGATGATAGAGCCATCGGCAAGTGCAAAGGACGAAGTAAGAAGGACGAAGTAAGAAGGACGAAGAACGAAGTGAGAAAGGTAATTTGCGATTTACGATTTACGATTTGGGATTTGAGATTCTTCGCTGCGCTCAGAATGACAGCGATTTTCGATTTTGGATTGACGATTTGCAATTTCATTGCCTTATCCTCCAACTTGTATGAATCGGGGTTTCCGATTTAACTTCATGAACGGTGCTCCTGCGCGCTTTGACACTGTTTTTGAAGCACTCCTGCACAATTCAATGCTATAATACCATGATAGGCATATCCAATGAGATTTGTCTATCGTGGTAACTACGGGGTTTTGAAGTTATTTTTTGCAAGCATCTGCCTTTTGGGTCTGGAAATAGGGGTAAGCATTGCCAGTGAGTGGCCTGGTCCCGGAAAACTGATCCAGTTTTAGTGAGAGTATAATCGATTGATTTGGCGTATTATTGGTAGCCAAGAGAGGAGATTGTACTCATGAAGAAGCGTTTTAGTGGTCCTCTGATCGTGGCCAAGTTCAAGGAAGGCTGATGTGCTGATCGGGGAGGGAGCGGAGGAGTGAGCTAAAGTGCTGTAAAGTGACTAAAGTGAGCTAAAGTGCTCTAAAGTGACTAAAGTGAGCTAAATCCGAAATCGGAAACACATTCACATTGGGAGGATACGTGGGAGAAAATGATTTCACAGGGGGGGGCGGGCGTGATAGTATGCGAGGAAAAATTGCAGGGGAATGGTTTTGAATGCCTGAAAGATTTGACAAGCACGTTTTGAAGAACGGGATGGTGATCTTAGGTGAGCCGATGGAGGCGGTTGGGTCGGCGGCGTTTGATTTTATGCTGCCTGCGGGCGCGTCTTTGCTGCCGGAGGGCTGCTGCGGGGCGGGAAGCGTTATAAGCGACTGGATCTTCAGGGGAGCGGGCGAGAGGAGCAGCCGGCAGCTCGGCGATGCGCTCGATGGGTTGGGGCTGCATCGAAGCGAATCGGTCGGCAGCGCACATATATCTATCGGGGCGGCCCTGGAGGCGAGCAACCTGACTGACGCCCTGAATCTGTATGCGGACGTAATACTGCGGCCCAGTCTGCTGGATGACGAGTTCGAACCGGCGAGGCAATTGGCAATCGATGGGGTGCGCTCGTTGGACGACGACCCGAGGCAGAAGGTCATGATAAAGCTGCGGGAGCAGTTCTATCCTTATCCCCTGGGACGCAGCGCGGTGGGCGATATCGATGAGCTGAAGTCCTTGACGGCTGAAAAGACCAGGCGGATTGTGAAGGACAATTTCAACCTTTCGAAGACGATTTTCTCAGTTGCGGGCAAGTACGACTTTGACGCGCTCTGCGGACAATTGGAGAAGCTCTTTGAAGATCTCAAAAGTGCGCAGGAGTCGTTAGGAGAGGTGGAATTGGGCGACAGGGGCGGGCAATATATCCACATACACGATGATAGCGCACAGGTGCACATCGGTTTGATGACCGGGACGGTCGGACCGACGGATGAGAATTATTACAATGCAAGGGTCGCCGTATCGGTTCTATCGGGCGGGATGAGCGCCAGGCTGTTTACAGAGGTGCGGGAGAAGCGAGGTTTGTGCTATGCGATCGGGGCGAGGTATCACTGTTTGAAGGATGCTGCGGGCGTGATGTGCTATGCCGGCACGACGCCCGACAAGGCCCAGGAGACGCTCGATGTGATAGTGGACCAGTTCAACCGCCTGGCCGTGGGGATCGGCGAAGAGGAGCTGGCCCGGGCGAAGGTCGGATTGAAAAGCGATTTGATACTGCAGAGCGAATCGTCGAGCAGCAGGGCGGGGGCGATTGGAAGCGACTACTATTTATTGGGCAGAGTCCGGAGCTTAGATGAGATCAAGGACAATATAGAGCAGAGAAGTGTTGATTCGGTGGTCGGATTCCTGCGGAACAACAGGTTCAAGGACTTTACGGTTGTGACAATCGGCCCGAAAGAAGTGACTGTTAAGTAGAGCGGCGTATGGAATTCAAAAAGAAGACCTTGGCGAACGGGCTGTGTCTGATAGGCGAGGTCAACAGATCCGCGAAGTCGGCGGCGGTCGGCTTTTTCGTTAACACCGGTGCGCGTGACGAGACCGAGCAGATAAACGGCGTGTCCCATTACCTCGAACACATGCTGTTCAAAGGCACCGAGAAGCTCAGCGCCATTGAGGTCAACGAGGCCTTCGACAGAACGGGCGCGCAATTCAATGCGTTCACCAGTGAGGAGAATACGGTTTTTTATGCCGCCATGCTTCCGGAGTATCTGGCTGAGGTGACGGGGCTTTGGATTGAGCTGATGAGGCCGGCCCTGCGGGACGAGGATTTCAACATTGAAAAGAACGTCATTAAAGAAGAAATCGCGATGTACAAGGACCTGCCGAGCTTTGATGTTATGGAGCGGTGCAGGAGTCTGCATTTCGACGGGCATCCGTGCGGCAACAGCGTTCTGGGCAGCGATGAAAGTATAAACAATCTGACGGCCAAGCAGATGCGTGATTACTTCGGCAGACGCTATGCCCCCAACAACATAGTTGTGGCTTGTGCGGGTAATTTCGATTGGGATGAATTTTGCTCAATTGTCGAAGGGCCGTGCGGCAGGTGGGAGCAGAGTTCCGCCGACAGGAAGCTTGAGGACTGCGCCGGCAGCAAGAAGAAGGGGCGATTTGAGAAACCGAATCTGGCCCGCGAGCACATAAGCCTGATGAGCGCGGGAGTGCCGGCCCAGGACGATCGCAGATTCGCCGCATCGCTCCTGGCCTCTATTATTGGCGATGACGTTGGGTCGAGATTCTTCTGGGAGCTGGTTGATAAGGCCCTGGCTGAGGCGGCGGCAATGCAGTTTGCTCCGATGGACGGCACGGGGGCGTTTTGCAGCTATATTCGCTGCGGCAGCGAGAATGTCACGGAGGTGCTTGATATAGTCAGGAGGATTTTCGAGAGTCTGCGAGAAAGCGGCGTGACCGAAGATGAATTAACAAAGGCCAAGAATAAGATTCTAAGCGCCCTGGTTCTAAAGAACGAGCTGCCAATGGGTCGGCTGGTTGACTTGGGTTTCAACTGGACGTATCTTGAGCAGTACCGCACAATAGAAGATGATATCGAGGCGGTCAAGGCTGTTACCGTTGATGACGTTCACTCGCTTATAACGCAGTTCAATCCGGGCGATTTTACTCAGTATTCCATAGCGCCGGCGCGGTAGGGCAAAGAGCAGGGCCGGAGGGTGGACCAAGGGAAAATCAAATGGAAAGGGCTGGACAATATGAGCGCTCACAAGACCGCACGGCCGTATGAAGAGGACGCGGCGGCGGGTGTGCAACTCAATCGTCGCAGTTTTCTCAGGAAGGCCGGCCTTGCGACGGCGTCCCTGTCTATATTGCCGGGCTGTGCGGCTGTGGGCCGGACGGCAAAGTCGGCAGTGAGACGCCCGAACGTGATTTTGGTCATAACGGACGACCAGGGTTATGGCGATCTGGGCTGTCACGGCAATAAAGTGATTGTGACTCCCAATATAGACAGGCTGCACGGACAGAGCGTTCGGCTGACGGATTTTCACGTTGATCCGACGTGCTCGCCGACTCGTTCTGCGCTGATGACGGGCCATTATTCTTCGCGGACGGGCGTGTGGCATACGATTATGGGCAGGTCGCTGCTTGGCCGTGATGAGGCGACGATGGCCGACGTCTTCTCGGCGAGCGGCTATCGCACCGCAATCTTAGGCAAATGGCACTTAGGAGACAACTACCCGTATCGGCCGCGGGACCGGGGCTTCGAGGAGGTTCTGATTCACGGTGGCGGCGGGGTCGGGCAGGGGCCCGATTACTGGGGCAACGATTACTTCGACGACACGTACTTCCACAACGGCAAGGCCGAGGAGTTCGAGGGGTACTGCACGGACGTATGGTTCGATGGGGCGCTAAAATTCATCGAGGCGAACAAGGATCGGCCGTTCTTCTGCTACGTCCCGACGAACGCTCCGCACGGGCCGTATAATGTGGCGGATGAATACAGCAAGCCGTACAGAGACAAAGGAGTCCCGGTCAATCAGGCCAATTTTTACGGGATGATTGCGAACATCGACGAGAATATGGGTCGGCTGACGCAGCGGCTCAAAGAGCTAAATCTGGAAGACAACACGATTCTCATCTTTATGACCGACAACGGGACATCGGGAGATTATGATGGGGGGATGCGAGGCAAAAAAGGCTCGGCATACGAGGGGGGACACCGCGTGCCGTTTTTCATCCGCTGGCCTGCCGGCGGACTGACGGGGGGAAGGGACATTGAGACTCTTAGCGCGCATATCGACGTGCTGCCGACGCTGATAGAGTTGTGCGGACTCAAGGGGCCGGCGGGCGTCAAGTTCGATGGCGCCAGTATAGCGCCTCTGTTGAAGGGCCAGGCCGGTCGCCGGCCGGACCGTACGCTATTGGTGCACTCGCAGCGGATCGAGCATCCCGAGAAGTGGCGTCAGAGCGCTGTTATGACGCAGCGGTGGCGGCTGATAAACGGCAGGGAGCTTTATGACATCAAGGCGGACCCGGCTCAGAAGAATGATATCGCCGATGCAAATCACAAGGTCGTGGGGAAACTGCGCGATGCATACGAAGATTGGTGGGCGGACCTGTCGAAGGGCTTTGATGGGTATTGCGAGATAGTTATCGGCTCGGACAAGCAGAATCCCACCCGGCTGATGTCGCACGACTGGCACAGCCCGAATCCGGCGTGGAGTCAGCAGGCAATACGCGAGGGAGTCAAGTCGAACGGTTTCTGGGCGATTGAAGTCGAGCGCGACGGCGAGTATGAATTCGCCCTGCGGCGCTGGCCAATCGAGGTTGATAAGCCCAT
>CAYGZM010000243.1:0-4930 GCA_964354365.1 uncultured Pirellulales bacterium
CTAACAATTATGTTTATCTGTTCTATTGCCGTAGGACACGAGAAATTTTTGAGTTCTTCCAAAAAAAAGGCAAGACTCTGCATGTCCGAGAGCGCTTCTACCTGGGATAGGAATTGGGGTCATCATCCTTTCGCCTGCAACTTATTACAATAACAATACTTACAGCTCGGGCTCGTCGCTCGGTCTGTGTCGAAGGCTTGGAGAGCCTGCCAGTCTGCAAGGGGGCGTATCCGATGAATTTTCGGATAATTTCGCGAAAGGATGTCAACATCGGCCCTCTTAGAAACGCCATACAACTGGTAAGTGTGCTTATTTGCAGAACGCAAAATTTTTTGTCAAAATCTGCATTCTCCTGTTGACACCGGGATGACCATATGCGTTCTTTGATGTTCGACATAGCTATCGAATGATAGGCCCCCCCCAGAGCGGTTGGCTGTGGAAGGTCTCGATCTCAAATCCGAGGCACCTGTGTTGTGGTGTTTTGGTTATGTTTTCACATTAAGGCGAGGCAATGTACGCTGATAGAGAGGTGGCGACCATGACGAAGAGATTCTTCTTGCTGTGTTCAATTATCTCCTTTGGGTGGTTTGTCTGCTCCGCTGACCTGTGCTATGCAGATGTGGAAGCCCTTCTGAAGGACGCAACAGATCACGCTAAGGCAGGAGAACTTGCAGAAGCGGAGGCTATCTATGTTTCGATCATTTCTGACCAACCTGAGAGTGATGAGGCCTTCATTTCGTGGCGTGAACTGATCATGCTCCGAGTATCTCAGGACAGACTTGTCGACACAGAAATCGCCTTGAGCGGAATGCTCACAGGGTGCTCATCTCATGATCGCTTGCCACATGCCATACACGAAATAGCCGAACTATCGGCTGCAACGAAGAAGACCGATCAGATAACCACCGTCTTTGAGTCTCTTCTGAGCAAGTCTCCCAGCGGTGATCAGGCCATCTGGCTGCACATGGGGATGGCAATACTCGGCGTGCTCTCCGGTGAGGATCATGTGGTTGATACGGCTGTTCAGGCTATTGTGGAGACATTCGGCACTGATGAACGGATTGCCGAGGCTATTGGTCAGGTAGCCTGGGCCTACCGCAAGGCCAAGAAGGAAGAGCAGGCGCTTCACCTTTATCAGTCGGTGGTTACACATTGGTCAGGCTATAACCGGGCTGTATTCTCTCAGCGAGGTATCGTGCTCTGTCAGATTGCGCTTGGTAACCGAAACGCTGCATGGACGGCGGTCGAGTCCTTATTGAGCGGTTTCTCGGCGAGTCCGCACAAGTCGGAGGTTATATTCACCCTTGCCGAAGAATACCAGAACCTGAAGGATTACGGCAAGGCGCGTCAACTGTGCCAGTTTCTTGTTGACAACTACCCATCCGGCCCTTATGCTTTGCCGGCCCAGAAGACGATTATCGCCTTGAGCATCAGATTGGGAGATGGTTCCGGCACAACCAAGGCCATTGACGGACTGCTGTCGACATTTGGGCAGAATAAGGACATCGCTCAGGCCGTACTGGCAGTTGCCGATCAGTGCCGTCGGCAATTCAAGCGTTACGATGAGTCTCGTCGACTCTATGAGTACATTTTGGCGAACCGACCGGATGATCCCGACGCAATGTGGGCCGCGCGAGGTCTTGCCTGCCTTGATGTCCTGGCAGGTCGCTATGATGCAGCGGAAGAACGAATCACCGGTCTGCTTACCGCCCATCCTGAGCACCAGGAACTGCCCCAGGCTCTTGTATGGTCAGCCAATGACTTTCTTAGGGCCGGGCAATATGACAAGGCTGTGAGTTGTTATGAGCATGTTGTCCTGCAATGGCCTGAGAGCGAACACGCTATACAGTCACAGGTATCCATCATTATCGCTAGAGTTGAAAGCAAGGATTTCGCGGGGGCGACTACCGCAATCGATGGTCTATTCGCCAAGTTCTCAGAGCGAGATGACATTGCCAAGATAGCAACTGAACTGGGAGACCAGTGCCGAAGAGAGTATGGTCGGGGGCAACAAGCCCGTTATCTTTACAATGGCGTTGTCCAGAGGTGGCCCGAAAGTGAGCACGCCATGTGGGCTCAGAGGGGTATCGTGTTTCTGGATATCGAGGATGGCGACTATGCGGCCGCGGAGGCCTCGATCGAGAAGCTGGTCTCCCGTTATCCTGACCACGAAGGCATGGCAAAGGCGTTTCGCTGGTTGGGAAACGACTATGCACGCAAGGGGGTTGTAGACAAAGCAACGTGGTGCTACCAGCATGTTGTGAATCGTTGGCCTCAAACGGGGGAGGCGGTTGCCTCACAGAAGGAGCTAATCCTGCAGGATATTACACGCGGCGACTACACCGCGGCTCAGCACAATATCGGTATCCTGACGGAGAGGTTTGCCGGGCAGAAAGGCCTGGGAGAAGCGCTGTTCCAAGTCGCTAAAGCGTATAAGAAACAGGGAAAGGTCGACGAGGCCGTCACCTTGTACATTACCCTCGCCAAGAATCTGCCCAAGAGCAGTTTTGCTCGCCAATCGCTGATAGAACTGGGGCAGATTGGGACAGATCTCGGTGAGCAACCAAGCGTGGCCATAGCGGTTGACGTTGACATGCTGATAGCCGAGTTCGGCGGCCACCCCTTCCTGGCCAAGTCTCTTCAGCGAATCGGGCGGGAGCACGAGTACGCGCGCGACTATGTCCAGGCCAAATCCGTGCACGAGAAGATACTCCAACACTGTCCCGACGCTCCGGAAGCCAAGGAGGCACAACTGGACGTTCGAAGGTCGGACATTTCGATTCTTATCATGACGGGACAGTGTACAGAGGCGGGTGTTGCCGTGGACCAGTTTGTGAACGACTTCCAGGGCGACCCGAAGCTTTCCTATGCCCTCTGGCGAATCGGAGAGGAGTATTATTACGAAGGACTGGACTACGGGAGGGACTCTTCACCGGATTCACAGGCCAGGGCGAATGAGGCCCTTCAATCCGCATTAAAGATGTGGGAGCGAGTCGGCAATATGCCCGATGCTGACTACACAAGCAGTATGCGGTCATACTACTTCTCGGGGATGTGTCTGCGTCAGCTGGGCCGATTTGAGGACGCCTTGAGGATATTCGAACGAGTGGCAGAGCAATTCGCGCCCGGCGAATTCACCGATGACGCCTACTACCTCTGGGCTGCTTGCTGCTGTCATCTTGCGCAGTACGGAGAAGCGCGGGAAGCCTCTCAGCGGCTCATAGAGCGCTATCCGAAAACCCAACTGTCCGCGAGGGCACAGGCAAATATCACGAGAATAGCCTTGTCGACCCTGTCCCGCGTGGAAAGGGATGAAGCGATATCATTCTTCGACGCCCAGCACGATGCATGGCTGGGCATCAGAAGTGGGTCGGCTCGATACAGCGTTGAGATGCGACTTCGGAGAGGAGATCTGTGCGCTGCTGAGCACATGGGAACTGGTACCTTCGAATTCTCGGTTTCGCTCATCGACGGTCCTGATTTGAAGCAACATCCCGTTAAGATACGGGTCCGGTGGTATGATGAAGCGAACAAGCGTCACTATCTGTCCGACAACATTTTTGACAGCGAGGGGGCATTCTCTTGCTGGCGAGATGGATCCTACAGACCTGAATCAAAGGCAAGCCAGGTGCAAAACGGGTTCATGGGACTGACGCGATTGTTGTTCACCCCTGTCGACCTGATGGCGGGGACCTACACGACTAGCGTCTGGGACGACCACTTACTCATGTCCAAGAATGATTTCTTCGCGTACCGTGGAACACCGATACGCCGTGACAAACCGACGGGGATGGGTCAGGCAACAGGCTCTTGTTATTTGTTCATGCCGCATTCCAGGCCTAGCGAGGCGCACTATTGGCTCGATGGGGTGAACGGTGAGTTGAGACAGATCGACGTCTTGAAGTATAGAGGCATTGTGAGGCAATTGCGCTACGACGACTACTTCAAAAACCAGATTGGCGGTCCGATATTCCCAAGGCGGTTTACCTGCTGTTTCAAGGAAGGGGATGGTCTCAAGGCCGACGGCTGGGAATATACTCTGGAACTGAGCGATGTCAGCCTCAATGCCGACATCCCCGCAGAGAGATTCACGCGACCAGGAGGCTAATACTTGTGACAGGGCAAGGTCTAGAACGATCGATTCAGGCGTTAAGGAATAGTTGCCCGACAGAAACGGGCTGTTGCGCAGTCTGAGGGTTCAAGAAAGAGGACTGAGACATGACCGAACAGCAAGAACAGGGCGGTTCAAATGCACTGTCCAAAGATGGTTCCTCAGAGGATTTGGCCGATCTGAAGAGGCATCTTATTTCTCGCCGAGACTTACTGAAGTCTGGAACACGGGGAATTGGCTTGGCATTCCTTGGGCTCGGCTTAGCTGATATGTTAGAGGAAGCCCATGCCTGCCCGTGCAGTCCCTGTGACACCTGCGATAGCTGCAACACGGCCTGTGACATCTCTTGCGAAGCATGTGAAGGATGTGACGGGGCCTGTGAGTCCTGTAACACATGCGATGGCCCGTGTGAATCCTGCGATGGCTGCGATAGCTGCAACGCGTGCGATGGGACGTGCGAGGCCTCCTGTGACACATGTGATATCTGTAATAGATGTGATTCTGGTTGTGAAGGTTGCGACGGCTGTGATGCGTGCGATGGGCCGTGTGAATCTTGCGATGGGTGCGATACATGTAATACGTGTGATAAATGCGATGGCGCCTGTGATAGCTGCGAAGGTTCTGATATATGCGAAGGCGCCTGTGATAGCTGCGATGCTTGCGACAGTGCCTGCGACGGCTGCGATGGGTGCAATACTTGCGACGGAAGTTGCGAACCCGGCTGCGACTCGTGTGACTCGTGCAATACATGTGATACGTGCGACGGATGTGATTCGGCTTGCGATAGCTGCAATGTGTGCGAGTCTGAGCCGTGTGACC
>CAYGZM010000244.1:0-4902 GCA_964354365.1 uncultured Pirellulales bacterium
ACCGGCATTATTGTCCGCAAGGGTAAAATCCTCGGCCAAGCCGGGCGATATTTCATCGAATTGCTTCGCAAGAAAAGGTAAATAGAGAACACTGACCATTGCACTTTGCAGTTTAGTATTCAGGCTCGCATAACAGATGTCAATCAAAGCTGTGATATTTGATCTGGATGGCACAATCACCCAGCCATACTTTGATTTCGACGCCATCCGCGAAGAGATAGGGCTGGCCAGGGACTCCGGGCCGGTGCTCGAGTCGATGGAGAAGATGCCCGCTCAGGAGCGCCGCCGGGCCGAAGAAATACTGCGCCGCCACGAGGAAAGGGCGGTGGCGGAGTCCAAGCTGAACATCGGCACAAGAGAAACGCTCTCGGCGCTTCGCCGGGCAGGTATCCACATTGGAATACTGACGCGCAACAAGCGAAGCAACGCCCTGGCCATCGCCCGCAAGCACAATTTGAAGTTTGATGCTATTGTTGATAGAGACGACGGCCCGGTGAAACCCGATTCCTTTGGCGTGTTGCATCTATGCCGACAATTCGGCGTGGAACCACGGGAGACTCTGTTAGTGGGCGACTACCTGTTCGACTTGCTCTGCGCAAAGGCAGCAGGCGCCGCCGCGGTCCTGCTGGCGAATCATCATCAGGCCGACGAGTTTGCCGAGCACGCGGATTTTTGTATTGAAAACATCAGCGAGATACTTCAAATTATCACAAAGACAGTCAATGGAGAAGTGCATCCGGCACACAAAGCTAAGGAAGAAGGAAATGAACAGTAACACTATCAGCAAAGTAGTATTGGTCGTCCTATTGACGGCCGGCGTTTGTAGGGCCACGGAATGCACGAAACCCTGTGGGCCCGATGAGGCTCAACAGCCCACACAGTGCGCCCAGCCAAAGACCGACCCGGTCGATGACGCGCTCAAGCAGCTCAACGATAGAACCATAGAGCTCCAATCATACGAGGGACAGCTCGAATACAAGGTCACCCAGCCGCCGCTCGAATCGGAAGCACTTAGAAAAGGAACCCTCTACTATGCGAAGTCCGGCGAGAAATCGAAGCTGAGGATAAACTTCCTGACGCTCAAGCAGGACGATGAAGAGGAACAGAAATACCTTGAAGACTACATTTTCGACGGCACGTGGCTGACACAGATCAGTTACGAAATCAAGAGCGCCAAGAAATACCAATTGGCTGAGCCGAATAAGCCGGTCGATGCCTTCGACGTGGCCAGCCGGAACATACCATTGATCGGCTTTACCAAAATTGAGAATCTCAAGAAACAGTTCGAGATAACACTTGTTGAGCAGAAAGAAGACAAGCCGGCAACTTTTTTCCAGTTGCACCTTAAGGTCAAGCCGGATTCGACTTACAAAGACGATTATGTTTCCCTTGATTTCTGGATCGACAAGAAACTGGGGCTGCCGACAAGAGTCGTTGCCGTCTCGCCGGAAGAGGACATATATGAAATAAAGTTCCTCAATCCTAAGACAAACAAGAAGATAAACGCAAAAGTTTTTGACTTCAAGATTCCAAAAGATTTCGGCGAGCCGGAAATAGTCCCGCTGGAGAGAAAAAAGGACGAAGATGGCCTGTAGCTTTCGGTTCGGCTTAACGTAATTGACGAGCAACACGGGAACCGCTCAATGGATCCACTGACAATTTCCAACAAAGACTTCCATAAGCTGATTGCAGGACGTTCCCAGACGCTCCTCGGCTTGGCAAGCTATCTTCGCCGCTGCGAATCGGTCAGCAAGGTCATGACGCGTCCGTTCGTGGGCGAGTTTCTCTCGCAGTCAATGCTGATCGAGGAGCTTCTCGACACCTACGACGCGCGCAACAATTGCCAGTGGTGCACGTTCAGGTCGCTGACGGCGGCAATCAAGCTCTTCTCCGATGTGAGTTACGAGTTGCTTCATATCCAGCACTCGTTGCCGGCCTACCGGCTCCTGCCGATAGAGCATGACTTTGTCGAAGCCACCGAACAATCGCTCAAGTTCACCGGTGAGGTGCTCTCAAAAGCGGCCGGCCAGATGCTCACGACGGCCGAGCAGCTCGACCTGACAATTCCGCCGGAGAGCTCACGCGCTTACTCCGAAGATCTGCCCCGCGGCCGGCTGCCGCACGATTGCGGCGCGCGCAGAACCGAGACGGTATCGGAAACGGTTACTCTGCTGGCGACGGCCTTTTTGAATCTCGCCGCTGACAGCCAGAGAGTCCGGGCCGCAGGCAAGGCGAAGCCGGAAGAATACGCATCGTACGCATCCAACTCCGTAACCGAGGAGGGTCTGCGGAGTCTCGAGCTTCGATTCCACAACCTTCAGTCACTATACGACACGTTTGTCTCAGGCACCGAAGTGGAGGACCTGGATACGGATCTGCCCGTGCTAAGGGGACATATAAGTATCGTCTTTCATTTGCTTAGGCTGGGGACGCTGTTTGCCCATTATTACGAGCGACACATAAACAAGCCGCTTTGCGCGCTGGCCGCCCAGCGAGAGCCGGTCGTACGAGCCGACGCGCTTCTATCGCAACTGATGGACTACTGCATCGTCCACATTGGTCTGTACATCGGCTGCGCCGAGCGGCTGTGCCAGGAAATGCTCCGGCGCTACGCCGAGATCGGCCGGGTCGAGGCGCCCGTGCCCAAGTACCGCGGCTTCCACGTTCGCCCGTCAACCCTGATTTCAAAGCTTGTTAGGCACTACGGAAGCGATGTCAGGATGGAGCTCGATAACGAGGTTTACGACGCCGGCTCGCCGCTGGACCTCTTCCGCGCCAATGAGAAGATAAACGCCGAGAAGCGCCGCTGGCTGGCCGCCGAAATCGCCGGCATCAAGTTTGTCCGGCAAGGCTCAAACCAAGGCGAAATCGGCACTACCGTCCGGAATGTCGTGCTGGCGCTTGCCGAAGAAGGCAAACTTATTCTGTATGAACAACCCCTCCAACTGCCCGAAGAGCCGGGACAAGAGGAAGGAACGCTCCTGCAACGCGTCAGCGACAGAATGGGACAAATGCTGGCCCTGGGCAAGATAGATATCGACATCGACCTGACCGCCGCATTCGTCGGCGACAAAAGGGTGCTCGCCGACATCAAGCTCCTGGCGGAATCCGGGTACGGCGAGGACCAGTTCGGCAACAATACCCCCCTGCCGGATGAGCTCGGCTATCTGCGGCGATAAACCACAGGGGGCAATGAAGCTTAAATGAGAAGGTCTGTCTGATTGTATGATTCTCTGACGGCTCCGGTGAACTCGGAGAAGGCGTCAATGAAAGTCAAATAGAAAGGAATCGGCATGGCAAAGGGGATAGTCGTGTATTATTCACGGACGGGCAATACAAAAGCAATGGCCGAGACTATCGCAGAGGCGATGAACAAGGCGAATCTGCCGACGGAATGCAAACCGGTTGAAGAGGTGACGCCTGGGGAGCTGAGCGACTACGACGCCATCGTGCTCGGCTCGCCCTGCTACTACGGTCAAATGGCCGCCCCCATGAAGCAGCTTATTGACGATTTGGTTACGAGGCACGGGCAGCTTGACGGTAAGGCAGCCGCAGCGTTTGCAAGCGCCGCGAATATCGGCGGAGGCAATGAAACCACGATTATGGGCATAATCGAGGCGATGCTTATCTGCGGCTGCGTCGTCCAGGGCGACCCACGGGGAGACCATTACGGCCCCGTCTCCATCGGCAAACCCGATAAAAAGGTCAAGGACCAGTGCCGGCGCAGGGGCCAAAGAGTGGCTGATCTGACCAGGAAACTAACGGCTTGAAGACCCGGCCCCGGACTGACTGCGGCCCTCCACCGATGGCCCGTACGACATTCGAACCCGGCCGAGCTTCAGCAAAGGCGGGCACGGAAGGACCCGACAGTCTGTCGCGAAAGATTTCAAACGCATCAAGAACGAAAAAAAAGATGTTGATTTTTTTGCAAAAATGGCATTTTTCTTTGACAAAATGATTCTATCGGGTTAAGTTCATAGCGATTTTTATGCTACTGAAAGCCTGTGTGGAGGTATATTTAATGCAGGAATACGAAGACCTCAAAGTGTTGGTTGCCGAGATTGAAGCTGACATTAACAAAGCCGAGGGTGGAAACAAGGCCGCAGGGACGCGGGTTCGTAAGCAGATGCAGAAAGTCAAGCAGTCTGCTCAAAGCGTCCGCAGCCGTATCCTTGAAGTCAGGTCAGCTCAATAAGCCGCCATCGGCACTCGTACACGCTTGTTTGTGCGCATTGTCTGGCGCGCGCGTTGCGTATTGCGTCGGGGGGTTCCCATTGCAATGGGCAATGTGATAGCGCAGGGTGTTTATTTGGTCAAGGTGAGCAATGCCCCCTCCATTGTTATTCGACTTATCGCATATCGACCTGACTGCCGAACCCATCTTTGACAGGGAAGCAATCGGCAAAGTGAACCCTCAGCGATTTGAGATGCAGCAGCTTGATGGGATTCTGTGGTATGACAAGGAGAAATCCCAGGTATTGGGCTACAAGGGCGTAACCGACAAGGAATTCTGGGTTCGCGGCCACATTCCGGGGCGTCCTTTGATGCCGGGCGTGATAATGATTGAAGCGGCCGCCCAGCTTTCAAGCTTCTTTCTCAAACAGATTTACGAAGAGAAGGGGTTCATCGGGTTTGCCGGCATTGAAGGGGCAAAGTTCCGTTCCGTCGTGGAGCCGGGACAAAGACTGTTGCTGCTCGGCCAAATCATCAAATACAAGCGCAAAACCCGCACCACGCACGTCGAAACCCAGGTCCAGGGTGTTGTCGATGGTGCTATGGTCTTTGAAGCAATTGTGGCCGGAATGCGTCTTCAGCCGAGTGAAGGACTTCCCGTTTCACGGCCCAAAGAATAGCCCCAAGGGGATTCGAACCCCTGTTGCCGGGTTGAAAACCCGGTGTCCT
>CAYGZM010000245.1:0-4901 GCA_964354365.1 uncultured Pirellulales bacterium
ATGAAAGAGATTTTCTTCAACAATATAGGTCTAACCTGCAATTTTGCAGAACTCACAACAGTAACTTGAAAAGGAGATTCAAATGAAACCGCGTATGACTCGAAGACGGCTTCTGCAAACAACGGTGGCGGGAAGCGCCCTGTATCTCGCAGGCTCAGGCATTTCAGCGCTTGGCGCAGTGTCAAAAGGCTCGAAACTCATAAGTCCCGGCTGCAGAGGAACTAAAGTCAAGGTGGCCAGGATATATATGGGGACATCCCACGGCCTCTGGCCCCAGCCGGAGCTGGACTTGAAAAAGGAAGTCCGCTCTTACGAATCGCAGTTTGCCCAGTTGAAGGACGAGCTCAATGATGTTGACTTTGCTATCGACGCGCTGGTCACTTCCCGCGAGCAGGCAGCCGGCCTCAAGGACATGCTAAAGGGTGTTGACGGCATTCTCGCCATTCATTTGAACATCGGGGTAAGGCCGATCCTCGATGAGATTCTCAGCGTCGGCAAGCCTACTGTGGTCTTTGCCGTACCGTACTCCGGGCACGAGTGGGCAGGATTCGGCGCGATGCAGAAGGAGCAGCTCGGAGCAAGAATGGAGTGTATGCTCACAACTGACTACAAGCAATTGGCTGTCGCAATCCGGCCGTTTCGTGCGATCCACCACCTCAGAGAAGCCAGAATTCTCAACCTGACAACGCGCTCGGTTGAGAAATACGCCGCGGACATGAAGAACAAATTCGGAACCGAAATCAAGCAGATAGACCTCGACCGTGTCCTCGCCGCCTATAATGCGGTGGATGACGGCCTCGCCCGCGCCGAGACCGAACGCTGGATCAAGGGCGCCGAGCAGGTCGTGGAGCCGCCGGAGCAGGAAATATTCAAATCATGCAAACTCGCCCTGGCGATGGAGAATCTGCTCAATGAAGAAGATGCTACCGTAATGACAATCGACTGCTACGGCACAATGTGGGACAAGACCATCAAGCTCCCCGCCTATCCCTGCCTCGGCTTTACCCGGCTCAACAACATCGGATTGGGCGGCATCTGCGAATCCGACCTGCCGTCTGCTATGACCCACGTAATCTTCCAGGGATTATCGGGAAGGCCCGGCTTCATCAGCGACCCTACCGTTGATGAATCAAAGAACAGCATTATTCTCGCCCACTGCCTCGGAACGACAAAGATGGATGGCCCCGACAGGCCCGCCGACCCCTACAAGCTGCGAACCGTTATGGAGCGTCGCGAAGGAGTCGTCCCGCAGGTGAAGATGCAGACAGGGCGGAAAGTCACCCAGGCAATACTAATCGGCACCGACTCCTTGTTGTACTTCACCGGCGATATTATCGATGCGCCCGTGTCGCTCAAAGACGACAGGGGATGCCGAACCAAAATCACCGTCAAGGTCGATGGCGACGCGACCAAGCTCTGGAAAAACTGGTCCAACGGCCTGCACCGACAAACCTGCTACGGTGACATTACCAAAGAGCTCGCCAGTTTCTGCAAATACAAGGAAATCAAAATGATAGATGAGGCCGTATAGCGCCTCCTGCTATCGACAATCAGAGAACATAGCGAAGGACAGCAGTAGAAGGTGTCGAGCCGGCGAAAAACAACTCATCGGCAGACCTGCGTATTCGCTGGTGTGCTCATAAAACCTACTGAAAGGTCCAGCTTATGAACCGACGCGGTTTTCTAAAGAGTATCACAGTGAGCGCCGCAGCCCTGACAATTCCCGCACCTGTCCGCGCTCCGAGCCAATCGGCGCCCCCTGGTGCCGAGCAAGTTCTCGCAGATGCAGATGCTCGCATTGAGCATCACCGCAAAGGCGATGCCGTGCTCAAGCTCATCGGCCCTGACGGTAAGCCGCTGCCGGCCGACTCGCCCGTCCAAATAGCTCAGACCCGCCACAAGTTCTTGTTCGGGTCCAACATTTTCAAGCTTGGCCGCTGTAGAACACCCCAAGACAACGCCGCCTACGAAAAGCACTTCGCTGAAATGCTCAACTATGCCACTCTCCCTTTCTACTGGTGGAATTACGAGCGACAGGAAGGCGTCCGCGACGATGACCACATCGACGAGATTGTTCGCTGGTGCAAGGCCCACAACGTAACCACCAAGGGCCATCCCTTGGCCTGGAACTGGGGCGAGCAAAAATGGCTCCCCGATGACCCCGAAGAAGCGATGCGGCTCCAGATGCAGCGAATTGACCGATGTGTCCGCCGGTTCAAAAGCGATATCGACATCTGGGACGTCGTCAACGAAGCGACCCATTACGACCGCGACCACGCAAAGCAAAACGCACCAAAGCTCACCGAGGCAATCCGCCGTATGGGCGTCGGCGAATACGTCCGCCAGGCCTTTCGTGCCGCCCGCAATGCAAACCCCAATGCCACGCTGGTCATCAACGACTACCGCACCGACCCGGACTTTGAAAACAAGGTCATCTGTGAGCTTGTTGACGGCGGAAAACCACTCTATGACGTCATCGGCATCCAGTCGCACATGCACGGAGGGTATTGGGGAGCACAGCGAGCCTGGGAGGTCTGCGAGCAGTTCTCCAAGTTCAAAAAGCCCCTGCACTTCACCGAGACCACCGTCGTCTCCGGCCCCAGCTCAGACAAGGGCTGGCTCACTACTCCTGAAGGCGAGGAAAATCAGGCCCGCTGCGTCACAGACTTCTATACCGTCCTTTTCTCGCACCCAGCTGTCGAGGCGATAACCTGGTGGGACTTCACCGATCAGGATGCCTGGCAGGGGGCGCCGGCCGGCTTCGTCCGCGCCGATATGACGCCCAAGCCCGCCTACGACCAGCTAAAGGCCCTCATAAAGGGCAAATGGTGGACGCAAGCCCAGGCTCAGACCGCATCCGACGGCGAAACTCGCTTCCGTGGTTTCTTCGGAGAGTACAAGCTGACGGCACGCAGTGCCGACCGGCAGCTTACCGGCGCCCTCACGTTCGGTAAGAGTTCCACCGAGCCAATAGAAGTCCGTCTTACCTGAAAGACCGCTTTTTGAGCGAGAATCTCGGTTAAGCTGCGAAAGGGAAAAAAGTGTCGCAAAAACAGATAAAGCTGTACTACAGAAATGTCTTCGCAGAAGTCATCGGCGATGAGCACGGCATTACACCCGCTCAGTTGCACGAGTTGGCCACCCGTACTACCCCTCTTATCACTTGGTTGAACAGCGAAAGAAAAGCCGGCAAAACCCCTTACAGGGACCTGCCTTTCCGCACCGATATCTCTAAGGACGTTAAGAAACTGGTCAGTGAAGTAAAGGGCGACTGCGACAATCTCGTTGTGCTCGGTATTGGCGGCTCCGCTCTTGGCAATATAGCCGTACAAACCGCCTTAAACCCCTATATGTACAATATCGACGGCGAGCAGCGGTCCGGCCCGCGTCTGTTCGTCTTCGACAATGTCGATCCTGCGCAGTTAACCTCATTCTTCGATTGGCTCGGCGGCGATAACCTCAAGAGGACCATTTTCAACGTCATTTCCAAGTCAGGCCGAACCGCCGAGACCGCTAGCCAGTTCTTGATCGTTCGTAAAATGCTTCTGGATAGACTCGGCCCCGACGCCTGCAAAAAGCACGTAATTGCCACAACCGACGAGAAGAAAGGCACCCTCCGGACGATTGTCCGGAAGGAGGGCTACAGAAGCCTTATCGTCCCTGATGGCGTTGGCGGCAGGTTCACCGTCCTTAGCGCCGTTGGCCTGTTCAGCGCCGCTATGTGCGGTATCGACATCGACTCGCTCCTCGCCGGAGCCCGCGATATGGATGCCGCAGTAAGCTCGCAAGACTTCAGAAAGAACCCGGCTGCAATCAACGCCGCTATAAACTACCATTTCTATACGAGGGGCAAAAAAAACTCCGTCATTATGCCGTACTGCTATGCCCTCAAGGATATGGCCGATTGGTACCGCCAGCTCTGGGCCGAGAGCCTCGGCAAATCCGTTGACCTCCAGGGTAATGAGGTCCACGTCGGCCCGACACCCATAAAGGCCCTCGGCGCCACCGACCAGCACAGCCAGGTCCAGCTCTACCGCGAAGGACCCAACGACAAGCTGTTCACCTTCCTCCAGGTCGAGAATTTTGGCAGCGACCTCGAAATAGGCCCGGCCCCCGACTGTGCCCCGGAACTCGACTATCTGGCTGGGAAGAAAATCAGCGCATTGCTCAACAACGAAAAGCTGGCCACCGAATACGCCCTCCTGCACGACAAACGGCCCTGTCTTACAGTTACTTTCCCCCAGGTGAACGCTTACACCATCGGCCAGTTTATATGCCTGTTCGAGGTAACAACCTCCCTCGTCGGCGCCTTGTTCAACATCAATCCCTACGACCAGCCCGCCGTAGAGCTGGGAAAAGAGGCCACTTTCGCACTTATGGGCAGGCAGGGCGATCATAAATCGGGCCGCACATACGAACAATTCGCCCGGGATATTCGCTCCAGAACCGATATTGACCCTGGCTTCCTTGTGTGATATGTTAACATTTCTGCAAAATTGCAGGTTAGGCCTGCTTAGAAAAGAAAAAATCCTTCGTTGATTTCTCTATGGACTATGCAGTGATTATGGCAGGGGGCTCGGGAAAGAGACTATGGCCCCTGAGCCGTAGGAAACGCCCCAAACAGGTCCTCAAGCTCTTTGACGGCCAGACCCTTCTGCGCCGCTGCTTCGACCGGCTCTCGCCAATATTCGATATTCAAAACATAATGGTTCTCACTAACGCCGATTACGCAGACCTCGTTCGTGAGAACCTTCCCGAACTGCCGTTCAAAAACGTCATCGCCGAGCCTGCCGTCCGCGACACCGTCGGCCCCATAGGCCTGGCAGCGACCATTCTGACCAAATACGACCCCGACGCCTCGATGGCCGTTGTAACCGCCGACCAGATAATCGAGCCGGTCG
>CAYGZM010000246.1:0-4851 GCA_964354365.1 uncultured Pirellulales bacterium
TTGTTTTGCGGTTTTCATTGCAAAGCCCATTCATAGCACAGTGTGTCATTCCCGCGAAACTTGTCCTCGACCTGATCGGGGAGCGGGAATCCACTCACCCGCCACACTACTGGATACCTGCTTTCGCAGGCATGACAAGGTGAACCGGTCAGTCTGAGTACTTATATTGTCAAACGGGCGTTTCTGCAAGTGAGAATTCGGGTGGGGACACAAGCGCCGCAGGCTGATTATCCGTGAAGAGCAAAAGGTTTGGCGCGATAAAAAGGCTTGCGGAAACGGGGGTCCGCCGGTATCCTAAGAAGGCTGTCGCCAGGATGGCTGGGGCCATTTTGTCGGCGAAATTGTAATCGTAATCTTTTTATTACAGGAAATATGGGTTCTGCAAAATTGCAGGTAATCAACAAACGATTTTTTCTCGGTAGGGTGGGGCTTGCCCCACCGCATTGGTGGGCTGAAGCCCACCCTACGCCTAACCTGCAATTTTGCAGAAGCCTTTAGAGGAAATTGGTAATGAGTGTATCTGTGAAGAATCCGGGGATGTCGCAGCTCGATGAGCTTTGCGTGCAGACGATTCGATTCTTGTCGATGGAGCAGGTCCAAAAGGCCAATTCCGGGCATCCGGGAATGCCGATGGGGATGGCGCCGGCGGCCTACGTGCTGTGGACGCGACACATTAAACATAATCCGGAAGACCCGCTCTGGCATAACCGGGACCGGTTTGTTCTTTCGGCGGGGCACGGGGGCCCGCTGCTGTATTCGCTGCTTCATTTGACGGGGTACAATATCAGCATGGAGGAGCTCAAGAGCTTCCGCCAGTGGGGCAGCAAGGCGGCGGGACATCCGGAATATGACCCCAAGTGCGGGGTGGAGGTTACCACCGGGCCGTTGGGGCAGGGGATTTCCAACGCGGTCGGGATGGCGATTGCTCAGAAATATCTGGCCAAGTATTTCAATCGCGACGGATTCCCGGTCATTGATTACAGAATCTATGTCATCGCGAGCGACGGCGATCTGCAGGAAGGCGTTGCGTCGGAGGCGTGTTCGCTGGCGGGACATCTGGGATTGGATAACCTGATTGTCGTCTATGACGATAATCATATCAGTATCGACGGCAGCACGGAGCTTTCGTTCACGGAGGACAGGGCCAGGCGATTCGAGGCTTACGGCTGGAATGTTCAGGAGGTTCCGGGCGACGGCAACGATATGGCCGCTTTCGAGAAGGCCCTCGAGAACGGCAAGGCGGAGAAGGTGCGGCCCACCTTGATAAAGCTGCGGACGCATATCGCTTTCGGCAGTCCGAATATGCAGGATAGCGCCAAGGCGCACGGGGCGCCCTTGGGCGACGACGAAATCAGGCTGATTAAAGAAAAGTTCGGCTGGGACCCCCAGAGGAGCTTCTATGTCCCCAGGGAGGTCCCGGCTCATATCGCCAAGGCCGTGGAGAAGGGTAAGAAGGCCGAGGCTGCCTGGAAGAAGCTGTTCGCGGATTATGCCAAGGCGCATCCGCAGCTTGCGCGCCAGTTTGAGGACGCCGCGGCGGGCAAACTGCCTGTCAACCTCGATGAGATTCTGCCGAAGTTTGAGGTTGGCGCCTCCGTCGCTACGCGCCAGGCGTCGGGGAAGGTTTTAGATGCGGTTATGCCTAAGCTGCCGTTGATTATGGGCGGCTCGGCGGACCTGACGCCTTCGAATAATACGCGGTGGAAGGAGGCGAAGGACTTCCAGAGGGACTCCCGCGACGGCAGGTATCTGCGCTTCGGGGTCAGAGAGCACGCGATGGGCTCGATAATCAACGGAATATCGGTGAGCGGATTATTGCGGGCTTACGGCGGGACATTCCTCGTGTTCTCGGATTATATGCGCGGCGCGATTCGGGTTGCGGCCTTTTCGAGGTATCCTACGATTTTTGTATTTACGCACGACAGTATCGGGGTCGGCGAGGATGGGCCGACGCATCAGCCGGTCGAGCACGCCGCGGCGCTTCGGGCGATACCGAATCTGCTGGTATTTCGGCCCGCCGACGCGAATGAGACGGTGCAGGCGTGGAAGTATGCGCTGGAGCACCGCGATGGGCCGGTTGCGCTGCTTTTGACTCGGCAGGGATTGCCGGTGCTCGACCAGGCCAAATACGCCTCGGCGGCCAATCTCAGCAGGGGCGCCTACGTTTTGGTCGGGGCGGATAAGCCCGATGTGCTGCTCTTGGCGAGCGGCTCGGAGGTTTCGCTGGCGCTCGGCGCCGCTGAACGGCTGGCGAAGGAAGGGATAAGGGCGCAGGTGGTCAGTATGCCATCGTGGGAGCTGTTCGAGCGGCAGGACCAGAAATACAAGGACTCGGTTCTTCCGCCGAGCGTTAAGGCAAGGGTTGGGATTGAGGCAGGCGTCGAATTAGGCTGGAGCAAGTGGCTGGGCGATAACGGTATCTTTATCGGGATGTCAACTTTCGGCGCATCTGCCCCATTCAAGGTCTGCTTCGAGAAGTTCGGCATAACGGTCGAGGCGGCTGTCGCAGCAGCGAAAAAATCCCTGGGTAAGTAGCCACGTAGCCACGTAGCCACGAAGGGACGAGGGACGAAGGGGGAAGAGGAGGCAATGGGGAATTTGGAATATCGAATTTTGAATGATGAAGGGGACTTGTCTTGTATTTTTCTTTTACATGTCAGCAATTTTGTTTTTGGTCTGCTTTCTCAGGCTGTTGACTGAAGTCCACTTTTCATTATCAACACCTTTTCATTTTATTCTGTTCAGTGTCAATGAAAGTTGATACTCAAATAACTCAAAGTCGGGCAAAAATTGTGTTGCCGCTTTCAACTCGGGTGTAATTTCTCTCGCAATAATTATTGCTCTAACCTTCTGTTGATTGAAATGTGTTTTTATCATTGATTGGTAGTAAAGGGTCTGCCCGACAACTTTTTCATAACCACGACTTACTTTTAGTTCAATTACAACAAAGTTGCTCTCCTTGTCATTTGCTAAGATATCAATCCTTCGCGATGTGCCTGGAACAAAAAATTCTTCTCCCGTCGTTTTGTCTTGTGCTTCATATATTTTGAGTCCCTTCTCAATTACCGAAAGATTTCTCACAAGATAATTGCGAAGATCATTTTCATAAGCAAACTCATTTTCTGTTACTATTTCTCCTTCATCTTCGTCCGCACTTGTTGTTCCTTCTTGGTCTGCATTAAACCTTTCCACAAGATTCTCAAAAAAGCTAATTCTGCTCTTCCCTTTATCAGTAAGTCCTGATTGCCAAACTGATCTGCAAAATTTGTCGAGTAGTTTCTTGTCCCTAACGAGAACGATAATCTTTGCTCGTCTTAATGTGCTTGTATAAGATTTGAATTTGTCCGATGAGTTTTTTATTTCAGCACTTTCTTGTACAAGTCCGTTTTGTGAAAGAAACTCGTAAGCATCATAAAGAGAAAAATTCCTGTTATATTCCATTGTGCTGCGTCTCCTTTGCAGTTGATACTAACTTTTGATATCGCAAATAAAAGCCCTCTGTGTTTTCATTATGCCGTTATATATTGTGCCCCTAACAATGATTATACAGTTTTATACGCCTCCGGCGTACTGCATAAAACGAGTCAATGCCCATCGACCGCACTGTTAAAACTTACGTGAATAGTTCTTTCTCGAAGATCGCCATGTATTTGTTGGTGTAGAAAAGATCGGGCTCGTTCCGCCCCGGGCGCACCAGAATGCGGAAATCTGGGACGTCTGGTGAGTCAACATCGAAGGTCACAAGACCGATGCCAAAAATTTGACATAGCGAATCAAGGCGAGAAATTTCCTCGTCTTGTGATCGGCGAGGAACGACAAGATAAACCTTGTGGCTAAACAGCTTATAGGCGCACGCTTGTCCAAATGCGGTGACAAGCTGTGTTGTTTCCGTCTTGATCTCAGCAGAAACGATTTCGGTAGACCATTTGATGATATCGCTGTGCCTGGACTCTCGCTTCCCAATAACATCCGGTGTTCCCCACTTATCTTTGAACTTATTGCGTCCGAGAGGTATGGCAAGGGTCACATCCTCAATCTCATTCTTGAGCCAATCAGCGAAAGGTGCGTAGAAATCTTCTTCTTTTACCTCATTCTTTAGAATTCGAGCAGTAGATATAGTTTCAGATGTTTCTGATTCGGGGGGCTTGTACTTTACCAGACGAAAAAGACCCCTGAAGGGTTTGTAGACTTTATCCGGGAAGACTGCATCGAGGTTCCAGATACATCCACCGATTGTGTTTGATCTGAAATCATTATCAGCGGCCTGAATTTTCGAGTGAAGCTCCGAATACCGCAGGCCCTCGGGATGCTCTTCCAGCAGTTCGAATGCCTTTGCCTTGATGCGCTCAGTGACTTTGGATGACTGCATAGTGAACTCCCAACAATGACCATACATTCTTCATAAAACGCGTTACAACACCACCATCACCGTATTGCTCGCCTGTCCTTCGCCGGACTTATTTATTGCAATAACGCGATATTCGAGTTCTTTGCCTTTCGGCTGGTGCTACTCTGCGTAGTACGCTACGAAGCACGAGTCAACCAAAGTTGATTCTGTCTCGATTGCCGTTGCGACATCCTGCCACGCACCATCGGTACGATTCCTGCGCTGAATCTTATACACGATAATCCTTCCGGCGTCAACGGGCTGTTTCCAATCGAGGAACAGCCAGCCATCGCCCTGCTTGGGCGCTTCAAGTTGTCTCGTCTGGCCGGGCGAGGCAAGCACGGTCGAAATGACGGGGGGTTGTCTGGGGGGCGGGTTTGGCGTAGAATGGTTTTATGGATCTCGGCCGGGACAAGACGGTGCGAGAGATAATCTCACGGCTTGCCAAACCCGGTGAGGGGGTG
>CAYGZM010000247.1:0-4830 GCA_964354365.1 uncultured Pirellulales bacterium
TTCATCTCGTCGATCCGCCAATAGTAGGTCATAGCGCCGTTTAGAGTGCCGGGGTCAAACACGGTACCGGCCTGGCGGCCCTGGAAGACGCCGTTGCTGTCGGTTCCCAAATAGACATGGTGCCAGATGGCGTTGGGGTCTGAAGTCCAGCTCAGCAGAGGAACGCGACTAACGGAGATTGCCTCATCCGGCGGGTTAGGATTGTCGGCCGGGGCAGGCAAAGACGGGCGGTCCCAGTTCATGGCGAAGATGGCAAAATCGGGAAAATCGACAATTCCATCTCTGCTCAAGTCTGCGGACAAGAAAATCCCGGCAAAAAGCCATTGCTCGGCAAACAATGGCACGTCCGTGCGATAGACAAAGCCGTCAAGGTCCAGGTCGGCGATGTTGCAGATGCTGTTTGGTGACATACTGGCTTGAGCTGTGCCCCCATACGCGCCCATATTGATCCGCCAGCCGTTTGGCCAGAGTTCCGCCGTCCAATCCGAGTTTGGGTCGCCGCCATCGATACACACGCTTGTGACATCGTCCCGGACCCATCTTTGGCTGTTGGGGTCCCATCGGCCTTGCTGTGATTTGAGGTGGTAATCTCCATCGAGCCAGGAATCATCATTGGGATCGGCGGGCGTTCCATTTTGGTCCCAGCGCCCCGCCTCGGCAAAACAGGGGTCGGCGTCTATATTGCCCCTATCGGCCAACGCCCCCGGCACGTTGCTGTACGTTATGACTGTCGCACTGCCGGGCGCCTCATAGTATATCTCCTCGGGCCGGTTGCCCCGGATGATGCAATTGGTTATTGTCGCCTCGTCCGGCTCGTTGATGTACAATGCTCCGCCGTTGGCCGCGGCCCAGTTTCCGGTGAGCGTGCAGTTTGTCAGTTTCACATAGCTGTCTTCGCCGGCGTAAACGACCCCGCCCATCTGTCCCGAGTTCCCCGTGACAATGCAATTCGTGAACATCGCGCCATCGTCCGACCCGCAGAATACCACCCCGCCCCTTTCGCTGCTGCGGTTCTGGCAGACCCTGCAATTGATCATTGTCACATCGCCGTCGCTGTTATAGAATGCCCCTCCTGTTACCGCCCGGTTGCCGATCACACTGCAATTGGTCAATGTCGCGCGGCCTTCGCCGTTGTACATCGCCCCGCCGTATTCGGCTCGGTTCTCAACAAATGTGCAGTTCTCCAGCGTCCCTCTCGCCTCGCCGTTCGCCAGCCCCCCGGCCTTCCAGCTTGCGTAGTTCTTGCTGAACGTACAGTTAGCCAGCGTAACAGTGCCCCCATTCCCTATCCCTCCGCCCCACTCTGCCCCGTTTTCAATGAACGTGCAGTCTGTTATCGTCAGGTGGAGCCCGTCGCTGTTGTACACCGCCCCTCCGTAGAGGCCGGAGTTTCTGACGAAACTGCAGTTGGATATCACCGCATCTTGCATTTCCCACAGGAACCATCGCATTTGTATTCCGCCCCCGCTGCCTTGATCAAGGTCGTAGTCGCCGTTGGCGTTACCGCCCGTAATAGTAAAGCCGTCGAGAACGGTGTTTGCATCCGCGGAGCTCGCGATCAATACGTGGAAGCTGTTGTCTTGCCGAGTAGGCTCGTACAACAGGTCGCAAGGGTCCTGCACATCCGCATCGTTCCCGGCCAAATCACCGCTCAGGATGCTCTTGTACAAGTCGATATCTCGCGCATTGGGATCCGGCTGGCCATACCCGGCATAGCCGCCTTTAACGGCTACGTTACTCGTAAGCGCGAACGCAGCTTCCCAGTCGCCCGGCGTCACTCCCAAACCTTGATCAGGCTTGTACACACCCTGGGCCACCCGAATCTCCAGACGCGGCCCGACGGGCCCGACCGCAGGCAGCGCATCCTGTAGAAAATTGTAGGCGTTCTCCCAGCTCGTTCCGTCATTCGCACCCGGAGCCGTGGCATCGACATAGACGACATCGCCCCACGCACTGCCCGCAATAGCCGCCACCGCTGCGACCAGAGAGATCCTCCATCCTATACCTTCACCTGCCCTTCTATTCATTTCCTAACCTCCTCCTGCCCATTAAGACTTCGTCCAGGTTCATCAAAGCCCGGCCCAGGCTGTTCAGCCTGCCTATTATTAAGATGCACAAATGCGAGCTTCGTTACACAAAAAAGCAGGAATTCAGCAACTTTCCAAAGCGAGATAGGGCGTCCGCTTCGTACAAATGACGTTTTACCCGTCCTCACCCCCTTGCTTCCAACCGGCGATTCCTCTCGTTTAGCCGTCGCCGGCAAGCCTGCCCTGAGCTTGCCCGCCGCGGCGGGTTTGCCGAAGGGGCGATGCACGCTTCACGCTCCACCCTCTACGCCCCAAGGGCCGCCCGATACGCAATACGAGATACGCTTCACGCCTGCCCCGAGGGGGAGATACGCTTCACGCGCAAAGCTGCTGCAAATCGCTGATCCTCAATTCGGCAAGGTTCCCGACAATCTTCTCCGCCAAGCCCAGTTGTCCGGCATCGTACGAGTTTGTCACCCCCACCGTGTGCATTCCCGCCGCCTTCGCCGCCTCCAACCCCCAGCTCGAGTCTTCTATCACCACGCACTCGCCGCCCTTTATCGCCTCGCTGCGATTCTCGTTGAGCCTTTCAAGTGTCAAAAGCATCCCTTCGGGATTCGGCTTTCCCATCTTAATATGCTCCGCCGACACAATCACCTCGAAGAACTCCCGCAGCTTCGCATCCTCCAACACCACCTCTATCTCAGGCAGCAGCGACCCCGAACAAATCGCCATCGGCATCTTATTCTCCGCAAGCATTCCGATACAATCCCGCGCGCCCTCGATAAGCCGACCCTCGGTCCTTGCCAGCTCCTCGAATACCACCTTTTTCTTCTGCAGCAAATCCGGTATCTTGCTCTGGTCAACCTTCAGCAGCCCCTGGCGAATCAGCATCCTAAAGCAGTCCATGTCCGTCAGCCCCAGGTACATCTTGTAGTAATTCTGTGTCGTTAGCTCGACGCCGAACCGCCCTAACACCGCATTAAACGCCCGAAAGTGCAGAATCTCCGAATCCGTTATCACCCCGTCGAAGTCGAATATCACCGCTCTAAGCATACCTGCCCCTCACTCCATCTGTGCCGGCCCGACCAGCGCCCCGTAGTCCGTTAAAGTTGACTTGTCCCCTGTGACAATCAGCTTCGCAAGCGTCGCAATCTTCGGTGCGTTCTTGGTGACATACCTTCTCGCCGCCCTTGCCTTGCGCTCTTTCATCGAGATCGTTTGCCCGTTGCCGCCCGCACCCGTTTCTGCAACCGGCGCCTGCATATCCACGTCAGTGCTCGCTTGCCCGCACAGCAGATACCCGTTAATCAAATCTATAGCGATATCCACCAGAGCCCTGCCGTAAAGGTCCATATACTCATTGCCCTGCTCCTTCACGAACGGAATCGATTCGGTCAAAAGCTGCGTCCCTTCACCCAGTATCCCGACCAGGTCCTTGACTTGCCCATCGTAATCCGAAGCAGCCAGTTCTGCGATATATTTCTCCGCCGTCCCGCTGCACACCCCGCGAACCGCCGCCACAACCTGCAACTGGCTCGTCCCCTCATAAATGGTCGTTATCCTCGCGTCACGCGCGTGCCTCTCCACCGCGTAGTCCCGCATATACCCGCTGCCCCCGAGCACCTGAATCGAATCGTATGCGACCCTGTTGCACATCTCCGAGCAGTAGTACTTGCTCATCGGCGTCAGCATCGCCGCGCACCTCTTATACTTTCGGGACTCGTTCTTGAACTCTTTGGCCTCCTCTTTATCTTCCGGCGGATGCTCTTCGAGCCGCTTGGCATATCCGATTTCCATATCCACCACCCGCGACGTCTCATACAAAAGCGCCCGCCCGGCCTCGATCTCAATCTTCATATCTATAAGCATATCGCGCACCGCCGGCAGCTTCTCAATCGCCACCCCGAACTGCTTCCTCGTCGCCGCATAGTCCCGGGCCACCCGAAACGCCGCCTCCGCAATCCCCATCGATTGAGCCGCAATCCCGATACGCGCCCCGTTCATCAGGCTCATAACGTATGTCACCAGCCCGCGCTGCCGCTCCCCGATTAGCTCGCACGGCGTGTTGTCGAAAAATATCTCGCACGTCGGCGACCCGTGAATGCCTAATTTGTCCTCCAGCCGCCGAATATGCACCGTCGGCCCCGGCTCGCACACGAACAAGCTCAGCCCCAGCCCGCCGCTCCTGTCCGTCTCGCTCCGCGCCAGCACCAGCAAAACCTCTCCGCACCCGTTCGTGATGAATCGCTTGACCCCATGCAGAAACCAATGTCCCTCGCTATCCTGGAAAGCCCGCAGCTTCACCGCCTGCAAGTCCGACCCTGCGTCCGGCTCCGTCAGAACCATCGCCCCGGTGACCTTCCCCTCCGAAAACTTGCGCAGATAATTCCGCTTGATCTGCTCCGATGCGAACGCATTGATCGTCTCTGCAATCCCCTGCAGGCCGAATATGTTCATAAGCGCCGCATCCGCGCGCGACACCATCTCGATAGCCATCGAATAAATCACGTTCGGAAAATTCAACCCCCCGAACCGGTGCGGCAGCGTAAAACCCATTACCTCCGCCTGCCCCAGCTTCTCGATAGACTCCGCTATCCCCTTCGCCCGCGTCACCGTTCCGTCTTCGTTCAGGGTATTGCCCTGGCGGTCCACGTCTTCCGCACGCGGCGCAATAAAGTCCCCGCTCAATTGCCCAAGCGACTCCAGGACCATATCATAATTCCTGATTGCCTCCTCCGCGTTCGCCGGCGCATAGTCGAATTCGCCCGCGAACCTGAAGCCCTCTTCGCAGACCTCCGCC
>CAYGZM010000248.1:0-4829 GCA_964354365.1 uncultured Pirellulales bacterium
CAACGGAGCAGGAGGGATTCGAACCCCCGTTACCCGAAAGGGTAAAACGGTTTTCAAGACCGTCGCCTTAAACCGCTCGGCCACTGCTCCAACTCTTTTGTCAACAAAAATCCTATACGGAACACGTCAGTATTGCAAGAAGATTAAGGGCAAGCTCCACGATACGTCTCGACAAGGCTCGACAGGCAAATGTTGGGTTGGGGTTGAAGCCGGCGTGTAATGCCTCAGTTGGATTTCCCTGGCGAATCTGGTATAGTAACTCAAACTGACCGGTTTGGACTGTCATGCTGAGCCGCAAGGCGAAGCATCCGGCCCGATGATTGAAGACCCTATTTTAGGAGAAGCCGAATGTCTAAGAGATCGAACCTCTCAATTCTTCTTGTTGCCTTGGCATTAGCGGTGTGCTTATCGTGGGCCGTCGCCGTAACGGGCGACGACAAGCCCAAAACTCTCGATACCGACCCTAATCTCGTCGGCTGGTGGAAATTCGACGAAACCGCCGGCAAGACCGCCGCAGATTCATCCGGGCACGACCGCAAGGGCACGCTCAAGGGAGAACTGTCGTTTGACAAGAACTCCGCCGAAGGCAGAATCGGCAAGGCCCTCAAGCTCGACGGCAAGGATTATGTGGAAATAGCAAAATACAAGGGCGTCACCGGCACCCGGCCTCGAAGCATAGCAGCCTGGATCAAAACAACAAATCCCAAAGGAGGCGAAATTACCTCCTGGGGCGCGGATGACTTCGGCAGGATGTGGACCTACGGCTTCATAAGGGAACGCATCGGCGTCACCCCCAGCGGCGGCTACCTCTATATCAACGCACCCGTGCACGACGACAAGTGGCATCACGTGGCCGCTGTCGTGCGAGAGGCCGAGCTGCCCAACCTCCACGACGACGTCAAGCTCTATAAAGACGGCGAACCGGCTGAAATCCACGACATCGGCCTGCTGGACCTCTGGCCCATTGACACTGGAAAAGACATCGACGTCCGCTTATGCAGGGGGTTTACCGGACTTCTCGACGACGTCCGCATCTACGACCGCGCTCTATCGGAAGAAGAGGTAAAAGCAATCTTCGAGCTCAAAAGCAATCAGCCCCTGCCAAAAACAAAGTAGCACCGCCGGGATAAAAAGCATGAGATATTGTCTCTTTACACTCATTCTCTCGGCGGCCGTGCTGCTGCCGACAAGCTGTGAGCAAACCGAGTCTAAGCAAAAACCCCAGACAGACACCAAATCCACCGCCGTTGAGCAATCCCCGGCGGATGATAAACCTCTGCTCCTCGAAGATGAGCCTTTGTTGCTGCTCGGTGACCGGCCCGAAGTTGACGAACCCAACGGCCCCGTGGCCGACAACTCTCGCTGTTTCGTCTGCCACATCAACTACATGCAGGAGGATATCGCCGTTATCCACGCCCGCCAAAACATGGGCTGCGCGCACTGCCACGGCGAATCGGATGAGCACATCGCCGATGAATCCTGGGCGTCCGGCGGGAACGGCACCGCACCCGGCAAAATGCACCCAAGAGAAAAGATAAACCCGTTCTGCTTGGGCTGTCACCCCAAAGACAAGCTCTCGCAAGAACCGCACAAGACCCTTTTCGCAGATTCAGGTGATAAGAAATACTGCACCGATTGCCACGGCGACCACCGCCTCAAAGACCGCAAATGCAAATGGAAGTAATATATTTATCTTCTCTCGACTTTTGTTGAAATACACCCTAAGCACGAAGGATGACTATGATGGGACGACACAAAATAGCTTTGTTTTTCACATTACCGGCGATACTGACAGCCTCCGCTCGCCTTGAAGCCAAAGAAATCCTCGTGAACAGCTCTTCTCAACTTCAAAGCGAAATCCGCCGGCTCAAGCCCGGAACAACCCTCCTCGTGGCGCCGGGAACGTATACAGGAGGCGTCTATTTGGAGAACATTTCAGGTACGGACGACGCCCCGATTGTCATCCGCGGGACCGAACCCAACAACCCGCCGCTGTTCTCGGGAGGCGGCCAGGCAATCCATCTGGCCGATTGCAGCTACGTTACGCTGAGCAACCTGAAGGCACAAGGCTTTCCTTCCAATGGAATAAATATCGACGACGGCGGCTCCTTTGAAACCCCCGCCCATCACATTATCCTCGAAAATCTGACAATTCTTGAAACCGGCCCCAAGGGAAACCACGACGCCCTGAAAATGTCCGGCGTTGACCAATTCATCGTTCGCCGATGCCGTTTTGAGGGCTGGGGCGGCTCCGCTATCGATATGGTCGGCTGCCATCACGGCGTCGTCGAAGACTGCAACTTCGTCGGACGCGCAGGATTCTCACAAGACAACGCCGTCCAGCTCAAAGGCGGAACACGCCACGTGCTTGTGCAGACCTGCCTCTTCAAAAACGCCGGAGAACGCGCCATAAATCTCAGCGGAAGCACAGGCCTTCAGTTCTTCCGGCCCGAAGTCGGCGACTACGAAGCTAAAGACATCACCATCGCAGGCAACCGATTTGTCGGAAGCGTCGCGCCCATCGCCTGGGTCACAGCCGACGCAGGTTACGTACATCACAACACAATCGTTTTCCCGGAAAAGTGGATACTCAGAATACTCCAGGAAACCACGGACCCCAGATTCAAGCCCTGCCACGGCGGCATCTTCGAGAACAATCTGGTAGTATATGATTCAAGGGTGCAGGTCTTCGTCAATGTCGGACCCGGCGTCGCACCGCAGACCTTCATATTCCGCCATAACGCCTGGCGCGATCTCGATGCCGCGCGCAAGCCCTCCCTGCCCGCCCCGGAAATAGATGGGTGCTACCAGGTCGAGCTCCAACAGGACCGGACCGACCTGACTGAGGGAAAAGTCTGTCTGAAAGACGAGCGATTAAAGACAATCGGCGCCGATGGCTACACACGACCGAAGTAGTATCGGTCCATGCGAGAAGCCTCCAAACCAAATCGGCATCATTTGCAATAGGCACGCCCTCTTGATACAATACTATTGTTCGCTCGTTTAGCGCATCGAAAGGGTATTATCAACAGCGCCTATAAGGACAAAAACTATGGATAAGCGCCTCGCAGCAGTCACTTCATTTCTCCTAATGCTAATGTGCTTTGTCTGCCCTGGAGCGGACTCCAAGACCGACAAGCCCGGCCCACTTCCAGTCATTGACTTTCCCCTCGTGGATTACCACGTCCACCTCAAAGGAGGATTGACCCTCGATGAGGCCATCGAAATCTCAAAAAAGAACGGCGTCAAATTCGGAATAGCCCAGAATTGCGGACTCGGCTTCCCCGTTACCGACGACGAAGGCGCAAGGCGATTCATCAAGGAGCTCCGCGACAAACCGGTTTACGTCGGTATGCAGGCCGAGGGCCGCGAATGGCTAAAGCTATTCTCCAAAGAAACAATTGCGCAATTCGACTACGTACTGACCGACGCCCTGACCTTTACCGACAACACCGGCAGACGCACCCGACTTTGGATGAAGGATGAGGTCCACATCGACGACAAGCAGGCCTTTATGGATATGTACGTTGACAAAATCGTCTCCATAATCAGCAACGAGCCGATCGACATCTTCGCAAATGCCACCTTCCTGCCCGAGGTCATAGCCGCCGAATACGACACGCTCTGGACCAAAGAACGCACCGGAAAGGTAATCGACGCCGCCGTCAAAAACAAGGTCGCCATCGAGATAAACGCCCGCTATCACATCCCCAGCCCCGTCTTCATAAGGCAGGCCAAAAAAGCCGGCGCCAAGTTCTCTTTGGGCACCAACAACGGCGACAAGGAGTTGGGAAACCTCGAATACTGCCGCAGGATGATTAGAGAATGTGGCCTTACAAAAAAAGACTTCTTCACCCCCAAACCGCCCGGCCAAAAACCGGTCCAGCGACCACGCCCCACGGGTTGAGCATCGCGCAACAAGGCGATTCATTCACAATCCCTCAATCCGCCTGGACGCGAATCGTGGTTATCCCGAACGCTTCAATAGGCGCCGTAACACTATGCTCGGCGGAAGGCACCTCTGAAATATTCCTTTCCACCAGGTCCGTTCGATACGCCTTCCTTATCGTCACGGCGGGCATCAAAATCCGCGTTTTCAACCCATCACCCTCGGTCTCGATCAGGCGCACTATTATGCCGTCCCCATCCTCCGCCCGTTTCAAGGTCAGCACCATCACGTTCGGCGTATCAACCTGGCAGAAGCTCGCCTTCTTCTCGAGCTTCCCTTCCCGCTTGCCTTCTACGACCGCCGCCATAAGGGGATTCCCCGCCGACCAGCCGAAACGACGAGCGCCCCCCTTCCTCCAATCCCCTTTATGTGTGCTCACCGAATACCGAAACAGCATATCGCCCTGCTGCACCGGCTGAAAATTCGTCCGAAAGTTGCTGTCCATAGCGAATGAGTACATATACCCCTTCTTAAGCTCATCCGCCTTGACAAACGCGCGCCCGAAATCGGGCGCCGTCACCCCGTGATGCGCCTGCGAAACATAACAAGGCCACAGCCCCCCGAACTCCACTAAGTGCGACTCTATCGGCGACAGTGTCACGCCAATCTCCCCGTCGCTGACGTCCGCCCAGTGCTGCACCGCGTAATAGTTCGAATTCGACCCTGGGAACTGGTCCTTCAACGGCTCAATCACCGAATTTGACGCCTCGAACCGAATCGCTGGATTATCAACCTTAAACGGAAATGCAAAATATATCTCAAGCAGCGGCGTCGAATCCTTCAGCACGCGATTCGCAAAATCAATCCGCTTGATCCGGTCGTACAGAATGATCTCCTGCGTAATCTGCGGACACCCCGCGCCCCGGCTGCTCGCCACGAT
>CAYGZM010000249.1:0-4795 GCA_964354365.1 uncultured Pirellulales bacterium
CTTTTACGACGTGCTCCCACCAGGTCTGCGGATGCTGCTCGGCCCAGCCTATCTGCTTGGCGATTATCTCCAGCTCTTTATCCGGCGAAGTCGCACTCGCCAAAACCTTACCCGTCCCCGCATCCATCAGCGTCGCCTTGACCGACGAGCTGCCAACATCATACCCCAACAACAAAGCCATCTGTATGTCCCCTTATATCCTTCGAGAATGCTGTAATGTCTGCTCAATCCTCAGGAAAATCAAGCTTTGCTTCTTGCCGGCCGGTTGTCTTGGTCTTGGGGGCCTTCTTGAGCGTCACGCTCACCTGTCGGGAAACACGGCCGGCGAGTGTCCGCGCGGCGAAGACCTCCTCCTGCTATCTCACCGGCTGTTCCATTACGTCAACCAAGCCGACGTCGATGTACTGGCCACCGCTCGTCTGGCGGCAGTGGACGGCGATGCAGTTCGAGCCGACCTTGAGCGCTTGAAGCACTTTTTCGTCCAACTCGATCTGGACATAGCCGGTCGTGTAGCCCTCCAGCTTATTGGCAAGCCGGCCATTTATATAGACCTCGGCGTCCTCATCGTGGTGGATTGAAAGATGCGTCCGTCCGAGCTTCTTATCCGGCAGCTCAAACGTCCGCCGTATCCAGATGTCGGAACCCTTCCATTCTGTGCGGACGGCCGTTCCCGGCGTCTCTTTAGTGCCGAAGCCGCCCGGCCCCTTCCGCCACGAGGAATCGTCGAAGCCCGGCTGTTCCCAGCCGTCCGCGGGCTTCTCCATCGTGTACCGCCACTCAAGGCCGTCCTTTTCCGACGTGGGCACAATCGTCTTGACGATGGGCGGCGGCAAGTATAAACGCTTCGCCGCGGCTGCGGCCTTCCCCTCGTCGCACTTTATCATCGCGCGGTCGTACGTCATCATCCCGTTGACCTCGACCTCGACATCGGTCGTCTGAGTATAGACCGCGGCGCTCAGCCCGCCGGCAATTAGAGAACGCAGCCGTCCAAGCAGGTTCACATACCCCTCAGTCAGCGCCTCGCGGGTCTCAAAGCTGCGATAGCCCCAGTTCTTCTCCGCCTGCCAGGTGTGCCCCTCGACCGGCAGGCCGAGGCCGCCAAATTCGCCCAATACGGCCGCCCGTTTGTCCTCGACGGGCGGCGCGGCAGGGCCCGGGTAGCTGTGAATGTCGTGCACGTCGCCGACGCCACGATCGCTCCAGCCGCTGGCGTTGTTCACCAGCCGGGTCGGGTCCAGCTCCTTGATCAGGTTCACGATACGCGGCGTGTCCCACTGTCCCCAGCCCTCGTTGTAGGGGACCCACATGATAATGCACGGATGGTTGTAGAAGGTGGAGATCATCGCCTTCAACTCGGCCTCGAACTGGCTGGCGGACTCGGTCGAACGCTGGATATCCGGGTCGTTGCCGCCGATGTACTTGTCGCCGCTGGGCATATCCTGCCACACCATCAGGCCCAGCTTGTCGCACCAGTAATAGAGGCGGTCCGGCTCAATCTTCACGTGCTTCCGCAGCATGTTGCAGCCCAATTTCTTGAGCACCTCAATATCATACCGCAAGGCCTCGTCGGTCGGGGCCGTGTAAAGCCCGTCCGGCCACCAGCCCTGATCGAGCGGCCCGTACTGGAACAACGGCTTATTGTTCAGGCACAACCGTAGAATGCCGCCTTCATCACTGCCCAGAGAGATCTTGCGCATCCCGAAGTAACTCTTGACCGAGTCGATAGGCTCATCGTCGCTCCCAACGCTCACAGTCACGTCATACAGATAAGGTGAGGTCGGAGACCACAATCTCGCATCGGGGATTTTGATTGTGAGCTTGTTGCCTGCGGAACTTGCAGCCGCGCCGGCGAAGCCTTTCCCGGCCACTTTCGCAGCCAGTCCGGTCCCGGCGCTACCCCCGACCACATTCGCTGTAATCTGCACTTCCCCTTTGTCGATGTCGGGGACAATCGAAAGCGACTCGATGTAGGTTTGCGGCACCGGCTCGAGCCAGACCGTCTGCCAGATTCCGGTGACTGCGGTGTACCATATCCCACCTGGCTTTCGCACCTGCTTGCCCCGAGGCTGTGTCCCGGTATTGGTCGGGTCCCAGACCGACAGCACTATTTCTTGCTTGCCGCTCTTGGTCAGCGCGTCGGTAACATCGAAACTGAATGGGTCGTATCCGCCGCGGTGATTGCCGAGCTTCTTGCCGTTCACCCAGACCGTCGCGTCCCAATCGACCGCGCCGAAGTGCAGCAGCACACGTTTATTGTTCCATTTCTTTGGAATCTCGAAGGTCCGCCGGTACCAGATGCGGTTGTCAGGGCCGACAGGCTTCATCACACCCGAAAGGGCCGATTCGACCGGATAGGGCACAAGAATCTGGCCGTCAAACTCCTCCAGCGCCAGCGCGGACTGATCCTTTGGCTTGATAGCGTAGCCCCAAAGCCCGTTGAGATTCAGCCAGTCCGTGCGGACCATTTGCGGACGTGGATACTCAGGCAATGCATTCTCCGGCGAGACATCCTTCGCCCAATGGGTCAGCAGCGGCCCATCCGCCGGCTTGTAGCCGCCCTGCGCCGTACACGAACTGCACAAAACCAGGCAAATCAAAAGCAACAGCCAGTCCCTCTTCGATAGAAACCTTATTCCTGTGCGTCTGCGTTCCATTTCTGCGCCTCCTGTTGATTCAAACTCGATCTATCTACCGGCCTACATCATTACGAAGAAATCAGGCGACAAGCCTGCGCCATTTTTAGCAGAAACCGCCCCGTTGCGAAAGAAGAAAATCCAACCCTCCCCCCGCCTCCTCGTAGGCGCGACCCATGACCTTATCTGCCTATAAAGCAGTGGTCGCCCCCGAAGAATCTTATCTGCCTATAAGGCAACCATGATCTTACCTGGCCCTAAAGCAGCCCCGACTTCTCCCGACCTCGCCGCCATGAAATCCCAAATTCAGTTCCCAATCCCCCAACTCTCATCTGAGCTTAACCAGTCCTGACCCATCTTGAAGCTCTCTGGTGGGGGCCACCCTCAGTTGGCCATCCTTTTGAGTACTTCATTGCTAATGACTTCTACGGCAGACCGCATGGCATTGGTCAATGACCCTACAGAATCCAGAACCTGCTCCAGGTGGCCTAGGTTAAGTGGAAAATGGCTTTGCGGAAGTGGGGGCTCCGCAAGTTTCACATGTAAATGTGGCCCTCTCTTATACGTACGCAACGGCTCATTATCGGTTGCAGCCGGGTCACTGTGAAGGCAGAGGATTTCTGCGAGAACACATTTTTCTCTGTTCAATTGCAGAATATGTAAATACGCTCGATTGAGCACCAAGCTCCTATCACTATTCCAAGGCATCCATAGTTCAAAGTACTGGCCGGAGATCCCCGGCACGAATGTTCTAAACCGCCAGTCACGTGGATCCCCTGAAGGTGTTGGGGCATCATGGGCGGCTACAATCTTCCCGCCCGCGTATTTACCCTTACCGACGCTACATCCTACGTCATACCCATCCCTAAGGGGGCGCAACATGTGGCGAATAGGGTCTTGTCGTGAATGAAGCCTATCGATGTTGATTCTGAGTACCGGCACGTTAGATGTCCATTCCAACTTCGGCACGTTCATTCTCGCTAAGGCCATATAGCCCGGCAATGATCCTATCAAGCTGATTCTCAATCACAGCTCTCTCGCTGGCTCGATCCTTCAGTCTCTGTCGGACTAGATCCTGAATCTTCAGCATCAACCTGCTCGGGACATCCGCTGGATTCGGAACCCTAAGCTTCCGCAAAGTTTTGGGTTCCAACATGACGTACCCCCTGCTATATTTGTGAGACAGGCTGGACATTTGCCAGAACACAGGGGACGAATTAAGAACCGCCAGAAAGTACGAGAGGAGGTCAAGCGTGCCTTCTTCTCTTCTGGGGAACAAGAGGGGACAATGTGAGACTCCAAATTTTCCTTTGTGGTCCAAGGAGAACTTGGGCAGTAGAATCAAATGAGGGCTCACAATTTTCGGTCTCAACATGCTTTTCGGGGGTCTAGGCCAGACGGGGCTCCACCACGGGCACCGGTCTGAATGGACGGACTTCCTTGCTTTCAATGTCTTACCGTGGTGTTCGAGGTATGCCCACGTCTGAGGAAAATTTTGACGAACATCATCTTCTGTCAAGCGCTCCCCCGCAGAATAGGGATAAAACACCATCTTCGAGACTCGGCCAGGCACAACGAACTTCTTCATCTTCCTGTCAGGCAGATATGGAATGTAAATCTCTTCCTCTCCATTTGGGACATCAGAGGCATCACGGACAAAAACATCATCAGCTCCTGTAACAAAACCCTCTTTCACCGTCATGAAGTCTTCCAGACGGGGAAACTCGGCCACCTTCGTCTTAAGCCTCATTTGGCTCGGTGGCAAAAGTGACCACTCCTCATTCTCAAAGACAGACTGGTTGATCTCATAGATATCGTAGAGATCCCCAGAGATAGTCTTTCCCTCAATTGCCAACTGAAGAGCCTGCCCTGGAAACTCTCTACATCGGACAATCGTCGCATTAACGTTCTCCGCGGGGCCGTTATCCTTTTTCTGTAAAATTACTAGAATCACGTAACTCCCCAAACCCTCAAAGACGGGAATCTCAGAGAGATCCGCCAAGAACCGTACAAGGAAGCGCCTGCTGATTTCCCTACGAAGATGCTGGGCATTGTTAGCCAACAGGAAGCTGTGCGGAAGAACATAGAGAACAAATCCTCCAGGCTTCACTAGCCCTTATACAAGCGTGACTTTTTTGATTTTGTCACAGTTGGATTCATGA
>CAYGZM010000250.1:0-4749 GCA_964354365.1 uncultured Pirellulales bacterium
GAGCACAGCTATCACATGAAATCCGGCGAGATGGAGAGATTGCAGGAACTGCTCAAGAACAGGCCCTGATTCTCTGTACCTGGGGCTTTGCTGTCGGCTCTGAAATGGCCGTGTCAAACACGCTGATTTGCATACGTACCGTTTCACGCAGGGGGCAAAACGCGGTCTCTAAGCCTTTTCGAGGAACCCTTTTCTAATCAGGCGCTCTTCGGCGTGAAACAATGTTGCATAGCCGGGTATCCTCTCAAGGCCCAGGACTTCGCACAAATCATGCGAATCCGCAAGCTCTCGCATAACTCCCTGGATATCTGTCTTGAGAAACCGACGCAACGCCAATCTTCTCGGCGCGCCGAGTCAAATCGCACGGCAGAATGGTGCACGAGGAATGGATTTCGCCGGCCGGGCGGAGCTATTTCTTTGACCCTTCGGGAACCGGCAGGCCGAGCTCGGCGAGGACCTTCTTCATATCCTCCCAGACCATCCTGCGGTTCTCCGGCGAGTAGCTTCGCAGCAGATATGCGGGGTGATATGTGCTCATCAGCTTGATGGGCGCTTGCCCAAGCCCGCCGTGGTACTCAACGAACTGCCCGCGCAACTGGCCTATCGACTTGGTCGTATTCAGCAGCGTTCGGGCCGCGTGAGCGCCAAGAGCTACGATGATCTCAGGGTCTATTATTTCAATCTGCCTCTGCAGATACGGCAGACACGCTATTATCTCCTCGGCCCGAGGATCGCGGTTATCAGGCGGGCGGCACTTCAGGATATTGCATATATAGACATCGCTGCGTTTCAGCCCGCAAGCCTCGATTATCCTGTCCAGCAACTGGCCCGCCCTGCCGACAAACGGTCGGCCCTGGGCATCTTCGTCGGCGCCCGGGGCCTCTCCGATGAACATTATCCGAGCATTCGGACTGCCTTCACCGGGGACTGTATTGGTTCTCAGGGAACCAAGTTCGCACTTGCGGCATTGCACGACCTCCTGGGCCAACTGCTCAAGCTGTCCTGCTTTCTGGGCAACTGCCATATTGTCCTGCTGTTCCTGCGGGCCGCCCGGTCCGGCCTCGGCCTTGACGGCGAAGCCGGCAAAGAACTGCTCCATCTCAAGATGCTGGCGAACGACCTTATTGATATCCACGTCTTTTTCCATTGTGGCAGATTCTAATAGCACCCCCGTCTTGAGGCAATAAAAAAGGACGCCCATCAACACGGGGATTTTGGCGATAAAGAATGCGGAGGCGCGCATGGGCAGGATTCATCCGTTGAGAACGGACTGTGGGAGGTCGCAGGCCACAATTGAACAATTGCAGAAGGGGATGATTTTGACCTCCTCTAAGGTCAAGATATTCTTGTGTGTTGAAGGGTGAAGGAATACAATTAATGGTTTGACGAGCAACCGTTAGTTTGAGTATCGGTGTGCTCGGATCAATAAACGTACCCTGCGGGATGCTGGCAAAGGAACATACGCTGGTGTAAAGGAGTCAAGTCATGAGAAGTAGAATTGATCGTCGGGCATTTTTGAAATGCGGCGCTGGTCTGGCCGCGAGCAGCGTGGTGTTGCCACATTTTATCCCGGGGGCATCACTTGGTAAAGACGGGACTGTTGCGACGAGCGAGCGTATTGTGATAGGCTGTATCGGCGTTGGCGGCATGGGCACGGGCAACATGCAAGTCTTCCTTGGGCTGCCTGAGTGTCGCGTGGCGGCCGTCTGCGACACGTACGAAAGCCGTCGCCAAAAGGCCAAGGAGCTCGTGGACAATCAATACGGCGACAAGGGCTGTGTCATGTACGGCGACTATCGCGAGATCATCGGGCGAAAGGACATCGACGCCGTGATGATAGCTGTTCAGGACCACTGGCATGCGCTGATCGCCACCGCTGCCGCCGAGGCGGGTAAGGATATGTATTGTGAAAAGCCCCTCGGCGTGTCGGTCGAGGAGGGACGTCGCATCCGCGACGCGGTGCGCAAGGCTGAACGTGTTTTTCAGACGGGCACGTGGCAGCGGTCGGAACGCAAGTTCCAGCATGCCTGCGAACTCGCCCGGAACGGCTACCTCGGCAAGGTCCACACCGTACAGGTGGCCAGCCCGGGGCCGGAGTACCGTCCGAGCTACAAAGGGTCGCTGGATCCGCAGCCGGCGCCGCCGGGCTTCGACTGGGCGATGTGGCGCGGCCCTGCGCCGGACAAGCCGTACAATCCCGGCCGCGTCGCCTGGCCCGACTGGTACCTGATCTGGGATTATTGCGCCGGGTTCATCACGAACTGGGGCGTTCATCATCTCGATATAGCCAACTGGGGTTGCCCTTCGATTGGCGCCGAGGCGTTTGAGGTCGAATGCCGGGCCACGTACCGCAAGGAGGGCTTCACTGACAATGTGAACACGTGGCGTGCAACCTTTACATACACAAACGGGCTAAAGATGGTTTTTACCGACAGCCCGCAGCAGAAGCCAGGCTGCCGGTTCATTGGCGACGAAGGCTGGGTCTATGTGGACCGCGCCGGCATTTGGGCTGAGCCGGAGTCATTGCTCAAGACCGTGTTGAAACCCGGCGAGCTGCGCTTGACCGATTCGAAGCATCACCAGGACAACTTCCTGCGTTGCGTGCGCAGCCGGAGGGATCCGGTCTCCGACGTCGATGCCGCGCACCAGGCGTCCGGCCTCGGACTCATTGCCGATGTCGCGGCGCGCCTTGAACAGAAGCTAAAGTGGGACCCGATACAGGAGCAATTCGTTGACAACGCCGAGGCGAACAAGATGCTCAAGCGTCCGATGCACAACGGCTACAAGTTGTAGAAGCCGATGCGGGAAGGCCCCGGTTGACCACATAGCACGGCTTGCTCACGCTGCATCATGGCTGCTGCTTGGCGCTATGTTCACGTGGCCCGTATTCGGGACCGAACTTGCAGCCTCCAATTCGCCGCTGTCGGCAGAGGTATTCCGCGTCGGCGCGCACCAGGTGGACGTCTCGCCGGAGAAGCTCCCGGTCATCGTCAACGCGATGTTCACCGAGCGGTCAGCCGCCAATGTCGTGGATCGTCTTTACGCCAAGTCGCTCGTCCTCGACGACGGCCGGTCGCGTGTGGCGCTGTGCGTTGTGGACACGTGCCTGATGCCGCGAGATCTCATCGACCGCGCCAAGGACATCGCGGCCCGGACTACAGGCATCCCGACCGAGAAAATGTGCATCTCCGCGACGCACACACATTCCGCGCCGTCGGCGATGGGTTGTCTCGGCAGCCGCGTGGATGCCGACTACGCCGCGGCGCTGCCGGCGAAGATTGCCGAAGCAATCACCGGCGCGGTCAAGAACCTTGTGCCCGCGCGCATCGGCTGGGCGGTGGTGGATGATTGGGAGCACACCTTCAACCGGCGCTGGATTCGCCGCCCCGACAGAATGCTCACGGACCCGTTCGGCGAACAAAACGTCCGGGCGCACATGCACCCGGGACACGAAAGTCCCGACACAGTTGGTCCGTCGGGGCCGGTTGACCCGGGCCTGTCCGTCGTTGCAGTGCAGTCGCTCGACGGCAGAGCGTTGGCGCTGCTGGCGAATTACTCGCAGCACTACTACGAATCGCCGCTTTTGTCCTCGGATTATTACGGCTGGTTCGCCCGGCACATCGAGAAACTGCTGAACGCAGAGAACGGTGCGCCGCCTTTTGTCGGGATGATGTCGCAGGGAACGAGCGGCGATCTGATGTGGATGGACTACGGCTCGCCGCGCCGCCAGATCGGCTATGATGCCTACGCCCGAGAGGTCGCGGAGCGCGTGTATAATGCATATCAAAGTATAACGTGGCATGAGTGGGTCCCGTTGCGCATGGCCGAGCGCACCCTGGCGCTTGGATGTCGCGCGCCGGATGAGAAACGACTGTCGTGGGCGCGAGGGATAGCTGCGAAACTCGATGGCCGCCTGCCGCAGACACTGCCCGAAATCTACGCCAGCGAGGCGATTTCCCTGCACGAACAGCAAAAGACCGAGCTGAAGCTTCAGGCGCTGCGGATCGGAGACCTCGGCATTGCAGCTATTCCGAACGAAGTCTTCGCCATCACGGGCCTCAAGCTTAAAGCCCAAAGCCCGCTCCAGCCGACCTTCAACATCGAGCTGGCCAACGGCGCCGACGGCTACATCCCGCCGCCCGAGCAGCACAAGCTCGGCGGGTACACAACGTGGCCTGCGCGCACGGCCGGGCTGGAAGTGCAGGCCGAGCCGCGCATCGTCGAGATGGTGCTCAGCCTGCTCGAAGAAGTCGCGGAGAAACCCCGGCGTCAGATCATCGAGGAACATGGCCCATACGCCCATAAGGTGCTCGACGCCGGGCCGCTGGCGTACTGGCGCCTGAACGAGATTGCGCCCCCGACCGCGCGAGACGCCAGCAGCGCGGGCCGGGATGCAATCTATGAAGACGGCGTGGCATTCTACCTGCCTGGAGTTGGAAGCGGCGCCGGATGTTTGCCGCAGCCGGCGCTTACCCCATCTGCCTTCTCCGGTTCGCAAATCAACCGCGCACCGCACTTTGCCGGCGGTCGGCTGCGCGCGAGCGTGCCGCAGCTCGGCGACTCGTACAGTATAGAGCTTTGGCTGTGGAATGGCTTGCCATCGAATGCGCGCGCAATCACCGGCTACTTCTTCTCGCGCGGCGCGGACGGCGACAAAGCGGCGCGCGGCGAGCACCTTGGAATCGGAGGAACCAATCAGGTCAACGAGACCGGACGGCTGATTGTCTTCAATGGCAATGAACAGAAACA
>CAYGZM010000251.1:0-2374 GCA_964354365.1 uncultured Pirellulales bacterium
TCGCCAAACGCTCTGGGAGCAAGGCTGTTGTCGGGGAGGAAGTAAGAGACAGCAAGTATGCCAAGTACAATGGCTGCTGCTGCGGCAAGTTTGAGTCTTTTAGTGTTCATAATCATTCTCCATACAGAAGGCGAGCGTTCAGACGCCGAAGGGCGTCGTTTTGCCCGCGAGGTCAGCATTTTAACGGCGTCGGGATGGTCGTTCTTCCACTTAGCAAAATCAGTCCGCGGCTTCTGAGAGCCGATGATTTCGGTCAGCGCTTCATCAAGCCACTTATCATTATCTTGCCGATTCATAACGAGCTCCCGTTAAACCGTTTCGTTTGAGATATTCTGCAATCTTACGTTTTGCCCGGACGAGCCTTCCGTTGACAGCCTGCGGCGAGACACCGAGAACGCTTGAGATTTGCGCCTGTGAGAATCCATCGAAGTATCGCAGGACGATGAGCTCGCGTTCGGCTTCTCTCAGGTTCCATACGGCTTGGCGAATCGCATCAGAGCGCTCGTCGGTCGTGTCCTGGGCGCGGGCAACAGGTTCGTCGGGCGTAAGGTTTCTTTCGCTTCTGGCGGCCCTTAGCATCTGCATCGACAGGTTTCTGCAGATGCCGGCGAGCCAGGCGGCGAATTTGTCTTTACTTTTCAAAGTCGGCAGGTCACGACACGCAATTGCGAAGGTTTCCTGGGCAACATCCTCGGCGCGGTCTCTGCCGGCAAGGATCGAATACGCCAGCGCGACCATAGGCCCGTGGTATTTCTCATAGAGTGCCGCGAAGCTGTCTATGCAGCCGTTCTGAGCCGCCTCGACGAGCTGCACTTCATTGAAGCCTTCGTCTTTTTCAGTCATTCGCTGCGTACCTCTTCAATACTCTTGCTGATCAGCATTCGGGTTGCCAAACGTTTGGGCTGCCGTATATACAGTGTAATAACGCCTGAAAAATGTGCGCAAAAAATCCTGGATTTGCAGGATTTTTGCACTTTTCCACGAGAATACTATGTCCAATTGCAGAGCAACCGATGCCGTATCGGAAGTGGCTATTTCTTTGCGCGTTTCAACGCCTCATCGAGGGGACCATAGCCCTGCTGCCCTTCGTTTAGGCGCGTGATGTTCTTTTTCGTGGCGACCTCGACGAAGCGGTTGTAGGCGTCCTGGATGGATTCGGGCATAGGCCAATCGGCATTTGCGGCCTTTGCTGCGTCGCGCATCTCATCCCAGCGCATCATAAAGACGTACATAACCGGGAGCTGATCGACCTGCACGCGGAAACGCAGGTCCGGGTCATCCTGGACGGCTTGTTCGGCGGCTTTTAGATGCGTCCAACCTTTGCTGAGCGTCTCAAATGAAAGGAATTTGGCGGTGTGCTCGGAGAAGCAGCCGAGCCAGTCGCCACCGGCCTCGACGGCATCGTGAGTGACGTTAAGGTAGTTCCTGATGTGCGGTGCGGCGGGGCCGTAATAGCCCTCGATGAATTCGTCAATCAACGCTTGGCCATCACGGGACGGGTCCCAGAGGAGCTTTGCGAGGACCCAGGCGCGTAACTCAGCCATTTCGGCGCCGTAGGTCCCGTAGGCGCCCTGTTCGAAGAGGCCCTTGACATTGTGGTCGGCGAAAAACTTTACGTTCGGGCCGAGGACTCGCAGGTTTGGATGAGGCATTACGTGGTGGCGAAAGTTCGTGGTGTAGTCCCAGATATAGAGCCTGTTACAGATTTTGGACCAACCGACGATGTCGTCACGGAATTTTTTGTTGCGCTCGTCGGCGAGTGGCTTGCTGAACGAGCACTCTATACTGCAGAGCTGGACTATAACGTTGGGGCGCGGCTTGGTGACCTTTGGCGGCTTGCGCGTATATTGATAGGCGAGGGTGCTTATGGCCACATTCGGGAATTCGGTTTCGATATCTTCGGCGACGGAATTGATGAACCGCAGGAGCAGGCCGGCGGGGCTTTCTTCCTCCTTCTCGATGGCGGCGCAGTTGCCGCATTGGCAGTTGCCGTGCCAGTCGTTCTGCGAGACGGAGGCAATTGTAGCAGCGGGGTTTGCACGTAGCTGCGCCGCGAGGTTTTTGACCAGTTCTTTTCGCATCTGCTCATTTGTCAGGCAGAGCTGGGCTTGGTCATAAGTCCGCTTGCCGTTGATTTCGCTGAACCATTCGGGGTGGTCGTTGAAGTACGTCTGCGGCGGGATCAGCGGGTAGAAGGTGTGTACGAAACCCTGGTATGTGTGCTTGCCGCCTCGTTTGGCGTCGAGGCGTTCGGAGTTGCCGTTAGACTTATTTCGCACCGCCCAGTTGCCATCGAATCCGTCGGTCCAGAAGGGCTCACGATATTCGAAGAGGGGCACGTAGCGGATGTTGAGGTCGCGGACGTCGAGCGTGG
>CAYGZM010000251.1:2474-4741 GCA_964354365.1 uncultured Pirellulales bacterium
CGATATTCGAAGAGGGGCACGTAGCGGATGTTGAGGTCGCGGACGTCGAGCGTGGTTTTTTGGGGAATGGCACTTGCTGTTGAGGCCCACCAGCGGCAGCCGAGGCGGTCTTCGAGGAAGGAATATACCGCGTAAAGCGTGCCGCGTGGGCGGCCGCCCGCCAATATCAAATCATCTCCGGCGGTGCGGATGACGATTCCGTCGCTGCCGAGGCCATCGGTCGTAAAGTCCGGGGCGGCGAGCTTTGCAGCCTCGGGTCCGACCAACAGGCGGCTTTTTCCAGGGGCGGGGGAGGCGACGATTTCAAATTTGGCGCCGGTTATTTGTGCGAGGAAGCCGGCCAATTCATCGGCTGCGTATCGCTCAGGCTCCGGGGCGTCGGCTGCGACGACTATGACCGCTTTGGCCTGGGCATTCTCGGCGATGCTGACTGCGCGGGCGATGGGGGCGGTGAACGCCAAGACAATGACAACAAGGACTAATGAAATTTTGTTTTTTTGCTGCGTCATGATAGTCTCCAGTAAATGATGCCGAGGGCGCTCGTGATAGATGTGGCGGCGATTCGGTTAGCCGGCCTGGTCCCATTTTTCAGCGAGGGCTTCAAGGCGTTTGACAATACGTTTGTATTTTGCCCGGCCGTAGAGATTCCTGGTTTCGCCGGAGTCATTTTTCAGGTTGTACAAGGCGCCATCCTTATCCTGGACACGCTCGTCCATAAAGTAAATCAGTTTCCATTCCTTCGTTCGCACCATTACGCGACGGCCGCTGTTCACGCGCAGCTCATCGTACATTGAGGCGCTGTGGTCGATTTCGCAGAAGGCGGCCTGCCGCCATTTTTTGACCTTGCCTTTGATGAGCGGCATCAGGCTGCGTCCGCGGATATCGTCGGGCGTGTCGAAGCCGGACAGCTCCATCAGGGTCGGGACAAAGTCGATCATTTCGACAGGCTCTTCGATTACCCTGCCGGTCGGAAGGAGGCCGGGACAACTCATAATGAACGGCACGCATACGTTTTGCTCGTACATAACGCGCTTCTTCCAGAGTCCGTGCTCGCCCAATTGGAAGCCCTGGTCGGAGTTGATTACGATGATAGTGTTGTCGAGCAGGCCGGTGTTTTCGAGGACCTGAACCAATCTGCCGACCTGAACGTCAACTAATGACACCATTCCATAATACGTTCCGCGGCAAATTCCGATTTGTTCTCTGGTCAGGTCGAGGCCGCCTGCATAGACGCGAAGCTGCTCTATCTCGAAGCGAGGCTTGTTTTTCAATTCCTCTTCTGTGGGCAGCGGCAAGGTGATTTTGTCGGGGTCGATGAAGTACTCTCGCGGGACTCGGCAGGGGACGTGGGGGGCGTGGAAGGAGACGCGGAGGAAGAAGGGCTGATCGGCGGTTATCAATTCGTTGAGGGTTTTGACGCCGAGGTCGCCGAGGCGCCAGGTCTGGGTGTCTTCGGGGGCGTATGGCACGATGCCTCCGATCATCCATTGGTGCGTTTTGATATTGACCGGCTGATATTCGAAGCCTTTGGCGTTGTCGAATTTGGCCTTTGCTTCGGGGCCTCGCGGATTGCCGAAGACGTCTATCATCGCCGGCGGGTCGCCTTTATTGACCCAGTCCTTTTGATATGCGTGGGTCTTGCCGACGTTGACGGGATTGACTCCAATCTGCTTCCAGGTATTCAGGAGGTTAGGTACATCCGGCCTGACCCTTTTCATATATTCGCCCGCAATGTCCGGCGGCTTGCCCATTTCCAAGGCGCCGAAGGTGTGAGGATAGTGCCCCGACTTCATAGACTTGCGCGAGGGGATACAGACGGGGTTTTGAACGATTGCGTATGCAAACCGGACGCCTGTTTCTGCGAGGCGGTCCATATTCGGTGTCCTCGCCCAGGCTTTACCGTAGCATCCGACCGCGTCGGCCCGGCCATCGTCCATCATAATCCACAATATGTTCGGGCGTTTGGATTTCCTTGCGGCGGCTTGCGCATTGCTGCCGATAAGGCCCGTGCCGCCGGTCAGGCTGGCCACTACGCTTGCCTTGATTAAGTCCCTTCGATTCATCTGTTTCATAAAACGGCCTTTTCCATAGAGCTTATCATGAGTTCTGCAAAATTGCAGGTTAGACCTATATTGTTGAAGAAAATCTCTTTTATGATTTTCTTCAATAATTACCTAAGCGATTACGAGGCAATACATTGTCGTTGAAAAGAAAAAATCAGTCCTGAGCAAAGTCGAAGGAACGATTTTTTCTTTTCTAAGTAGGCC
>CAYGZM010000252.1:0-4728 GCA_964354365.1 uncultured Pirellulales bacterium
CGATTTTTTCTTTTCTAAGTAGGCCTAACCTGCAATTTTGCAGAAGCCTTTGATTATGATACCAGGCAAGATTTCCAGACGTCGATTCCTAAGAAAGGCCGCCAGCGTGGCTGCCGGGTCGATAGGCCTGCCATACATAGTTGCAGCGTCGGCCCTGGGCAGCAGCGGCAGCGTCCCGCCGAGCAGCCGGATTACTATGGCCTCCATCGGCGTAGGCGGAATGGGCACGAACGATATGCGGGCGTTTCTGGGCCAATCGGACGTGCAGGTCGTCGCAGTCTGCGACGTCGTGACGGCAAACAACGAATACGGCCACTGGTACAAGAACGGCTGGCAGGGGCCGTGGTTCGGGCGCGAGTCGGCCCGGAAAATTGTAGAGGATTACTACGGGCAGAAGAACCTATCCGGCAAATTCAGGGGCTGCGACGCTTATGTTGATTTTCGCAATATAATCGACAGAGACGATATCGACGCGGTTTGCGTGGCCACGCCGGACCACTGGCACGCAATACCGGTGATCATGGCCGCCAAGACGGGCAAGAGCATTTACTGCGAGAAGCCGTTGAGCCTGACGGTGGCTGAAGGCCGGGCGATGGTTACGGCTGTGGAGCGTTATGGCGTTGTCTTTCAAACCGGGACGCAGCGGCGCTCAAGCGAGCTGTTCCGTTTTGTTTGCGAGCTGATCCGTAACGGACGGATCGGCCGGCTCCAGAAAATCGCCACAGCCGTAGGGCCCAACAACAAAGAAGCCCCGCCCAGCGACTGGAAGCCGATGCCCGTGCCACAGTGGCTTGACTACGATATGTGGCTTGGCCCGGCCCCGTGGGTCCCCTACCATAAGGACCGCTGCCTTTACACCTTCCGGTTCGGGCTTGACTATTCCGGCGGCCAGACCACAAACCTGGGGGCGCACTATATCGACGTTGCGCAGTGGGCGAACGGCACGGACCGCACCGGACCGGTTGAGTTTGAGGACTTGGGCGGCGAGTATCCTGCGGACGGCCTTTTCACGACGGTCACAAAGGTCCATTTCAGGGCGCGATATGCCAACGGCGTTGAATTGACCTGCAAAACCGACCCGGACGAGCCTATGCGTTTCGAGGGCACAGAGGGGTGGATTGAGATTCGGGGGGACAAGCTCACCTGCCATCCGGAGTCGCTCAAGACCTCCGTTATTGGCTCAAATGAGATCCGCCTCTATAAGAGCGACGATCACCACGCCAACTTCATCGATTGCATCAAGACCCACAGGGAAACGGCTGCGCCGGTTGAAGTCGGACATCGCTCCACAAGTATCTGCAACCTAGGCAATATCGCCATGACGCTCAAACGCAGGCTGGACTGGGACCCCGAGACGGAACGCTTCAAGAATGACGATGATGCCAACCGAATGTGTTGCCGCGCGATGCGCAGCCCCTGGCGTCTTTAGTTCGGTAAAGACGGAATCTCAGAAGCTAATATACGCCATAGACCTTTAGCCCGGCCGATTCGTGGCCTATCAGAATGCGAATGCGGACAATCCTCATCGGCCTGGGCAGAGGAATTCTGCACACCCCGTCGTAGTAGAGCTTGAGCCTGCCGTCTATGTTGAACAGCTCCTTCTTCATTCCCTCCGGCGTGAGATGCGTGACCTCAATATCGTTGATTCTGATATACGACGCCTCTCTGCCCGTTCTCCTCAACCGAATCTCTCTTATTGGCCTGTTGTACGGGCTGCTGCACAGGGTTTCGAGCCACGTGCTGTCGCCGGGGGGCGTAGTCCCAAGAAGGGCTTCTCCGGGATAGAGGTTTTCTTCCACAGCGGGATTCACGGCGCTCGGAGCATGCGGAACCCCATACACCTCCAGCCCGGTCGATTCGTGATTGATGTTAATCCGGATGCGTCTGACATTCATCGGCCTGGGCAAGGCAAGCGCGAACACCCCGCCCTGATAGAGCTTGACCCTTCTGTTCTGATTGAAGGTCTCCTTTGCAAGCCCCCCAGGCGTGCTGTAAGTGATCTCAATATCATTGATTCTCAGGTAGTCCGCCTTGCCTCCGGTCCGTCTGATGCGTATTTCCTTCAATGGGCCTTCATAACGAGTAGTGCAGAGGGTTTCGAGCCACGTGCTGTCGCCCGCAGGCGTGGTTCCCAGGAGAATCTCTCCCGGATAAGGGCTCTGGGCAAAGACCATCGCCTCTTCATATTGCTTAATCATACCCTTCAGTTCGCCTAAAATCTCTTCGGCCTCGAGAAAGTTGTGGGCAGGGCCGTCTGTTGCATTTCTCAGTTGCTCTGCTCGCAAGACAATCTGCCCGCAGAGGCCTTTCATCCTTCCTGAGTAGTCGTTTGCTATCGCGCCTATGGCGCCGACAGAACCCGCAAGGATGAACAGCAGAAAAATGAAATCTCCAATAAACAATCGTGGCACTCGGTTTGTCAGGCCATTCCACATACTTTTACACACCACCTTTCTACATAGTAAAGGCCTTGATTCGCAGGCAGGTAACGAAGAAACTCCATCGCAGAAGAAGCAAACTGCCAGGCATTCGCCGTAAACGGCCCATTCGATGGCAGGCTCATCGTGAAGACGACCCATTGTCGGCGTGAAGCAGCAAAGTCCTCCTCTAATCTTCTTGCATTACTGGCCTGGAGGATATAAACTGAGCGAGAATTTGGCAGAACGTGCTTCGGCGTTGTTATACTTCTGGAAAACATTGTGAAATGATCATTTGGAGAGGTGTCGGAGCGGCTTATCGAGCCGGTTTCGAAAACCGGTGTGCTCTTTTAGAGCACCGGGGGTTCGAATCCCCCCCTCTCCGGTTTTTAAGGAATATGAGTTCTGCAAAAGTGCAGGTAATCAACAAACGATTTTTTCTTTTCTAAGTAGGCCTAACCTGCAATTTTGCAGAAGCCTCTTTCAAGGAATAGGACACGCTTTCAATGCTGCTTTCGGCATCGGCAACGGGTGGATTAAAAAGGCAATGGGTGGTTAAACCCGCCGACGAACGCGCCGCGCAGCTTGCAAAGTCTCTGAACGTCTCACCTCTTCTGGCGCAGGTGCTCATCAATCGCGGAATAACCGACGCCCAGCTCGGCGGCGTCTTCCTGCGGCCCAAACTCACCGAGCTGGTCGCGCCTGAACAAATGCCGGGAGTCCGCTCGGCGGTCCCGAGAATAAGGCAGGCCATCGAAACCAGGCAAAAGATCACTGTCTATGGAGACTATGATGTTGACGGCATTACGGGCGTCTCAATCCTCTGGCAGCTGCTCAGGCTGCTCGGCGCCGAGGTCGATTACTATATCCCGCACCGCGTCGATGAAGGCTACGGCCTGAACGCCGAAGCCGTCCGCACGCTTGCAGAATCCGGCAGCAAGCTTCTGATAACCGTTGATTGTGGCATAACAGCATTCGACTCGGCTCGGCTCGCGGAAGAATTGGGCCTTGACCTGATAATTACGGACCATCACCAGGTGGCGCCGCAGGCCGGACGCACGCTGCCCAAGGCCGTTGCGGTTGTACATCCGGGGCTGGAAGACAGCTATCCGAACCAGGACTCGGCCGGGGCTATGGTCGCTTTTAAGCTGGCCTGGGCTATTGCCAACGAGCTGAGTGCCGGCCAAAGGCTTGAGCCGAGGTTACGCGATTTTATGCTCAATGCGACAAGCCTCGCCGCAATGGGGACAATCGCCGACGTTGTGGACCTGCGAGGTGAAAACAGGGTGCTGACAAGCTATGGACTCAAGGCCCTGCCGCAGTGCAAGCTCTCCGGCATCCAGGCCCTGATAGAGTCCGCCGGACTGACCGGGCAGGGGCTCGACAGCTTCGACATCGGCTTTAGACTTGCGCCGATGCTCAACGCCGCCGGGCGAATGGGGCACGCGCGATTGGCAGTCGAGCTTCTGACCAGCGACAGCCCGGTCCGATCGAGGCAGATAGCCGAATATCTCAAAGAGCAAAACAGCCTGCGACAGCAGTGCGAGCGAAAGATATTCAAGCAGGCCTGCACAATGATAGTCGAGCAGGGCGCCAACCACCCCGACCAAAAGAGCATTGTGCTGGCGAGCGCAAACTGGCATACCGGCGTGATCGGCATTGTCGCATCGAGACTGGTTGATAAGTTCTATCGCCCGACGATAATGATCAATTCGGCTTGCGAGAACGGCGTCGCTCAGGGTTCAGGCAGGTCGATACCGGGCTTTTGCATGCTGACCGCGATTGAGGCCTGCGCCCAGCACCTCAACAGCTTCGGGGGCCACGAAATGGCCGCCGGCATTACCATCGAAGCCGAAAAGATAGAACGGTTCGCAGCCGACTTCGAGGCGTATGCAAAACAGAATCTCAACGAGAATGACATCGTCGCCAAGCTCCACATCGACGCAGAGGCCTCCATCGGTGATTTTCACAGGGAGCTGGTCAGCGAGATGCAGATGCTCGGCCCGTTTGGGCAGGGTAATCCCGAACCTCTTTTCGCCACAAAGGGCGTCCGCCTTGCGAGCCCGCCCAGAAGAGTAGGCTCAGGCGCAGACCATTTGCAGCTTACGATAACCGACGGCATTGCTGCGGCTCGCTGCATAGGCTTCAGGATGGGGAAGTTGGAGAAGAAGCTGCTTGACAACGAGTTTTTCAACGTTGCCTATCAGCCGCAGATCAATAACTATAACGGCAGCAGTAACGTCCAATTCGTCCTCGCCGACGTCCAGTTCGATTAGCCCTATGTGGCACGGGCTTCCAGCCCGTGTTCGTG
>CAYGZM010000253.1:0-4713 GCA_964354365.1 uncultured Pirellulales bacterium
GAGGAAAGATTGAACATCTCGACTCTCTGCGGGTCCGTCCCGACCTCCGCCAGAAGCCTCTTTACATAAGCAACCCGCTTTTTCGCGCGGAGGTTGCCTTCGAGATAGTGACATTGGCCCTCCAAGCACCCCGCGACAAACACCCCGTCCGCCCCGGCCTCGAAGGCCTTCATAAGATGAATCGCATCGACCTTGCCCGTGCAGGGCAGCCGGATAATCCTCACGTTCGGCGGGTACTGCACGCGCATCGCCCCTGCCAGGTCCGCAGCCGCGAACGCACAGAAATTACAGCAATATGCCACTATCTTGGGTTCAAATTCACTCATTCTTTACCAATTCACTTTTCTCGTTAAGGAGCGCCCTGGTCTTGGCGATGACCTGCGCATCCTTATAGTGCATAAGCTGAATCGCCTTGGCCGGGCATTCGGAGGCGCAAATCCCACACCCATGACACATAGCGACTTCAATCTCGGCAACGCCGTCCTCGTTTATTAGCGGCACGTCATAAGGGCACGTCCTCACGCACGTCAGGCACGCCGCGCATTTATCCCCGTCAACAACCGAAACGACCCCGCTGACCTCCATCACCTGGGCCGAGAGAATCCGCACCGCCCTCGCCGCGGCCGCCTGCGCCTGGGCCACGGTTTCGTCGATGAACTTCGGGCTATGGCATGCGCCGCATAAGAACAGCCCATCGGACGCAAAATCGACCGGCCTTAGCTTCATGTGCGCTTCGAGGAAGAAACATTCGAGGGTCAAAGGAACCTTAAAAGCCGTTCCCACCTTATCGTTCTCCTCGGAAGGAACCATCGCCGTCGTCAAAACAACGGCATCAGGCGAGAAACTCAAATTCAGCCCGGAACTAAGGTCCCGTACGCGGACCTCAAGCTCGCCCGCGCTATCCTCAGAGACAACAGGCTTGCCGTCCAGGTCGTACCTGAAGAACAGCACGCCTAACTTCCGCGCCTCGTTGTAGTATTGCTCCTTGAACCCGTACGTCCGAACGTCCCTGTAGAGTATCGCAATGTTGGCCTTCGGATTGGCGCGTTTTATGGCAATGGCGTTCTTTATCGCCTCGGTGCAGCACACCCTGCTGCACATCATATTCTCCGGTATCCGCGAGCCTACGCACTGAATCATAACGACTTCATTCAGATTCTTGGCGAGGTTCGGATCCCTTTCAAGCAGCTCCTCAAGCTCCAACTGGGTGTGGACCTTGTCGTTTTTTCCGTAGAGATATTCGTCTTGCTTCGACTCGCGAGCGCCGATAGCTATTATCGCCGCCCCGTGCTCTATCTCCACGTTCTCGCCGTTATGGTCAATAACACTCTTGAAATTGCCGACGAAGCCTTTGCACTCCTTGACAGTGGAGTTCTTATAGACAGTGATGTTCTGGTCGCCTGCAATCTGCGCTTCAAGCTCTTTCAAAAGCTCCGGCGGCTTGAACCCCTCCACCGTATTCTTGACCCTCGATAGGTTGCCGCCGAGCCTGTCGGATTTCTCGACCAGATGCACGGCGAATCCCTGGTTTGCTATCGAAAGCGCAGCCGTCATCCCCGCCACCCCCCCGCCGACGACAAGCGCGCTTCTTTTGGGAACGTAGGTGCTGGTGGCGAGCGGCTCGATAGTCCTCGCCCGCCCGACCGCCATTCTCACTAAGTCAATCGCCTTTTCTTCGGTTGCGTCACCGAGCCGGGCGTGCACCCACGTGCACTGGTCGCGGATGTTCGCCATCTCGAACAAATAGGCGTTCAGCCCGCCTTCACGTATCGTCTTCTGGAACAGCGGCTCGTGCGTCCTCGGCGTACACGACGCCACCACCACCCTGTTGATGTTGTGCTCCTCTATCTTCTGCTTTATGGTTAACAGGCCATCCGGCGAGCACGTGTACATCAGGTCGGTTGAGAAGACGACGTTCCTGAGATTCTCGGCGTATTTGGCGACCTTCTCGCAGTCTATCACGCCGCCGATATTCGAGCCGCAATGACAGACAAAAACGCCCACTCTCGGCTCGGCCTTTGATATGTCCTTCTCCGGCGGGAATTGCTCCGGCTCAATTTGCGTCCCTCTGACCTCCGCAAGCAGCTCCATCGCCAGCGCCGCCGCGCCGCTGGCCTGCGTGACACTCTCCGGGATGTCCTTGGGACCCTCGAACGCCCCGGCAAGATAAATACCCTCTCTCGACGAGGCGGTCGGCATAAACCGGGCCGACCGGGCGAAGTTGTATTGGTTCAGTTCGATGCCGCAGACCTCGGCGAGTTTCGCCGCCCCCGCCTTTGCGCAAAGACCGCTGGACAATACGACCATATCGAATTCTTCCTCGACCCACTCCTTCCCGTCCTCGGTGAACTCCAGCGAAAGATTGCCCGTCTTGAAATTCTGCCTCACCGCCGAGGGCCTCGTATAGACATATTTAACGCCGTATTTGCCTTTTGCCCTTTCATAGTATTCGTCAAACCCCTTGCCGAACGCCCTGACGTCCATCACAAACACCCTGCATTCGACATCCGGTATATGCTCGGCTGTAATGATCGCCTGCTTCGTCGCGTACATACAGCAGACCGTCGAGCAGTACGGATTATCCTGATCCCGCGAGCCGACGCATTGTATGAAGGCAATTCTCTTAGGCTCAGCCCCATCCGATGGTCTTTTTATGTGTCCGCCGTAAGGCCCGGATGCGCTCAGTATCCTTTCATAATCCATTCCGCTGACGACGTTGGCGAATCGCCTGTATCCGTACTCGCCCTTCTTCTCGGCGTCGTACAAATCAAAGCCCGGCGCCAGAACAACAGCGCCGATATCCAGCAATCTGGCCTTGGGCCTGTCGTTGTAGAGTATCGCATTCGCCTCGCATACCTTCTCGCACAATCCGCACCAGGAGCAGACCGCGCAGTACAGGCATCTCTGGGCCTCGGCCTTGGCCATCTCCTCGGTGAATCCCAAATCAACCTCATCGAACGAGCGCCGCCTATCGAGCGGAATCGCAGGCATCTCGCGCCGCCGGATGATCTTTTCTTTTCGCTCTTTCAGCTCCTCGGCGGAAATCTCCACGACAGGCTGTCTGTAATCGCACTTCTCCGGCTCAAACTTCTCACCCTTGATATACGCATCGATTGCCTTGGCCGCCAACTGCCCGTCCGCCGTCGCCTGCACCACGCTGGCCGCCCCGCGAATCACATCGCCCCCGACAAAAACGCCCTCCCACGAGGTCATACCCGTTTTCTCATCGAGTTCAACCGTGCCGCGCTTGGTCAGCTTGATTTTGCCGCACTCGCCCAAAAGACCCAAGTCGGGCTTCTGCCCGATGGCAACTATCAGCTCATCGCCCGGCAGGACCTCCTCGCTGCCGGCAAGCGTCTCAAGCTCCAGCCTGCCCTCGACAAACGCCATCCTCTTCACATTCAATAGCACCAGGCCGGCGAATTTACCGTCCTTGACGACAATTCGTTTCGTCGCCCTGGCGGCCTTGACGACAACGCCCTCCTCCTCGGCCCAGTTCACCTCCCACGGATACGCGGGCATCTTGTCCCGCGCTTCGAGGCACACGACCGAAACCTTCTTGCCGCCTAACCGAAGCGCCGTCCGCGCGCAGTCCATCGCGACGTTGCCGCCGCCGATCACTACCACGTTCTCCTTGACGGACTTCTTCTTGCCGAGCCTGACATTCCGCAGGAAACCGATGCCGCTCGAGACATTCTCAGAATCCTCACCCTCCATACCCAACCTGATGCTCTTGTGCGACCCGACCGATAGGAACACCGCCTCAAAACCGTCGTCGAACATCGCTTCTATGTCACTCTGCCCCTGGATATGGCTGTTCAATTTGACCTCGATGCCGTAATCGAGGACATTCTGAATGTCCCGTTCGATTATTTCCGTAGGCAGCCTGTATTGCGGTATGCCGATCCTCATCATCCCGCCGAGCACCCCGTGCTTCTCAAAAACGGTGACGGAATAGCCCATTTTTCGCAGGTCGAGCGCAGCCGCCAGGCCCGCCGGCCCGGACCCGATTATTGCAGCCTTCCTGCCGTTTTCTTCAATCGCGGCCTGCTTCTCCGCCGCCGACAGCTTCTTGCCGTGCTCGTGGTGCCAGTCGGCTAAGAATCTCTTTATGTAGGCGATAGAAACAGGACTGTCCAAGCTCGCGCGGTTGCAGCTCTGCTCGCACGGGTGCTCGCAAATCCTGCCGCATATTCCGGGAAAAGGATTCGTTTCCGTCGCCGAGTCGTATGCCTCCTGATATTTGCCCGCTGCGGTCAGCGCGACGTATCCGCTCGGATTGCCGTGTATGGGGCAACTATCGTAGCAGGGCGCCACGCCCAGCCTGGTCATAGCGAATTTGTTGGGCACGGCCTGCGGGTATTCCTTGAAAATCGCCTTTCTATCGTTGAGAAGCTGATTGTATTCGTCCGGGACGGCGACGGGACAGTCCTCCGCGCAGACCCCGCACCCGGTGCATTTCTCAAGATCGACGTAATGCGGCTTGATAGCGAGTCTCGCATTGAAGTTGCCCGCCTCGCCCGAAAGCTCCGCCACCTCGGCATTGGTAATTATCTCTATATTCCGGTGCGTCCCAGCGGCAACCAGCCTCGGCGATATCGTGCACATCGAGCAGTCGTTCGTCGGGAAGGTCTTATCCAACTGGGCCATGTGCCCGCCGATAGCCGTCCCCGACTCGACCAGATAGACCTTATACCCCGCATCGGCCAGGTC
>CAYGZM010000254.1:0-4641 GCA_964354365.1 uncultured Pirellulales bacterium
CTCTCGCCGAAGGAGCGGTTTCTTCCGGTCGGCGAGATGCAGGTTGTGACGAGGTCGCCGAGCCCGGCCAAGCCTACGAAGGTCTGCTGGCTTGCGCCCATAGCGAGCCCGAGGCGGGTTATTTCAGCCAGGCCGCGGGCCAGCAGTGCGGCCTTGGCGTTGTCGCCGAGACCGGTGCCGTCTATGATGCCGGCGGCAATTGCGATAACGTTCTTCATAGCGCCGGCCAGCTCGACGCCGACGACGTCGGTATTTGTATAGACCCGCAGCCAGGGGACGCCGTCGGAGAAGGTGTGCTGGATGCTCTCGGCGAGCGACTGGTCGGCAGAGGCGACGCAGGCAGTGGCGGGGAGCTTTCTGGCCAATTCGTCGGCAATGGTCGGGCCGGAGAGCACGGCGAGCTTCGCCGCTGATGCCCCGTGACCCTTGACTTGTTTTTGGCCGAGCACTTCGGCGAGGACCTGCGTCGGGCGAAGCAGGGTATCATTCTCAATGCCCTTGGCGACGGAGACGATTGGGATGCCGAGGGGGACGTGACGAGCGAGGCGTATCCATACGCTGCGCATAAACTGGCAGGGGACGGCTGAGACAATCAAATCGGCGCCCGCCATTATGCGGGTATCGTCAGGCTCAAAGATGAGGGCTTCGGGGAGCTTGTAGCCGGGGAAGAAGTTTTTGTTTTCGCGGTCGCGGGCTATGCAGGCCAGTTGCTCGCTATCATAGCCCCACATTTTTACCCGAAGGTTCGTGTGCTGTGGTTCGTGTCCACACTCTGCCTGGGCCATCAGGGTATCGGCCTTTTCGCAGAGCAGTATGGCCAGGACTGTGCCCATCCCGCCGTCGCCGATTATTGAGATGTTTTCGTATGTCGCGTGTCGCATATCGTATGTCGTATCGACTGCCGTGTGTGCATTAGAACAGGTGGGAGTCGGAATTACAAGTGAATATGAGATGATGCTGCACCAAATTCCGATGAGCCTTATTTGGCGTCACTACTTATGCAGTAGAGGCGGCTCCAGGTTCGGATGAAAATTTGGCCATTGCTTATGGCCGGCGAGGCGTCGGTATTTTCGTCGAGCCGGTTGGTTGCGACGAGGTTGAATTCCGGGCCGGGCTTTACGACGGTGGTCTCGCCCTTATCGGATGTGAAATAAACCAGGCCGTTGGCGCTTACGAGTGAGGCGCTATGGCGGCCATTCAGGCGCTGGCGCCAGTAAGTGTGCCCGGTCTTGCCGTCGAGGCACGTAGCAACGCCGGTGTCGGAGACGACGAGGAAGTACGGGCCGGCGGCGATTGGGCTGGGCACATAAGAACAGTCCTGGTCGGTTTGAAATACGACGTGGGTCTTAGTGACGTTGCCTCGGCCGTCGGGGCGGATTAGCTGTATGTAATGGTCGGGGAAGCCGCAGGTCATAAAGAGCAGTTCGCCGTTATAGACGAGCGAGGCGACGTACTGCTCGGTTGGACCGTCGATGATCCAGTGCTGCGAGCCGGTGTCGGGGTCGTAGCTTTCGACGCACTTGCTGCCGGAAAGGACCATCTGATTTCTGCCGTCAATACGGCGGATGATTGGTGCGCAGTAGCTGCGTGTGTTGTTCGGGCGCGGGGTCTTCCAGATAGTCTTGCCGGTTTGCTTATCGAGTGCGACGATGTAGGCGGGGCCGTCGTGGTCGCCGTTGACGATGACTTTGTCGTTCCAGAGGATTGGGCTGGAGCAGTAGCCGTGCATGCTGGCGAAGGGGCCGGGGCGGACCTCCCATAGCATATTGCCCTCGAAGTTGTAGGCGGCGACGAACATCTTGTCGCGGTCGAGGAAGCTGACGTAGATTTTTTCGCCGTCGGTTGCGGGGGTCGAGGATGCGTGACTGTTGAGCTTGTTGATTTTTTCAAGGGGCGAGATGAGGATCGTGCGCTGCCAGAGGGTCTTTCCGGTCTCGCGGTCAAGGGACATCAGAACGCGCTGCTCTTTGTCCTCAATGGCCGTGACGAGGAAGATTCGCTCGGCCCAGACTATGGGCGAAGCGTGTCCTTTGCCGGGGAGGGGGACTTTCCAGACCACGTTCTCGGCGGCGCTCCACTTTACGGGGACATTTTCTTCGATGCTGGTTCCATCTCCGCGCGGCCCTCTCCATGCGGGCCAGTTTTCAGCGCGGAGGGCAGAGGATAGAGCAGCGGCGAGCGCTATTGCCGGGAGCAAGCGAAAAATGAAATTGCGATGAGTGATTCTGACAGCCTTGGCAATCACCGGATACCTCGTCGTAACAGGACATTCGCTCTTTAGCCCACAGCCGGGGCCTTGATTTCAATGCCCATAATACTCGAAGTAGTGCGCCAATGCCACCGCATTTTTACGAGGATTCGTGCCGGTCGAACCAGTTCTTAGGACCTCATACGGGCGGCGCCGAGGAGAGTGACAAGGCGCTTGCCGGTGCGCCGGCTCGCCGGGTGAAGTGCATTGTCCGGCTGTATAAGCAGCGCCTTCGGCGCGCACGGCAAATTTCTCAGAGACCCATAGCACATCGTTATGGGTGCGGACCGCCACACAATCAGTGTCTCAGCAGGAGTTGGCCGTTACGGTACTACGGACAGGCCGTCATTCAACCAGCCGGCCGCCATATCAGCGAAGTCGTTGAAGTCAATCCGGCAGTTGCCGTCCACGTCGCCGCGCAAATCCAGCCCGGCAGTGTTAAAGCACCTGGGCGGACAAACCCGGATCTCATCTATGTATATGCTGTCCCGGTCGTCGCCTGGCTGACCGGAATTGGTCCCGTCGCCAACGCCAATGGTAATTTTCTTTACCTGAGCCAGGTTCACGCCGCTGAAATCACTCAACTCAATGTTCCATTCATTCCAGGACTCCGACTGGCCCGCATGAGTGAACGGATGAGGCGCCGCAAATTTGTGCCCAAGTGCATCCTCCAATTGCACATACAGCTTCTGCTCAACATTGGCATTCTGGCCGCGGAAGTACAGCGAGAGTGCAGCAAGCTTGTCCCTGGTCCAATCCTGAGCCGTGGTGAAGGTGTGCGTAGCTGCAGTCACATACGGTTCATACTGGTTCTGGTATTCAAGCCGCATCGCCTTGCCGCCGGCATATACGTTGCTTGTTTCGAGGAAGATGTACTCCACGCCGGGCACATCGATATTGTCCGGCCAGGCCATCTGTAACGTCCAGTCGTCAACATACGACTCATACCCCTCTACAAGCAGGCATCCCTCAGCGGTCCCTTCGGTCGTAAAAGCCCAGACCGCTCCCTCGACCGTGCCGCCGGGGCCGATTTCATTGACCTGCCATTGATAGGTCTTGCCGAATTCGAGCGTGCCGGGGTCATAAGTCTTGCCTGCCGGGGAGGGAGCAACCTTCTTCATAGACCCGGCCTTGCCGAAATACAGTTCGCGGCCTGTCGCAAAGGCAGCCTCGGCCCAGCTCAGGTCGGCATCTATGGAAACACCGGTCGTTCCATCGGCGGGGCTTAAGCAGACTGCCGCAGGACCATCCGAAACGGATGAGACAGTGTCGAAAGTGGAATGGTAGCCGACTGGGACGGGGTCTTGATTTATGCTGAAGACACCGCTCTTGCCGCTAACATAGACGCCATCGTTAAGACCGGGCGTTTCCCACGGGTCATTGCCGCTGGTATCGACCATCGTCGGCGTCCTCACCAGCAACGGGCCGCCTTTGTATTCATATATACTGCCGGTGACATATACGGGACCCGACCCGACGACGTCGAGCTCGATATAGTGGCTCTTGGCGTGATTGAGGCCGGGGACCGGCACCTCCGGCTCAAAGACCTTCATAATCGCATCGTCGTTCATAAAAATCTTCAGCATTTCGATTCTCACCCTGGCCGGGCCGTCTTCCCAATGATATATCATGATGTAGGCGCCAGTGGTAACCATGCCTGGCGCACCGGTTATCGAACCATCCGGGTCAACAAAGTAATTTGCCCTGGCAGCGATGCCGAAGTAATTGCGAGAGTCATTACCAGTGACGTTCACGACCGCTCCGACCCGGACATCGGTGAACGTTTGATTTGAAACGAAGCCCATGCCAAACGCCGAGCCGAAGCTGCCGGCGCCCTGATTGAATGAAGTGGTCTCATCCAAGCTGAGGTAATCGTCATTAGCGGGACCGTCTTTGATGGTCGCCGAGAACGTCTTGGTCAGGTCAGGGTAGCAGCCGAACGTCCAAGTCTGGTCGAAGGCGTTGCCGCCGAACGTTTCCAACCAATTCGCTTGTGCGGCATCGCTCAGCATTGCGATTACCGCCACCACTGCACAAACAGTCATTGCGTTTCTTATTCTCTTAGACATGATCTTTACTCCTACATATTTGCTCCGCCGGACGTGATAGCCTCCATCGCTGCATACGAACACCGACCAACGGAGCGGTTGTTTGTTACGGTACTACGGACAGGCCGTCATTCAACCAGCCGGCCGCCATATCAGCAAAGTCGTTAAAGTCTATCCTGCAGTTCCCGTCCACGTCGCCGCGCAAATCCAGCCCGGCAGTATTGAAGCACCTGGGCGGACAGACACTAATCTCATCATACATGCCGGCCTGGTCGTCACCTGGCCGGGCCGAACCCGGCTGTCAGGGCAGCTCGTATGTACCCTCGGCGAGCCAGCCGTCGGCAA
>CAYGZM010000255.1:0-4576 GCA_964354365.1 uncultured Pirellulales bacterium
ATAGCATATCGTATCTGGTCAACAATCTGGCGGTAAAAAGGCACGCCGCTCTTGAGGTCCAGCTTAAAATCGATCATTTGCAGTCCTTGTTCAGCAACTCGGTCTAATGTTCATCTAATACTATATTATACTATAATTATAGAACACTATGTCAATGCGTCAAGGAAAAAAATGATTTTTTCTGAATTTTATTATAAGTCCTTAACCTGCAAGAGATTAAGTTAATCTGACTTCAAATGCTGCTGGGACCAGATAGCTAGTCCCGCGCCTATCAGAAGCATCGCCGCGAAGACCAATTGAGGAATATTCAGCGATTCGCCGAAAACTGCGTGTGAAATCGCAAGCACTGCAATTGGCTCCGCCAGCACCACAAGGGCGGGTATCGTCGCGCCGATACGCCGCATCGCGGAATAGTACAGCACGTGCGCCAGCGCGATGCACAGCACCGCCGAAATCACAACAATCCCCCACTCTCTCGCGCCCAGCGTTGTGCATTTGCCCAAATCGCCGAACGCCAGCGCAAAGACGCCAAGCCCCGCAACCGTGTAAATGCTTATCACCGAGAACCCGCTTCGCGAATCTATTTCCCGGAACGCCGCCCTGACCGAAACGGTATAAAGCCCCCACATAAACGCACAGCTTAGCGCAATAGCCACGCCCGTCATTGTCCCTTCCGCCGTGAAGTCTTCCTTGAAGCACAGCACCCCGGCGACGCCGGCGATACAAAGCACAAGGCCCGCCCAGAACCTCTTGCTCCCGATTAGCGCCCTCTCTTCGGGAAAGAATATGAGCGAGAAGCCCGCTATCCAGATGATGTTCGTGTTTGTCAGGAGCACCATAAAGGCGGGGTCTATGTAGTAGAACGCCGCCGCCCACAGGCTCTGCATAATGATATTCGCCACCGCCGGCAGAACCGCTCGTCGCCACACCCTTGCATCGAGCCTCTTTCTATGAATGGAAAGGCCGAGGAACGGCAGCCAGAACACGCACGCCACCGAATAACGCAGCAGGTTCTGCGTCCACGCATCGATGTGCCCCGTGAGATACTTTATGAATATAGGCCCCAGCGCCCAGAAGGACATCGCGCAGATGGCCGCCATAGTCGCCGTGACATCAAATCTTCGTATATTCGAGCTTTGGTTCACAAAGTCTCCCCGGATACCGAGGATGGGTTTATGCGAAGACCGCAGGACCGCGAGTTCAATCCAGCATTTCCGCGACGATCCGAGCGACCTCCTCGCCGGCCTTTTTCTCGGCCAACGGCTTAGTCAGCTCCGTCAGCTCCCTGCTCAGTTGCGCCAGCTTGTCCTTGTCTCGTAGGAAATGCTCAATGCTCTCGACGATAGGCTCTATCGAGGTGAAATACGGCATAAACTCCGGCGCCAGCTCCTTCCCCGCCAGTATGTTGACCAAAGACAAATACTTCGTCTTTATCAGCCACCAGCCCACAAGATGCCAGAGGATTCTGCTGGATTGATACATTATTACCATCGGGCATCCCATCGCCGCGACCTCCAGGGTCGCACTGCCGCTGGCAACTATTGTGAAATCGACGACGTTCGCCGTCTCACAAACCGCGTCGATGGCGTATTCACATTCAAAACCCGGGATTTGGCTTTCTTCAAGCGCCCTGCGCCGCCTTTCATCCACGGCCACGGTGACAAACGTCGCGCGGGGGTGTTTATCTTTGATACGCAGCGCGATTCTCTGCATCGGCTGCCACAGCGTTTTTAGCTCGGCATCCCGGGAGCCCGGCATAAGGCCCAAACGCACGTCGGCAGGGTTGAAGCCAGCGTACTGTTTTGCCCGGCCCCACTCTATTTGAATCGCATCGAGCATCGGATTGCCCACAAATTCAACATCAATACCCCTTCTGCCGAACCAGTCTTCCTCTAAAGGCAGCAGGCAGCAGAGCTTATCGCAGAGTCTTCGCAGTTTGCCGATTCGCCAGCCGGCCCACGCCCAAAGCTGCGGGGCGACGTAAAAGAGCGTCTTGACGCCGAGATTCTTGGCGAATTTCGCAACGTGCCAGTTGAAGCTCGGCGAATCGCAGACGACGACCAGATCGACCTTGTTGCCCTTGAGGTAACGCTTTATGCGCCCGAGCAGCCTGTAATAGTAGCCGACCTGGGTGAACGCGTTGTAAATCATAACGGCCCTGCCGACAGTCGCCTCCAGAAGCTCGCAGCCGGCTTGCGCCATTTGCGGGCCGCCTACGCCGACAACCTCGATATTGTCGTAACCGGCTTTGCGAAGGGCGTTTATCAAATTCGCACAATGGGCGTCGGCGCTCGGCTCGGCCACGCTGAGAAAGACACGATATTTCTTGTTCCTGTCCATCACAAGCACAGTTGTTATCAGGATTTTCGCAAAACGGCAATCAGAAACTTACTCAAACTGACCGGTTCGCCTTGTCATACCTGCGAAACCCGTCCTGAGCGAAGTCGAAGGAGCAGGTATCCAGTAGTCTGGCGGGTGAGTGGATTCCCGCTCCCCGATCGGAGTCGAGGACAAGTTTCGCGGGAATGATACAGTGAGCTATATTGCTGTCGCAAAAAGACTTATCGTGCCGTTTTCTTGAAAACCGGTCAGCTTGAGAAACTTATCCGTGCGGCATATCGCGCATATACAAAAACAGCCCCGCTCTGCGCGGGGCCGTTGTGACTAACACCCTTGTATAAAAGGTCTTGCGTATATCTGCCTACCGCTTCGAGAACGTCAGCAGGACATAGAGCGAGTATATGTCGTGCTTAACCAGCAGAAGGGCCGTGCCCTTATTCTTGGCCTGCTCTATCGCATCGTTAAAGTCTTTTGTATTCTTGACTTGCTGCCTATTCACTTCCTTGATGAGCATCCCCGGTACGATGCTGGCACGGTCGGCCTGAGAGCCCGGCTCGACATTGCTGACTATGACTCCCTGCTGCCCGACGTAACCGTAACGCTCGGCCAATTCGTCAGTCAGGTTCTGCACGGAGAAGCCCAATTCGTCAAGCGCCTCTTCGGGGGCGGCCCCGCCGGTGGCGCTCTTTGAATCGCGCTTGCCCAACTCAGCGGTCACCGTTTTTCGTTTTCCATCCCGCCAGATCAAGATTTCAATCTTCGTTCCGGGCTTTAACATGGCAATTCGGTTCTGCAAATCGTTGGCTGATTCCACCGGTTTGTCATCAAGCTCAAGTATCACGTCATTGTGTCTTATCCCAGCTTTCTCCGCTGCCGAACCCTCAACGACTTCAGGAATCAGAACGCCCTTGCTGTCCTTCAGGCCAAACGCCTCAGCCTTAGCCGCATCCATATCCTGAGTTCCCACGCCGAGGAAACCTCGCTCGATTTTCCCGCCTGTTTTGAGCTGCTCGTAAATGTGCTTTGCCATATTGATGGGAATTGCAAAGCCGATACCGATATTCCCGCTGGCCCCGACAATGGCGGCGTTAATCCCCACGACTTCGCCGTCCAGATTGATCAGCGGCCCGCCGGAGTTGCCGAAGTTAATTGCGGCGTCGGTCTGGATGAAGTTCTCAAGCGTTGCCAGGCCGAAGCCGCTTCTACCCTTGGCGCTTACAATCCCGGCGGTTACGGTGTGACTCAGGCCCAGAGGATTGCCTATTGCCAGGACCCATTCGCCGACCTCGAGGGTATCGGAGTCGGCCATTTTAAGATACTTGAGGTCATTGGCGTCGATTTTCACTACCGCAACATCGGAATCCTCGTCTGTCCCGATCTTCTGGGCAGTGAACTTTCGCCCGTCCCCAACCTCGACAAACACTTTCTCGGCATCGCCGACCAGATGGTTGTTCGTCAGGATATAGCCGTCCGGCGAGATAATAAAGCCGGAGCCTTGCGCGGTGGTCACTTGCTTACGCTGGGGCGTCCGCGGGGCGCGCTGGCGGGGCGAGCGCCGGAAGAAGAAGTCAAAAAATTCGTCGCCGTACGGACTGCCAAAGGGCGATTCGTCATTGCCGTAGTACTGCTGTGTGACGGTCTGCTCGGCTTTGATGGCGACCACGGCGGGCGACGCCTTCTCGGCGATTGAGGCAAAGGCCTTGCCCATCTGGCGAAGCGCGGCGATGCTGCCCTGGTCCTGTGCAAGGGCCGGGGGCAGGCTGATAACGAGCAGCAGGAGAAAAACACTTGAGATTACACGGTAAGTTAAGCAATTCCGATGCCGCTTGAGAGATTGTCTGAGCATGTTAATTTCCCTTAAAACCTGTGAACGTCAATTCGGCGAAATAAGAATACGGCAGCTTCAAACAACAATTTCTGCCGGATTATATACGATATTAGCGTCGATAAGTTCGGCGTGTCAAATCTTTTCGCCGCGGATTCTGCCGCCCCAGGAAGGAGCAGGGGCAATTCAGACGGACCGGAACGTCACTGTTGCGACGCCGGCTGAACAAGGGTGAGTCCTGCACCTCGGTCTTGCTGAAAATGAATGAGTTCTGCAAAATTGCAGGTTAGACCTATATTGTTGAAGAAAATCTCTTTTATGATTTTCTTCAATAATTACCTAAGCGATTGTGAGACAATACGTTGCCATCGAAAAGAAAAAATCAACAATGGTTCGACAGGCTCACCATCC
>CAYGZM010000256.1:0-4522 GCA_964354365.1 uncultured Pirellulales bacterium
AGTAAACGGTAGAAACAGTTGTCGCCAAAGGGAATTTATACTTGACGTCAGACACATAGCCATTACGCCAAATCCTGAGAGAGTAATCGAGCAAGCAGGCCGTACATGCTAGAGCTTTCTGTTCGTGAGCGAAATACATATTCATACCGTTTGGAAGACGCAAAGATGAAAACAAATCGACCTAAATCGAGAATCAGTAACGAAGCCTCTTCTGAAGGGATGCTAAAGGGTATCGGCACCAAGCCCGGCTTCACAGAAGAGGGAAAGCCGTTCGACCATGTGGTAGGAGACAGGGTCAGCAAAGGTGAGTATCGGCTCCAATGCATACCAGCCAAGACCCTCAGCACAGCACGACCGGTAGAAGTTTATCGGGCCAAGCGAGCCAAGAGCAATATCATAAAGCCCTGGGAGCCCAATACGAATGATGACACCTATTGTCCAGCCCATTGGGCCGACATTGCCATCGGCCGAGGCGCGTGCGGATTTCGTTGCAGGGCATGCTTTCTGATGCTGACTCACCGTGCCTTCTGTGATCCATCCAGGCATGTACTATACGAGAATATCGACGACTACGAGGCGGCAGTGCGAAAGGAACTCACCAAGCCTGGGCCGAATCTGGGGCTTGGTATCGATTGCAGTGATTCCCTGCTGTACGAAGGTGAAACCGGCCATGCACGCCGGCTTATCCCCTTGTTTTCGAGCAAAGAAACAAATCCCTTCGGCAGGAAGCTGATTCTGCTCACCAAGAGTGTGAACATTGGCTACCTTGAAGGACTTCCAACAGCCAACATCCTCGTAACGTTTAGCCTGAATCCGGAGCCTATTGCCGATTTGTGGGAGGGCAAGTGGAATGACGGCCTCCGCATCACGCCACGTATTGAAGACCGTCTCATTGCCTCTGCGAAAGCACGGCAAATGGGATTTGAAGTCCGATGGCGTGTTGATCCAATTCTACCGGCGGAGAACTGGCCTGATATCTATCACACTTTCTTCACGTTGGCCGCCACTGAAGGGCATAGACCTACCCGAATAACGCTTGGCACTTACAGGGAAATGGGCAGGTCTCTACTTACCATTGCCGCCGAGTGGGGTCTGCCGCCGATAGAATGGACGCCGACCGAGCTCACAAAAGACGGAATGCACCGCCACATCCCCGAAGAGCAAAGGATCGAAATCTATCGGCAACTCTCCTGCATCGTTAAGTCAGCTTGGCAGCCTACGGGGACGATCCCTATTGTGGCTTTGTGCAAGGAGACAAGGTCTGTTCGGGCAGCTGTCGGTATTACCCACAACCACTGCAATTGCGAGTAAGGTGTTGGCATCGCAGAATGGAGCGAAGTATTGCTAACCGGGAATTGAAGCCAGGAATTCTTGCGGGAAATAGAAGATGTCTTGAGAATACTGATGTTGCCCAAAGACGAAGAAACGACAAGTCCGTTCGTAGCGCCTGCCGTCCTATCCAACGGCAATGGAGGTCTTACGGTTTGGCCAGAACTTCTTACTGAGGGCGAGCTTATTGTCTTTTTGCGGATTCCAGAGGTCAGCAAGTCCCACGACTTTCACAATGTCATCGAAAACCTCAAGCGGATGCATGACCTTCCGAGAATTCACATATGTGGTAAGCCTCTTTATCCCCTTGAGGAGATAAGAGAATGGATCAAGAAAAAAACAACAGTCGGAAAATAATCATGTTGCGCTCGAGCGAATCGCCGGTTATGATTTGGCCTGGATCAACCCAAGCTACAGGCCAGCATCAGAAAGGAGGCAAAAAATGAAAAAGCTGGTAAGGCTTAGGACAAGGCCGTCGCGTGACGGCAAAACATACAAGTATTTTCTCGATTACAAGGATGAAAACGGTAAAAGGCGGCAGATTTCGCTAGGCCATGCCGACTGGCGTAAAGCTAAACGGCAGCGAGACCAAAAAGAGCGAGAATTGCGTATGGGCGTTACCTTGCCAGAGTCCATGAAACTCAGCAGGTTTCTAAAGGATAGCCAGAGACGAACCCGTGGCCAAGTTCGTGAAAGTACCCTTGCAGAACAAGAGACTGCGATGAAACATCTCATAAAAGCAATTGGCAACATTGATTACCTAAGGGTAGAACATCAGCATGGCGAACGTTTTGTGCGGGCGTGTTTGGAGAGAGGGAATAGTCTGGCCACTGTCAACAAAAAGATCAGCGCCTTAAAGCGACTCTTTCAACTGGCAGTAGAACGAGGCCAACTGGAAAAGAATCCACTCCAGCACGTGCCCAGACCAAAAGTCCCGAGGCGAACGGTTCATGTTTATTCCGACGAAGAATGTGATCGTTTGCTAAAAAACGCAACGGAGTTCTTTTGTCATAGCAACTGGTCACCCTGTGTACCCTGGGATTTGTTGATTGTCGTAGCTCTATGTACTGGTATGAGGCGTGGAGAATTGCTCAACACTACTTGGCGGAATATCGATTTTGACCGGCAGACAATTGATGTATCACCTAAGAAGGATACCGACCAGACGTGGGAATGGCATATCAAGGATACGGACAGGCGCACACTGCCTTTGACAGAAGAAGTTGTTCTATTGCTGGCTGAACATCAGGCAAAGCAGCCTGAAGGCTATCCCTATGTGTTTGTGCCGTCCAAGCGCTATAACCGAATACAACAGAACCGGCAGCACGGCAAGTGGACGATGAGCCATGGGAAATGTCCTGTCAACAACTTTAACCGTCAGTTCAGGGCTATTTTGGCCCATGCCAGAATTGACCAGGGTGAATTTCATGATCTGCGTCGTACATGTCTAACCAGATGGCTCTTCAATGGCTTATCTGAATACGATGTCATGACTCTCGCCGGTCATGCCGAATTTGAGACAACCCGCCAATTTTACCTGGCAGTTCGAGAAGACTTACTCCAGCGTGCCCGAGCTGTAAGTGCCGATGTAATGAATAGCAGTTTTGTTGCGCACTTGTTGCGCGCCCACTCTAGCACCTAAGAAGGGATTGACGGCGCGTGTGGTAAGTTGTTATGTTAGAAGAGCTTAAGCATTAGAGCGCCCGTAGCTCAGTAGGATAGAGCATCGGTTTCCTAAACCGGGGGTCGCAGGTTCGAATCCTGCCGGGCGTAGTGAAAAATGCGGTTTTTGATATGGTTATCGCGGTCTTATCATGCATACGCTTGTATTAGATTGCATAGAGCATCATTGCACGTTATACATGAATCACAACATGAATCTTGGTGTGGATAGTCCTGGGGGCAACAGATGATGACGGAGATAATCGTGGCCTTGGTCCTGGGAGTCGCAGCGAGGAGCCCAGGTGGCCGGCAGGCGGTGATAGCGCCTCTGGCCACGCGGCCCTTGCGATTGACATTCACCGAGCAGAGCCCGTTGAGCAAGCTGGACGTCCTGCTCGCCCGAATAGATGCCAATGGCCCGCAGGTAGCCCCACCCGGCTCCGTAGAGTACGACGTGTCCCGAGAGTCGTTCGAGGTCTTCGTCCCCGCCAGTTACAGGCCGGACGTGCCGCATGGCCTTTTTGTCTGGACGGGCGTGGCACCCGTGCCGCCGGCATGGCGGGAGGTCTTCACCAGGCACAAGCTCATCTGCATCTCGGCGTATCCGAAGAGCCCCGCTGCTGCCTTTGCCCGTGCGCGCATGCCGCTCGACGCGGTACATAATATGAAAAAGCTCTACAACATAGATGAGGGACGCCTGTACGTCTCGGGCTTCTCTGCGGGTGGGGGCGTGGCGGCATTTCTGCTTCGTGCCTTCCCTGATGTCTTCAGCGGCGGTTATTTCTTGATGGGAGGGGCGTTCTACATGGCGCATAAGGCCGAGAACGGACAGTGGGAGCCGACGCTGAATGCGTATCCGCCGACATGGAAGGGCGACCTCGACAAAATCAAGAAGACCAAAAGTCTGGTCCTGATGAGGGGCGGACGTGACCGAGTGTACTCTGCCCTGGAAGACAAAGTCCATTATAACGCCCTCGTTCTGGATGGTTTCGAGAGAGTAGAGTATATAGTGGTGCCGCGATGGGGGCATAGCCTGCCTGATGCCGTATGGTTCGAACAGGGCCTGGTCGCACTCGAATACGCCCCGCCGAAGACCCCGCCTATTACCTGCCCGACCCAGGAGCCGAACCCTATGCCCGGTCAGATAGCCCAGGCCCAGCGTATCCTTGCCACTGCACAAATGCACATGGATGCGGCCCTTGTGTTGACGAGAGAAAGGCTTAAGAGAAGGGATGTCTCATGGGCGGAGGTGGCAGAGAAGTACCCCCAAAAGAGTGTGAGGGTTCGTAAGTTCCTCAAGCAGGTCACAGATGAATACCCAACGACGCCCGCAGCAGCCAAGGCCCGCCAACTGCTCGCCGATCTCGATGAAGGGATCACGGCAGGATCGAAGCCGCGACAGTTTTGAAAGGATAGTCGAAGGCCAACAACGATAAAACGCCACCAACACGTGAATGGATTGAATGGGATCACTCTCACGCTTGATGGCTGGGACTTGGCAAAAAAGTACAACAAGGTTTTCACCTATACG
>CAYGZM010000257.1:0-4517 GCA_964354365.1 uncultured Pirellulales bacterium
TGAAGTACACGCCGCCACGCCAGGTATCGCTGATCGCTCCGGTTGGGACCAGCACGCGCTTGGTAGCATTCTCAGCAACAAGCGTAACGGTGCTCCCGCCGTCGGACTGCGCAACCGGCAGCCGCGGGTCGCTGCCGTCCGTTGTATAATAAATCTTGCCGCTCGCGGCGCTCATCGTAAGCGCTTGTCCCTTCGGCACCTCCCCGCCCGAATGGCTGAAGGACGGGGCTTCGATGCTCGGATAAAGCGGAGCGAGGCTGCCGTCTCTGAGCCGCGCATTCTTTAACTGGTTTATGATCGTGGTCGCACGGGTGGGGAAGAAATTGTTGATTTCATTGTTCACCGCAGCCTGCCAGGTGGTCTTGTTAAGTGAGGAACTGCCCCAGCGTGCGGATTCGGCGATAATTGCCATATCGATTTGGTTGGCTCGGGCCCGGAAGCGGGCGATTGCCTGCGACGCAGTCAGCAGCCCCTTGTTAAGCAAATGCCTGTATGCGTGGTCGGCGAACTGCAATCGGTAGTCCGGGTGGCGCATCAGCTCCTGGTGAATCCACTGCGGGTTGCTGTACTCGAACTGGTCGCCGGCCGGATATGGCCCGGTGCGGTCCGTAAGGCCTCTTGACATAATGTGCTCGGCATCGTGAACGAAGTATTTGAATCCCTCCTCGCCCGTCCGGTCACGGACGCCGAACCAGTTGTTTGGATTATTGTTACCCAGGAACCATGAAATTGGCGCATCACGGTCCCCATCGAAAAAGACCATAATCATATAGTCGATAATGTTGTCCACGTCCACCAGGACCGGGTAGCTGGGATTTCGCGTCCCGTCGGGATTGAGCCCTAAAGCACGATAGTAGTTCGTATTGCTTGAGAAGCCCAGGTTGGCAAGATCCCACAACTCCTGCCACGCATCGAGCGTGCCGTCCGTTGCCTCGATAGTATAGCCGCCGTTCGGGCCGGTGGCTTTGACAGTGTCGTAATTCTCGCTCTTGCCGCCGAGATACGTTGCAGCATAAGAAGCCTCAGCACGTTCCTGCGTCTGGTAAAGACCCCAATACTGCCCGTTAATGTAGAGATGATAGTATCGGCTTCGCGTATAAGGCTGGCCCATCAAACCCTGACTATCGCGCGCCCAGACCTCGCGGCACATCGTATTGGCGCTGTCGTTCGCATAACTCCAGGAGTAGTTCTGCGCGGTGCGAAGGTCAATCTTGTCAAATTCCTCTGCTCCTTCGTCGTCGAACAGCGGGAACTTGAGGTTTGCCTCGCCGTACTCGGACCTGAAGAACAGCCGAAAGGCGTGCTTGGGATTTCCCCCGCTGCGGCTATAACCCCCGCGAATACGCACGCCGGCGTTTATATGGAACCCGTCGCTCCCGTCAGGGTTAATCAGTTCAATCGATGCCGGCCGCTCCCAATCTCGACCGTGCCCGCCTGCGTTCACGTAAATACCCCTCACAGGATCAAAAAGGTTCCCAAGATCCGTCACCATAGAGATCGAGGGAATTGCCAGCAACGCATCATCCATCTGAGGTCCCCACGTCGCATGATTAACAATATACTTGTCCATTCCATAGTTCATCGCCTGACCGTTGACGTTCGCCGGCCAGCCCGTTCCCGGCAGCTCGCCGTTAGGCGATTGCCTTATAACGTCACTGATAAAGACATACGTGTGCGTCATAACCTCGGAGTCCAGATACCCCGGCCTGACCGCAACGGCGCGCAAAGCAGTAGTCTTGCTTATGCGAATCGGCGAGCCGGGATAAACATCCCCGTGACTCGCCGTGGGAGTCGAGCCGTCCCTCGTGTAACGAATCTCCGCACCGTAGGTCTCTGTGGACAATGTCAGATCGAACGGGCTGCTGTAGAAACCTCGCTCGTGGCTGAACCACACCTCGCCGGTTGCGCCCATCGCCCCGGTAACGTTGTACTTGCCCGGCGTCCGCAGCAAGAAATACTGATAAGCCTCCGACCCGCTCGTGCAGACCAACTCCGGAAGAAGCAGGAATTCGCTGTTGTTCTTGTTGTCGTTTAGCGCGTGAATCGCCAGCACATTCTTGCCCACCCGCAGATGACCAAGATACGGCATCAAATTGGTGGAAGTGAACGCCGCTGAATCCTCGATGGGCCGGTCCAAAAGCGCCGCAGAGTTCCAGATCAGCGGGCTCGGCGCGTTGTCCCAGGCGACCAACTGCCCATTCAGATACGCCGCGTATCCGTCCTCGTACTTCATCCGCAACGCCAGAGTATCAAATGTCGCAGCCTGCCCTTCCTCGAGATTGAATTCCATACGCACCCACAGCGAGGCGTTGACCGTCTTCATCTGGGCCTCCACGTTCGTCGTCGGCCCAATCCACAGCACGCTGCCCGGAATCTCCATCTTCGATATCCCAGGCCCCGAGTAGCTCACGATCAAACCCTCATCGATGCTTCCCTCAAAGAACGTAACCGTGATCGGGTGCATACCGGCAGTCAGATAGATGCTGCCCGACATCTCCTGCATCGAATGCAGGCCGTCGTTGTTCACCACAAGACCGCCGTCGATGTACAACTGGCTGCCGTCGTCGGAAGCGGTATAGAACGTGTACGTCCCCGCCGTCGTAATCTGAATCGAGCCGCTGAAACGGAAACCAAAGGAGTCATTCCGCCTCCGTAGCGTGATGTCGAAGTCCTCGACCGTCCCTTTGCTGACGGGCGTCAGAGAGTCAAAGTCGGGCAGCCAGTCCCAGTATCCTTCGTAATACTCATAGTTCACGCCCGAACTGACCGTGAGACTGCCGAACCCGATACTTGTCTTGCCGGTCTGCCACGCCGCATCGGCAAAATCAACTGCCGTCCAGTCCTTCGTCGCGTCGCTTGCAGTGGGCACGTAATAAGAAACCGTCGCACCGGTATCCAGCAGCTTCGTCGCGCCCTGCGCCAGCCCATAAGAAACGTCCGGCAGTTGATCCGGATATTGCGGCGAATACGAATGCACCACGCTAAAGCCGTCCCGCCCCACAAGCGCCAGATACATCGGGTTCCTGTCCAGCTCAAAGTTTGTGTGCAACGGGTTGTTCGGATCGCGACGGTTCTTATTCGACGCAAAGACCACCAGAAACTCGCCGCTCTCAAGCGTCACGCCCGCCGGAAACTCCCACTTCGCCAGGTTCGAATCGCTGTTCGTCAGATACCAGCCCTCAAGGTCTATGCTTATATCCGTCGGATTGTAAATCTCGATCCAGTCGGAGGACTGCCCGTCTTCGTCCAGCAAATCCCCCTCCTTCAGTGGCGGCCTGCTGTGATTGCTCGCCAGAAACTCGCTGATGACCAATGGCTGCGAATATGTGCCTGTAATGCTCGTTGTCAGGCCCTCGTTCACTATCACCGTCCGCAGAGCCGCACTCACCCAGCCGCCAACCTCCTTGAACTCAACAGTGTGCGAGCCTGCATACAAATTGTCCGCCCTGTCGCCGCTTCCCCGCCAGGCACCCCCGTCAACCCGCCATTGTGCGCCCGCGCTGACGGCATCCGCCGGTCCAATATCGGCCTTGAGCGACCCAAGCTGCCGCGTATATGTCCCCTCAATGCCTGTCAGCTCGCCTTCGCTGATTTGCACCACTTCGCTGCTCGGCTTCGTCCAGCCCGGAACGTCAACGAAGTCAACCGTATGCGGCCCCACAGCCAGGTCGCTCGCCGTCGTCCCGTTGTCACGCCACAGTCCCCCGTCAACGCGCCACTGGGCGCCGTCAACGATGACCTCCAGCGGCGAAATGCTCACGCGCAGCGAACCTGTGGCGTCCCCCACCGCACCCCAGTTATTCGCCAGCACGGCGAAGTCGCCCCAATTCACCCCGTCCGCCCCAAGTATATCAGCAGGACTTCCGGGAGGATCCAGCCACCGATCCGCCATGAACTTGACGTCGTTGAAATCGACTCGGCAATCGCCGGTTAAATCTTCTTCCGGACAGGCCGCCCACACCGAACCGGCCAAAGATATGCCCATTGCAGCAACAAGCAGAAAAACTCTCAGAGACCCGAGCATCTTCTATCTCCTTCCTCGAATAGGACAGAATACACGTTACGCTTCCGTATTTGGCGTCTTATCGGCCCCAAACACAGACCACACCAACTCCTTACTATCCAATATAAGGCTTCTGCAAAATTGCAGGTTAGGCCTGCTTAGAAAAGAAAAAATCGTTTGTTGATTTTTTCTTTTCAACGGTAATGTATTGTTTCATAATCGCTTACGTAATTATTGAAGAAAATCATAAAAGAGATTTTCTTCAACAATATAGGTCTAACCTGCAGTTTTGCAGAACTCATTCTAATATAACATATTCGGCCAACTTATTCAACACCTTTGGCCTGAAATTCGGCTTTTGCGAATACGCTAAGTCCTTGTAGCGCAAGGAGTTCCACGCCCAGCCTCAGGAATAGTGCTGGACGTTATGGCATACAAACTGAATTTACGTCGCAGATTCCCCTTTCGTCTCAGAACTTACCCGCCGGGCGAGGGTGTGGCCGGTATCCAGTTG
>CAYGZM010000258.1:0-4514 GCA_964354365.1 uncultured Pirellulales bacterium
ACGAACTTTTTGGTTGCGGCTGAGGGCCAAAGGCCCGAAGCCGCGCCAAGTCCTCTGTGGCTGGCCTAATTCCCGTGAAAATCTGCGTGAATGCGCGTCCAATCCTCAAATCTGTGGTTTTCTTCGTGCCTTTGTGCCTTCGTTGCAGGAAATTCACTTGACATCTAACTGCCCATCGTATATAATATACATCTAACAAAATAGGAGGTGATCAATGTCTAAGCCAAGTCGTAGTAAAGCGAACATCCCCATTCATCGGGAATCCCTCTTCTGTATCCTGTCTCCTGTCTTCTGTCTCCTGTCTTCTGTGTCCTGTCTTCTGCCTCAACCGCCCATCCTGCCCAGCCTTCCAGGACCTTATGAGTCAATTATGCAAAACAAACCCAATTTGCCCAAAGCCAAAACCAACGCAACCTCTTTTCCCCCAAAGATTTATACCAATATTCCGCTTCGCCCCGCCCCAAAAAACAAAGCCAATCAAACCCAATTCCCCCGCCCCGCCGGGACGAAATACGAAATGCGAAAACAGTCCCCCCGCGATACGCAATACGCGATACGAAATACAAACCCAATCAAAGCCAATTTACCCGATACCGAAATGAGCGCAACCGTCTGTGACAAAAGATATTATGAAGATAAATCGGCCTTAGGAGTCCAAGAAAACGAAGCCAAATCAAAGCCAATTTCAAACGCAGAAACGCCTTATTCCGCTTCCCGGACGAGAGATTGCCCCGGCCCTGCGGGCCTCGCAATGACTATGGGCGGTGAGATAGTGCGGGTTGATTCACGGGCTGGAAGCCCGTGCTACAATACTACGCTCAGCCCAAGCAAGCCCACCCAAGGACCGGCGGGCAAGCTCAGGGTGACGTCGGCGCGGTGCTTGCCGTCACTCCCATTCGATTGTAGCGGGGGGTTTGCTGGAGATGTCATAGACGACTCGGTTAACGCCGCGGACCTCGTTTATTATGCGAGAGGCGATCAGGCCGAGGGTCTCGTAGGGGATTTGGGAGAAATCGGCGGTCATAAAATCGACGGAATCGACGGCGCGGACGGCGATGACGTTTTCGTAGCTTCGCTCGTCGCCCATTACGCCGACGGTGGAGATGGGCAGCAGGACAGCGAGGGCCTGGGAGACCTTTCTGTAGAGGCCGGCGGATTTGATTTCGTCGATGAGGATTTCATCGGCGGCTCGGAGGATTTCGAGCCTGTCTGGCGTTACATCCCCAATGATTCTGACGGCTAAGCCCGGGCCGGGGAATGGATGCCGCCAGACGATGTCTTCGGGCAGGCCGAGGTATTCGCCGACAACGCGGATCTCGTCTTTGAACAGGTCGCGGAGCGGCTCGATAAGCTCGAAGCCGAGCTCTGCGGGCAGGCCGCCGACGTTGTGGTGGAGCTTGATATTTGCGGCGGGATTTCCGTCCTTGTGGCCCGATTCGATAACGTCGGGATAGAGGGTGCCCTGGGCGAGGAATTTGGCGTTGGGTATTTTCCGAGCCTCGGATTTGAAGGCCTCGATGAATTCGTGGCCGATTATTTTGCGTTTCTTTTGAGGGTCGGTGACGCCGGCCAGCTTTTTGAGGAACTGCTTCGACCAATCAACGACGCGGAGGTCCATGTGGAAGTGATTGCGGAAGGTTGAGACGACGCTTTCGGATTCATTTTTTCGGAGCAGGCCGTTATCGACGAAGATACAGATGAGCTGATCGCCTATGGCCTTGTGAATGAGTGATGCGGCGACGGATGAATCGACGCCGCCGCTGAGGCCGCATATCACTTTTGCGTCGCCGACCTGCGTGCGGACGGCCTCGGTCGTTTCGCTGACGAAATCGCTCATTTTCCAGTCGCCGTCGCAGCCGCAGATGTCGTAGAGGAAGTTCTTTAGAATGTGCGGGCCTTTGGGTGTGTGCGAGACTTCGGGATGGAACTGGACGCCGAAGAAGGGTTTTTCTTTGTGTCTTACGGCGGCAAAGGGGCAGGTATCTGTGGTCGCCAGCTTGACAAAATCGCTGCTCGATTCGCCGATCTGGTCGCCGTGGCTGGCCCAGACGGTGATGGAGTCGGGCAGATTCGCAAACAAATCCATTTTGTCGAGGATTGAGAGGTTGGTCCGCCCGTACTCGCGTTTTTTTGCGGGGACTATCGTGGCGCCGAGGGCCTGGCAGCCCAACTGCATTCCGTAGCAGATGCCCAGAATCGGGACGCCGAGGTCGAAGATTTTGGGGTCGCATTTGGGGGCATTTTTTTCATATACGCTCGCGGGGCCGCCGGAGAGGATTAGGCCCTTGACGGGCAACGCGGCCAGCTCGTCTGCTTTGATGTCGGCGCGGCAAATACGTGAATAGACGTTATGCTCGCGGACGCGGCGAGCAATCAACTGGCCGTATTGACTGCCGAAATCAAGGATGGCGATGGTTTGTCGGCTCATTTGAGACCCTTGAGACAATCGAATAAGAAAATTCATTTGAGCAAAGAGACCGGCTCCAAAGTTACACAATCGGCGTGAAAGAATCAAGGCAAGAAGTATATCAACTGCAATGCGGCAGGACAAGAAGGCAGGAGGAATATATTATGACAAAGTGCAAGCGAATGCTTTGGTGGGGTGGGTTTGGTTCGAGGGGCAGGCGCCGATGGGCGGGGTCCGGTCGGCACTTCCGGCGGGCCAGCAGGACGAGGCCGAATCGCTGCAATGGGGTTGTTGGCAAATTGCATTGTTCAACCGTTGAGATTGCCACGGCCCGCCTAACGGCGGACCTCGCAATGATGGGAAACCACGCGTGAGGTCATTACGAAAAGGCTGGTGCGGTTCAAGCTGGTAATTGGGGTTGACAGTGAGGGTAGTTGGGGGTACGCTTTAGAGCGATTGTCCGGCGATATGTGGCAGTTTTGAGGCGCCTGGGTTTGGCTTGCGTTTGCAGGCGCATAGCTTCGGCGTTGTCGGTTTGGAGGTCGAGGTTGAAGTAGTTTAGAGGCTCTAACAGAGTTTGTCCACAAAGACAAGGTTTCTGGATTCCCGCTTTCGCGGGAATGACACAGAGTGAGGTTTCTTTTTGTTGGACGCTCATAGGGAAAGGGTAATTTATGAAGGCAAAGACGAACGAAACGAGAAGAGAGCTCTCGCGTCGGGATTTTATGAGGGCGTCGGCGGCGGTTGGTGCGGCGGCGTTGGCGTCGGGTACGAGCAGAATGTATGCAGCGGGCAGCGACAAGATTCGCGTCGGCTTGATTGGCTGCGGCGGGAGGGGCAGGCATGACGGGTCGAACTTTCTGAATGCCGGCGAGAACGTTGAGCTTGCGGCGATGGGCGATCTTTTCAAGGACCAACTCGACAGCGCGCGCAATATGCTGCAAACGAACCTGCCGGACAAGGTGAAGGTGACGGATGAGACGTGCTTTGTGGGGTGGGATGCGCACAAGAAGGTGCTGGCGTGCGATGTCGATGTAGTGATACTTACGACGGCGCCGCATTTTCGGCCTGAACATCTGAGGGCGGCGGTTGAGGCGGGCAAGCACGTGTTTATGGAGAAGCCCGTAGCGGTGGACCCGGTGGGCGTTCGGTCGGTGATTGAATCTGCGGAGCTGGCGGACAAGAAGGGTCTGACGATAGTGGCCGGCACGCAGATGCGGCGTATTGCGCATTTGATGGAGGGGGTCAAGCGAATTCACGATGGGGATATCGGCGAGATTGTTGGCGGGCAGTGCGTGCGGATTGGCAGCGGGATGATGGACTGGGGTCCGACGCCGCGTCAGCCGGAGTGGACGGATATGGAGTGGCAGTTGCGGCGGTGGCTTTTCCTGACGTGGCTTAGCGGGGATTTTATAGCCGAGATGCACGTGCACAATCTCGATATTATGAACTGGGCGCTGGGTGCGCACCCGGTGCAGTGCGTCGGTATGGGCGGGCGCCAGGTGCGGACCGGCGCGGAGTACGGCAACGTCTATGACCATTTCGCGGTGGAGTATGAGTATCCGAACGGCGTGCGGATCGAATATATGGGGGCGCAGATTGACCAGGCTTCGGACCGGTGCGACCAGCACGTTGTTGGGACGAAAGGCTCGGCGTACCTTGACTTTGCCAATGCGATTATCGAAGGGGCAAAGCCGTTCAAGTACGATGGGCCGGCGTGGAATCCTGAATTGCGGCAGCATGCAGACCAAATCTCGGCGATCCGTGAGGGTAAGCGACTAAACGAGGGCAAGCGGATCGCCGAGAGTTCGTTGACTTCGATAATGGGCAGGATGAGTGCTTATACTGGCCGGGCTCTTAAATGGGACTGGGCGATGAATGCTTCAAAGCTGGATCTTCGGCCCGAAAAGTACGAATTTGGCGCTCTGGAGATGCAGCCGGTGGCGATACCCGGGCAGACGCCGCTTGTTTAGGAGTCTAAGGCTTCTGCAAAATTGCAGGTTAGGCCTACTTAGAAAAGAAAAAATCGTTTGTTGATTTTTTCTTTTCAACGGCAATGTATTGTCTCGTAATCGCTTAGGTAATTATTGAAGAAAATCATAAAAGA
>CAYGZM010000259.1:0-4489 GCA_964354365.1 uncultured Pirellulales bacterium
GCGTGTGGAGCTTCCCCAACGATCTGTCGGCGGGAAAATGGACTATGCGAGCCGCCCCGGATACGCGGCCCTCTTCGCCGCCAAGACCTGTTTGGGAACCGGGTCCACGCTTAGCGGACTGCCCTTGAGCGTACCGGCTGAGCAAGTCATAGACGGTTGCACGCTGAGGGTTCGTACCGCCCGCGACAGATTCAGCCGTGCAAAGAGACAAGGGTACACAGACCCAGATAACCGCTGTAGTTGTCAGTCTTATTCTGCTGTACGGCATTTGCATCTCCTAACTCGGTTGTGCAGGCAGGCCGGCGCAGAGCGGCGTTCGGGCAGCCCAAGGCATGATTGCAACGACACATACTCTTCTTGCACAGCCCATCGGCGTTTCCTCGAATTTCATCGGTGCCGCAGCCAGACAGCCGATCGGCATCTAATCGCTACGCTCGGGAGCATCTTCCTCGGATTCATCCAGCGCTTTATGATGTAAGATTGAAGCTTATCTTGAGTCTGCGCATATTTATCGAGTAATTCCGAGGGCGTCGGGGTCGCAGTGGAGGCCGCGGCCGATAGACACACCCAAACACTAATCGCCGTCAGGTACGTATCCATATCTACACCACTTTAGCTTGCAGTTCGCTGCACACGCAACTCAGAAACCGCCGCTGCCCTACCTGGTGCGCACCGGTTATCGCGTCGGCGTATTCGCAGCCGGCCCCTGTCGTCCCGAAGATGAAGACTGCTCGCGCATAGCGTTGCCGGTGTTGACTCTTATAGAATCCAGGCCCGGCAGCGCTTTGCGCAGGCGCTGCACTGCCGCCGAGCTAAAGATATGTTCGGAACTGATCTCGAGCATATTGAGCTGCGTTAGACCTTCAAGGTAGCTTAGCGCCTTATCAGTAAAGCCTCCGCCGCTGCCCCAGGCCGACTTGCCGCTGTCCCAGACCCCATCCGAAATGTTCAGAAGCTGAAGTCTCTTCATATTCCCTGCGTGTTTGAAGGCCTCATCCGTCAATTCGGTGCCGCCGATACTGAGTCTCTCCAATCTCACAAGACCGGTCAGCGAAGCGACGCCCTTGTCGGTATAACCACGAGGGCCAATCTGCAGGCCCTTAAGCTGCTTCAGACCCCCCAGGCAAACCAGGTCCGCGTCGGTAAACGTATCACCCGACTTGCGCCCAAACGAAAAAATAATGTCTTCGAGGTTCGCCAGGCCCGACAGGTCAAGCACGGCTCCGCCGCGCCGCAGGTCATACACGTGCAGCCTGGTCAGGTTCGACAGCGAGCTCAGCCGGTTCAGGCCCGATATGGTTACGCCGGCGTACGAGATGTACAGATTTGTCAGGGATTTCAGTTCCGCCAACTTTGCCAATCCCTTATCCGTCACGTTGTCGCATCCGAAAAGATTCAGACTTCTCAAGTTGCCTAATTTGCCCACGTGGTCCATCCCGGCATCGGTGATGCCGGGGCTGCCGATACTCAGCTCCTCAAGGCCGTGGCACTTGGCAAGGGCCTCCAGGCCCTTGTCGGTGTAATACTCCTTGTTCATCTTAGGGTCGTTGAAGTGTATCCTCGATATGTGAAGCGCCTTGAGGTTCGGCAGCTCGGCTATACGGGCCAGACCTGCATCCGTGATCCCCTTTTGGTCTTGCGGAAGGTCGATTTGTTCGAGCGTCTTGATCTGTGACAGATAGGCCAGCCCTCTATCGGTGATTTGTGAGCTGCCGAGGTTGAGCTTCTTCAACGAACGCATCTTTGTCAGGTGCGCCGCGCCGGCGTCGGTGATACCCCTTATCCCATGCAGGCAGAGGATTGCCAGGTTGGGTATCTGCGATATATCCGCCAGGCCCGCATCCGTAATCCGGCAGAGACTCTCATGGAAACTGAGAATCCTTAATGAGGACATCTGCTTGGCATTGACCATACCTTTGTCGGTGAACCGGCTGCCGTAAAGGCAAAGATACTTGAGTCGCGGCAAATCTCGCAGATACGCCAGACCGGCATCGCCCATCCGCTCGCCTTTAAGGTACAACTCCTCCAGTGAGGTCAGCTTGCCTATATGCTGCAGACCGGCGTCCGTCACCCGGCTGTCTTTGCCCTCGAAGTACAGGCCTTTCAGCGACGGCAGTTCAGCAATGTATGCCAGCCCCGCGTCGGTAAGACTGTCGGGCACGTGCAGGTACTCAAGAGACGCCAGTGCCTTCATAGATTCCATTTCCACGTGGCTCGCGCCCCGCACCGCCAGAGCGAGGGACTTCAAGCCGGTCAGATGAGCAATATGCTTCATCCATCCTTCCGGCAGTGTCATAGACCCCGCAAGCGAAACTTCAAAGCTAAGACCGTACAGGTCGTCGGACCTCAGTTGTGCCAGCGCCGCCAAATTTCGTGAGCCGGCCTTGGTGACCGTCAGGCTCAGCCGCTTGCCCGCAGGAACCTGAACGTCCCCCTGCGCCTCACAAAGAAACTCCCGCTCACCCTCCCCCGTCCCGGTCCAATGGAACCAATCTGTAAGCTCTCTGACAGTATCGGCATCTTGCGTGTGGAGCTTCCCCAACGATCTGTCGGCGGGAAAATGGACTATGCGAGCCGCCCCGGATACGCGGCCCTCTTCGCCGCCAAGACCTGTTTGGGAACCGGGTCCACGCTTAGCGGACTGCCCTTGAGCGTACCGGGCCGGCAGTTCAAGAACCGCGGAACGCTGCGGCCTCGGCGTACTCGTTACGGACTCCGCCGTGCAGACCGACGCCGCAGAAACCAAGACCAAAAGCATAACGAACAAATTCCGCTCTGTGTGTCCCACCGATAGCTCCCTTCGTAGTGCCGCATTTCATAAGTTCTATGACTATCCTGTCATTTCGACCGAGTTCCCCCCACCCTGTCATTTCGACCGAGCGAAGCGAGTGGAGAAATCTATCAAAACAATTACAATCTTTTTGTCTCATAGCCGCGCAATTTACGAAATGTTGTAGTAGTGCGATTGTTTCAGATGCCCGTATCACCTAAGCTCACGCCCCCATCCCATCTTGACGCTCAGCTTACTATTGCTCAGGGCTGTCGGGCTCAGGAGGCGGCGGAGGCTGTGGTGGCTGTGGCGGCTCTGGTGGTTGTGGTGTCTCGTAAGATGTGCCGAAGTAGGCCCCGCCCATTCCGCCATAGCCCGCTGGAGGTTTGTTTGGCTCGGCTTCGACGGGTCCTTCAGGCGTCTCGGCTGGGGGGGCTTCGCCGGTGGATCCCATCGCAAAGCCGCTAATTGGAACCTCTGCAGAAGGCTCGTTGGGCGTATCGACCGGCTCAGAAACAGGCCCGGCAGGAGGCGCGCCGCCCTTGTGCTCGGCAAATATCTGCTCCCACGCCGCCCTCTCCAATTCCGACAAGTCCGGGCTTTGCGTCGCGTTGCCCGTGCGGGGGCCTGGCTGCACCGCCACGGGCTCCGGCAGCCTCGCTGACGAGCCACCGGTATATCGCGTCGTGGCGCTATGCGTTACGGATGGCGCAGGCTTTGCAGGCCGTGTGACCTCGTTATAGGTCACGACCGAGCCGACGCCGACTACCGCTACTGCCGCTGCCGTGACTACCTTGAGCTTGATGCCCGTGAGCACGCCGGCCGCCGCTTGGGCGCCCGCGCCGGACGCCGTTGCAGCGGCGCCTGCTCCGGCTGCCGCCGCAGCCTGGCTTCCGACCAGCGCGATCTTGCCCAGCTCTTTGAGGACAACCGCCGGGGCCGCCTGGATGACGTTCTCGCCCAGCAGGCCGAACAGTGCGGCTGTGCTGATCAATATCCCTTTCTTGCGGAGACTATCCCGCAATCTCCGCACACCCGATTCGATCCTGCGGGAGACAGTCGGCTGCGAAATGGTTTCTCTGAATGCAATATCTTTCGTAGTCAGGCCTTCGAAGAAGCGCTGTATGAGAATACTCCGCGTCTGCTCATCAAGCTCATCTAACTCCTCATCGACCTGCCGTGATATATCCTGCCAGGCATTGGCTCGTCGCGGTTTGTCGGCCGCGTACGTCACTTCCCGCTGCCTTCGCGACGAATCCCTGCGGATCACGTCGATGGCCTTGCGGGTCGCCACCCTGTGCAGCCACATGGGCACCGACCCGGTAATGATCTCGGCGTTGCGCAGCAACTGCAGAAATGTCTCCTGCACGGCGTCTGCGGCCCTGTCCTTGTCCGCCAGGACACGCAGGCAGGCCGCATACACAAGCCCAGCATGTCGCCGCACAATTTCTGCAAAGGCTTCCGCGTCGCCGCTCGCGGCAAACCGCCGTAACAGAATGTTCTCGTTTTCCGACATCGCGTTGTCTCCTTATCATTATACACTTTTCTTCCGACTGACCACAAATAAGTCGTAGCGGCCCCTTCGATTATTCAAGAAATCGCGGTATGGTTCAATTCTGGGTGGCAGCCTCAAGCGCAGGTTGGGGATGGCAAAACTACGAAAGCGGTGCAACCATCCCCAAATCCTTCGGATTTGAGGCTGCCACACCCTGCGAAACC